>NZ_JBQQBQ010000003.1:0-438395 GCF_052245915.1 Nonomuraea sp. 10N515B
CCCCCCCTCCCCCCCCCCCCGCGTCGGCGGCGCATCCGATAGAGATCGCGGAGGTCGAGCGATCGGCCGCCGGGCACAGGATGGAGACGGCCGCGTTGGCACACATCCGTTCCACGCTGCGCGCCTTCCCCTCGGCCAACTTCCCGCGCGCGTCCGCGCCCCCGGAGAAGCCTCGATACCGGCAGGGCGGCCTGGGCTCCTATGCCGTGGGCGCCGCGCTGGACGCGCTGGCCGCCCGCTATCGCGTCGGCAGCTCGACCATCGCCCTGGCCGCCACCGCCGCGATGCTTCGCGCGGTCACCGGACGCCACGAGGTGGGCCTGCTGCTCGTGGCGGGAAACCGGATCCCCGCCGAGCTGCGCCATGCTGTCGGCACGCTCACGCAGGACGTCCCGGCCCTGATCCCCGTGACAGGCCAGGTCTTCTCCGACGTGATCCAGACGGTCTGGAAGTCGTCCATGCGCGCCTACCGTCACGGCAGATTCGACCCCGCCAAGGCGTGGGACATCATCGACGAGCTCGGGGAGGAGCGGGGCGCCCACCCCGAGCTGCGTTCCTTCTACAACGACTTCCGGACCGGCTCGGGACCGTCCGCGGCCAAGGGCGGCGGCGTCCCGTCTCGGTTCCGATGGGCCGACAGCGCCACCGAGGAGGGCAGCACGTTCTTCATGGAGGTGGGCGACGTGCCCGGCCATCCCGGCGCGGCCCTGCTGTCGCTGTGCGCCGACACCATGTACCTGCCGTCCGAAGTCATGGAGCGGTTCCTGTGGGGCTGCGAGCGACTGCTGGTCGATCAGCTCTCCGAGGACGTGCCGGTTTCACGGCTGGGAGAGTACACGTGATCCCGCGGATGGCCCCGGAAACGCGCATCCTCGCCAATGGTCGCGTGCTGGTGGGGGGGTTTCCCACCAGGATGGTGCGCCTGGGGCGGGCGCAACGCGACGAGGTCGCCCGCTGGCAGGCCGGGCACCGGGTCGCCGGCCCGCACCGGGCCTTCGCCCGGCGCCTGCTGGAGGCCGGGCTGCTGCTGCCCGAACCGGGCGTGGGAGGGCCGACGACCGGGGATGTCACCGTCGTCGTCCCGGTGCACGGCCGGGTGCTGGAGTTGGCGGACTGCCTGGCGGGACTGGGCGGGCTCGCGGTGATCGTCGTCGATGACGGTTCGCCGGACCGGGACGCCGTGGAGGCTGTCGCCGTACGTGCCGGGGCCGCCTATGTGCGCCGCGACGGGCAGGGCGGGCCCGCCGCGGCCAGGAACACCGGGCTGGCCGCCGTGGCCACGCCGTACGCGGCGTTCGTGGACTCCGACTGCGTTCCGGAGGCCGGCTGGCTTGACCGGCTGCTGCCGCACTTCGCCGCACCGGAAGTGGCGGCAGTCGCGCCGCGCATCATCTCCCATGACACCGGCCGCGACTGGCTGTCGCGCTACGAGGCTGCCCGATCGTCGCTCGACATGGGCGAGGTCGCCGCGGTCGTCAGGCCGGACGGTCGCGTACCGTACGTGCCGACAGCGGCGCTGGTGGTGCGGCGGGCGGCAGCCGGTGGCGGCTTCGACGAACGGCTTCCGCTCGGCGAGGACGTCGACTTCGTCTGGCGGCTGGCGGCCTCCGGATGGCAGGTCCGCTACGAGCCCGCCGCGAAGGTGGCTCACCGGCATCGGGTCCAGCTGCGCGCATGGCTGGCCCGTCGCGTCGAGTACGGCACCACCGTGGCCGCCCTCGACCGGAGACATCCGGGCGCCATCCCGGCCCTGGACACCTCCGGCTCGGGAGTCCCGGCCTGGGCTGCGATGGTGTGCGGCGAGCCCGCAAGAGCGGCGATGCTCGCGGGCACGGAGACGCTGGCGGCCGGACGGCTGGTGGGGACGTCCGTGGCGCAGGTGTGGTGGCCGCTGATGCTGCCCGCCGCGCTCGCCGTGCCCCGGCTGCGCCTGCCGCTCGCGGCCGCGCTGGCTCTGCCGGCGCTGGCCGAGTGGGTCGAACGCCGCCCGGCGCTCGACCCGGTCAGGTACGTCGCCACGCATCTGCTGGACGATGTCGTGGGTGCGGTCGGCCTGTGGAAGGGGATGCTGCGCGAGCGCACGTTCCGGCCTCTTCTACCGCGTCTCAGGCGTGTTCGATCAAGCGCGCCTTGATCGCCGCGACAACCGCCGCGGTCCTGTTCGGTGAGTCCAGCTTCAACAGCACGCTCGCCACCAGCCGTTTCGCGCCGTGCTCGGAGATCGACAGGCGGCGGGCGATCTGTTTGTTGCTCAGGCCGTCGGCGAGCAGCGACAGTGTGGCGCTCTCGCGAGGGGTGAGGCTCACCGGCCTGCGCTGAAGCGTGTCGGCACGGGTGATGAGTTCCCGGGTGAGTCTGTCCGGGACGGCCATCTCGCCCGCGGTCACCCGCTGGATGGCGTCGCCCAGGAGGTCCGCCGTGATCTCCTGGAGGATCAGGTAGCCATCGGCGTGCGCCGAGGGCGTGAACGCCGATCCTGCCACCTGAGCCTCGTCCAGCAGCACGAGGGCCTTGGCGGCGCCGTAACGGGTGTCCGGAAGGGGGTGGGTGGTGATCAGGACATCGGCGCCGTGGACCGTGAGGTTGACCACGGGGAGCCGACGCAGAATGGTCTCCAGACCCTGGTGGAGCAAAAGGCTGTCCACCTGGATCGCGACGTCGATCTGTGCGTTCGCCGTACGGTGCGGAAATGTCATTGTCATAGCTCTCATCAAATACAGTGCTCGTTTCTCAAGGCCAGACATTTGACGCGTTCCGGACAGTAAGCTCCGCGAACCCCGCCAGCCGGTCCGCCAAGTCGCGGCCCTGGGCGGCGAAGAGCGGGCCCCACGCCACGAAACCGGACCGGCGCTCCGTCCCCGGCTCATCTGGCACCCCGGCGAATCCGCCGCCCGCCGCGACGACCAGCGCCCGGCCGGCGGCCACATCCCAGACGAACACGTCGGCGTTCGCGGCCATGTCCGCCCGTCCCGCCGCCACGTAGGCCAGGGCCAGCGCCGAAGAGCCGATCCGGCGCACGTCCGCGGCCTCTACCAGCTCCGTGTGCAGCCGCGCCTCCGCAGGATCTCCGACCCCGGGTGTCGGGATGTCGGTCAGCACGACGGGCAGCGGATCGGGCGGTGCCACGGAACGGCACACCGGTGTGCCGTTGACCCGCAGCACGCCACCGGCCGCGGTGAACAGCTCGCGGCGCACCGGGTCGTAGACCACCCCTCCGACCGGATCACCGCGCACCGACACCCCGATGGAGATGGCCCACAACCCGAGGCCGCGCGCGAAGTTGTGCGTCCCATCGATGGGATCGACCTGCCACTCGACCTCGCCCGCCCCGCTGGTGCCGCTCTCCTCGCCGACGATGGCACTGTCCGGGCAGGACGCGGCCAGGACCGTACGGATCACCGCCTCGGCCCGAGCGTCGGCCTCTGTCACCACGTCATGCCTGCCGCTCTTGGCCCGGGTACCGGCGCCCTGGCCGAAACCCGTCACCAGCAGGGATCCCGCCTCGGCGGCGGCTGTCGCGGCCAGAGCGACCAACTGCTCATGATCCATCTCCTCACCCTAGAAGGCCGGGCTTCCCGCGGCATCGGCTCGTTCGGGTATGCCCGCTCGCCCGGCCGATCGTGGCTTATGCCACGACGGGCCAGGCAGCACGCTGAAGCCCACAGGGCCGGTCAACACCTGGAAGGGCCTGGAGATGGCAATTGGACTGACGGCCGACCGCAGCAGGTCGGACACGCACTGGGCCCACGAGCAAGAGGTCATCGGGCCAGGTCTGCAAGCCGTGATGCTGTGGTCGAAGCTGTGCGTGGAGCGCGCCGAAGGCGCCATGCTCACTGACGTCGACAGGCACGACATCGTCGACTTTCAGGGCGCCGGAGGCGTGAACTCGATCGGGCACGCCCACCCCCGATACGTCGCGGCGCTGGCCGCCCAGCTCGCCACCACACCCACCGGCGCATTCGGCTCGCCTGCCCGCCTCGACATGGTCAACGCACTGCGCCGTCTGCTGCGCGCGCCCCTGGACCGCATCCAGCTCTACAGTGGCGGCACCGAAGCCGTGGAAGCCGGCCTGCGGCTGGCCAAATCGGTCACCGGAAAACACGAGTTCCTCTCCTTCTGGGGCGGCTTCCACGGCAAGACGCTGGGCAGCCTGGCCCTCACCTCGGGGGCCAGGAAAGGACTCGGGCCGATGCCCGCCGGCTTCTTCAGCGCGCCGTACGCCAACTGCTACCGCTGCCCGCTGCAGCTGACGAGCCCGTCATGCGGGCTGGCCTGCGTGGACGCCGCCCGAGACGTCATCAAACGCGAATCCACCGGAGCGCTCGCCGCGATCGTGGTCGAGCCCGTACAGGGCCGCTCGGGCAACGTGGTCCCGCCCGACGGCTACCTTGCCGCGCTCAAAGAGGTCGCCGAGGAGTTCGACGCCCTGCTCGTCGTCGACGAGATGATGACAGGGTTCGGCCGCACCGGGGCCGCCATGGCCCACCATCACGAAGACGTCACCCCGGACATCGTGACAGTGGGCAAGGGAATGGGCGGCGGGTATCCGGTCACGGGTGTGATCTCCACCGCGGCTCACATGGCGTCCGCGCCCTTCTCCGAACCCAGCGCGAGCTCGTCGAGCTTCGGCGCTTTCCCCCTGGCCTGCCGGGCCGTCGCCACCACGGCGGACGTCCTCGTCGAGGAGAACCTGGCCGAGCACGCGCGCAAGCTCGGCGCCGAGTTGCTGGACCTGCTGCGGCCGCTCGCCGACGAGGCTCCGCTCGTCGGGGAGGTACGTGGTCTCGGCCTCGCCATCGGCATCGAGCTGGTGGCCGACAAGGCGACGAAGGAGCCGGTGTCGGGCGAGGTGCTGCGCGAGACGTTCCTGGCGCTGCTCGAAGCCGGCGTCCTCGTCATGACCGGCGGCAACACGCTGCGGCTCTATCCTCCACTCAACGTTGACGCCGACCTTGCCCGCGAGACGGTCGACGTCATCGGCGCAACCCTGACGAGAGGCGCCCGATGAAGGTTGTCATCGCCGGCTTCGGGACCGCGGGTACCGCCCGGCTGGCGGCCTACGCCGGCGTCGAAGGCGCGGATGTGGTCGCCGTCGTCGATCCGTCGCCGGCCAGGCGAGCGGCGGCCAGGAGCGCCGGAGTCAGCGCTTACCCGGAGCTTGCCGCGCTGCCCGGCTCCGACCGGCCGGACGTCGTGGACGTGTGCGCCCCTCCCAGCTATCACCGGCTCCTGACCATGGCCGCGCTGGACGCCGGCAGCCATGTGATCTGTGAGAAACCCGTCGCCTTCCGCACGGCCGACGCCCTCGCGATGGCCGCCGCGTCCAGGCGGGCGGGGCGGCTGCTCTACCCGGCGCACAACTACCTGTTCTCGCCGATGATGGGGCAGCTCCGCGAATGCGCCGCCACTGCGGGCACACCGCAGGCGCTGCGCATCCGCATCGAGCGGCAGACGCACGCCAAAGGAAGCCGCGGCTACCAGCCCGACTGGCGGCGCGATCTGCGCATCGCCGGTGGCGGGATCCTGCTGGACCACGGCTCGCACTGCGTCTACATGGCCACGCGGTTGTTCGGCGAGCCACCCGCCAAGGTGTCGGCACTGGCTCGCTGGCAGACGGAAGGCCTCGACGAGGCCATGAACGTGCGGCTGCACTTCCCGCATGGAACCGCCGACATCGAGCTGAGCTGGGTGGGCGAGCGGCGCACCAACCTCTACGCCCTGACCGGCCCGGCCGGCTCAGTGACGATCACGGATGGCACGGCACGGCTGATCGGCCCCGGCGGAACCGAGGAACGCGCGCTGGAGTCACCAACGGGCAGTTCCACCCACGAAGAGTGGTTCGCCGGCCTGTTCGCCGACTTCACCGCGGTGCTGTGCCGCCCAGCGGCGTGGGAGCGGCCTCTGGCCGACGTGATCTCCACCACCGAGATCATCGAAGCCGCCTATACATCGGCTCGCCTGCACGGGGAGCCCGTCCCCATCCGGGAAGGCTGACATGTGGTACGCGGGCCTCGGATGGGAGGGCGACGGGCACGAGGTCTCCGTCGTAGACGGAGCGGGCGTCCCCGTCGCGCCGCCTGCCCGGTTCGGCACGGGCGGCATCGGCGCGGTGGTGTCCTATCTCCTGCGCTTCGCCGCGGCCGAGCCGCTGACGTGCGTCATCGACAGCACCAACGGCCTCATCGACGGCCACCTGACCGCCGCGGGAGTGTCCGTTCACCGGGCGGATCCGGGAACGGCGCCGCCTCGACGCACCTTCGGCTCGGCCAATCCCGCCGCGCTGGCCGGGCTCGGCCGTACGCACAGATCGAGATTGACCCGGCTCACGCTCGACTCCGGCACACTCACCGGGCTCGACGAGCACATCGAGGAGGATCTCGAACGGGCAGCTCCCGTCGAGCGGGAACTGATCGCGGAGGGCAGGTGTCTGACCCACGGCGACCGCGCCCGCCCCGTAGTGGCCCTCACCTTCGATGACGGGCCACATCCCGATCACACGCCGCGCCTGCTCGACATGCTGCGACGCTACGAGGTGACCGCGACCTTCTTCTGCCTCGGCATGAACGCCGCAGCTCACCCCGAACTGGTGGCGCGGATCGCCGACGAGGGCCACAGCGTGGGCAATCACACCTGGTCGCATCCCTACCTGCCACATCTCACCCCGGTCGAGGTCATCGCCCAGGTGGAGCAGACCGCCGCGGTCCTGGCCGGCATCACCGGCGAGCGACCGACGCTGTTCCGGCCACCGTTCGGCGGCCGCGACGCCGATGTGCTGCGCACGGTGGCCTCAGCCGGGCAGGCCACCGTGCTCTGGGACGTGGAGGCCGGCGACTGGACGCTCCCGGGCACGCCGGCGATCGTGCGGCAGGTGATCCGTGACACGGACTTCGGGTCGGTCATCCTCCTGCACGACGGCGGCGGCGACCGCACCCAGACCGTCGAGGCATTGCCGCTGATCCTGGAGAACCTCATGGTCAGAGGGTGCAAATTCGTCCCGGTCGACGACCTGATCGATGCCGACAAGGAGTACACAGCCCCGTCATGGACGTCCGCCTGAGCGTCGCGATCATGCACCATCCACGTCGAGCCGATCGTCTCCCCGCACTGCTGGCCTCGTGTGCACCGTTGTCGGCGCGGGTGGTCGTCGACCCCGACCCCGCCAGCCCGCCCAGTCCGCTGCGAACCGCCAAGCGCGCCTGGGCAGCCGGTCTTCCCGCGGCCACCCACCATCTCGTCCTGCAGGACGATGTGCGGCTGAGCCCGGGTTTCGCCGAGCACCTGCTCGCGGCGATCCGGCACCGCCCCAAGCACGCTATCGCCCTCTACTCCAACTGGAACAGTCCGCAGAACTCCTACCTCGTACGGCGGGCGGCGGCCACCGGCTCCGCGTGGGCGCCACTGTCAGGGGTCGAGTGGATACCCACCCAGGGACTCGTGCTGCCCGCGGCCCGTGCCAGAGATTTGGCCGTATTTCTCGCCCCGATCAGTGACGACGTCCGCGACGACGACGAGATGATCGCGCTGTTCTGCGCCGAGCAGGGCATCCCGGCCGTCGCGACGGTGCCGCACCTCCTCGACCACGCCGACGAGCAGAGCCTCGCTGGCCATCCCGGTTCCTTCCACGCCACGGTCTACGCCGACGGCCGCCCGCTCGCGCCGCACCACTGGGACGGCGGGCAGGACAGGCGACCAGGCGGCTTGGCCGTCGAACTGATCGACTCGCGCTGCTTCCTACGACTGTCGCGGCCGGGCGAACCCGTCGAACATCCGTTCGGCTGGTACTGGGCAGACTGGTCGGCGCTGATCGGCCTGGAGCCGCGGCAGATCCTGCGGGCGGCACCGGGCGATCTGCCGTCATACGCACGCGAGCTGTGGGCGGCGGCCTACATCCTGGGCGCCGACGCCGCCGGCGAAGGCGGCAGGGGCGGCTGGATCCTGCACGAGGCGATCAGCTCGTGGGTCTCCTCCGGTCTCAGCGACCGTGACCGTGCCGGCATGGACGCGCGTTCGCGCGCCGCCCTGATTGACATGGGCGTCGCGGCCGTCGAACACGGCCGGACGGCAGCGCGGCCACGGCGGCTGGAGTTCATCGGTGCGTGAGGAAACGACCATCGCCGAACGGATGGCGCGGCGTGAGGCGAGGGCGTTGCTGCTCGTCCCACCGTCGATCCCGGCGCCGCCGGGGGTGCTCGACCCGCAGATGAGCTTCCGCGCCGTCCGCTGCCCCTGGTGCGGCGTCGGGCCGGCGTGCCACGACGAGCGTCCGCCGAACGAGCCGCCTGACCGGCCACTGGTGACAGTGCTGGCCTGCGAGTGGCTGGCCAACCGGGCGATGCTGGCCGTGCTCGCCGCCGGGCGACCGGCCGGCTCCTACCTGTCCCGGGCGGTCTTCGCAGCGAGGCACCGAACGCTCGGAAACGCCACCGACCTGCTGGCCGCTCTGGACGCCGCGGAGAGATGGGCGGACCCGCTGACATCGGCCGGTGCTGTCCGGGACGCAGTGGTTCCGGCCGCGACGCGGAGCACGCACTCGGTGGTCTCGCATTTCCTCTCACCCCATGCGGGCCGAGAGTTCGACGACCTCAACACGCTGTACGCACGGGTCAGGCTGGGCGCCGTGCGCGCCGGGCTGGGCGGCCGATCAGGCATAGCCCAAGGGCCGCCCGAACGCGGCTGTCACCCGGTTGAACCCGGCGAAATCATCCCTATCAGGTACTCCACTCCGGGAGGGGCGCATGCCTGACCACGACACGCTGACGGCGGTCCTGCGGGACTGGGCCGTCGTCCACGCCGACCGCGAGGCGGTCATCTTCTCGCCTGACCCGATGGACGCGACCGCCGACCGGTCCGTCACCTACGGCGAGTTGGACCGGATGGCGCGCCAGGTCGCGGCGCTCTTGCAACTGCACGCTGATCCAGGCGACCGGATCATGCTGCTCAACGAGCCGGGACTCGACTTCGCCCTCGCCTTCCTCGGCTGTTTCTACGCCGGCATGGTCGCGGTCCCCGCGCCGCCTCCCGACGGCCACCGAAGCCAGCAGACTCGCCTGACCGCCATCGCCAGGGACGCGAGCGTCGCTGCGGTCCTCACCGAGCAGGCCGGCCTCGACGCCGTCCAGAGATGGGTGACCGACTCGGGAATGGACGAGATCGCCTGCCTCGCCGTCGACGGGCCGCGCCCGCCGGCCGAGCGCTGGACGGAGCCGACGGCGACCCGCGCCGAGTCGCTGGTCTTCCTCCAGTACACCTCGGGCTCGACGGACGATCCCAAAGGGGTGATGGTCGACCACCACAACCTGCTGGAGCACACCGAGCTGTTTCGCCGGCTCACGGGAGCGACCCCGGACACGCGCTTCGGAGGATGGCTGCCGACCTTCCACGACTTCGGCCTCATCGGCCTGCTGCTGTTCCCGCTCTCCCTGGGCGCGACCACCGTGCTCATGCCGCCGCTGGCGTTCGCCATGCGGCCGTACTCCTGGCTGCACCTGCTCCAGCGGCACCGGATCAACTTCACCGGCGCCCCGAACTTCGCCTTCGAATTGTGCGTACGCAGCGTGACCGAGCAGCAGGCCGCCGGGCTGGATCTGTCCTCGGTGACCCAGATGCTCAACGGGTCCGAGCCGATCAGGGCGGCTACCCAGCAGGCCTTCACCGCACGCTTCGCGCCGTACGGCCTCGACCCCGCCGCAATGCTTCCCGCCTACGGCCTGGCCGAAGCTACCCTTGCCGTGACCTGTGCCGATCCGCGACTGGGCACCGTGACGACCCACGTGGACCCCGCCGAACTGGCCACTGGAGCCTTGGTACCGACCACAGAGACGCCGCCCGACCGCAGCCAGCCGCTCGTCTCCAGCGGCCTGGTCAGGGACGAGGTCGTCGTCGCCGATCCGGTCACGGGCGAGCTCCTGCCGGAGGGCCGGATCGGGGAGATCTGGGTGCGCGGGCCCCAGGTGACCCGTGGCTACTGGAACCGCCCGGACGCGACTGCCGCCGTCTTCGGGGCAGGGAAGCGCGGCTACCTGCGCACCGGCGACCTCGGAGTCATCCACGACGGCCAGTTCTACGTGACCGGAAGGATCAAGGAGGTGCTCGTCGTCCGAGGCCGGAACCTCTACCCCCAGGACCTGGAGGCCACGGCGCGGAACGCGCATCCGGCCCTCGCCCGCGGCGCCGGAGCCGTCTTCACCGTGCCCACCCCCAACGAGCAGATCGTGATCGTGCAGGAGTGCCGGGCCCACGCCCTGGAGGACATGACGCCGGCGTTGCTGGCCGCGGAGGTGCGCAGGGCGATCCAGCGTGACTTCGGCGTGCCCGTCGGCGGCGTGGTCCTGGTCCGTACCTCGCAGGTGAGGAGGACCACGAGCGGCAAGATCCAGCGTGTCCTCACCAGAGAGCTGTTCACCCGCGGCGCGCTCAGGACCGTGTATGAGGATCTCTCACCCGCCGTGCGCACCCGGTACCGGAGTGACACGCCATGACCACCGCCGCCGACCTGGACCGCGCGCTGGGTGACCCCACCGACGCACGCTGTCTCTTCTCCTTCGCACGCCTGGCCGAACTGGACAGGGCCGAGGCGTTCCCCGCCGACCACTGCCGCGAGCTCGACAGGCTCGGGCTGGCCGCGCACTACGTGCCCGCCGAGTTCGGCGGCGACCTGCGCTCCTACCCTGAGCTGCTGGAGCTCGTCAGGGTGGTGGCGCGCCGGGACCTGACCGTGGCGGTCGCGCACGGCAAGACCTTCCTCGGCACGGTATGCGTCTGGCTGGCGGGCGACCGCGACCAGGCAACAGGGCTGGCCCGCGAGGTTCGGGCCGGCATCCCGGTCTCGTTGGCGCTTACCGAGCGCGACCACGGCAGCGACCTGCTGGCCGGCCAGGTCCGTGCTGCCGAGGGCCGGCTGACCGGCGAGAAATGGCTGATCAACAACGCCACTCGTAGCAGCCTGGTCAGCGTGCTCGCCCGCACCTCGCCCGCAGGCGGGCCACGCGGGTTCAGCATCCTGCTAGCCGACAAGCGGACCCTGCCCGAGGGGAGCTACCGCCTGCTGCCCAAGGTGCCGACGCACGGCATCAGGGGCGCGGACATCAGCGGCATCGAGTTCCGCGACGCCCCGGCGGCCCTGGTGGGTCCGGTCGGAGGCGGCCTTGAGCTGGTGTTCAAGGCGCTCCAGCTCACCCGCACCTTCTGCGCCGGACTGTCTCTCGGCGCCGCCGATCAGGCACTCAGCCAGGCGACCGCGTTCACGCGCTCCAGGCACCTGTACGGCAGGCGGCTCATCGACATGCCGCACATCCGTCGGAAACTGGGTGAGGCGCACGCGGCCAGGACGGTGGCCGAGGCCGTCACTACGGTCGCGGCCCGGTCGATCCACACCCTGCCCGGCGAGATGGCCGTCGTCTCAGCCGTGGCCAAGGCATTCGTCCCGGCCAGGGTCGACGAACTGATCGCCGGGTGCGGGACGTTGCTGGGCGCCCGCGCCTTTCTCACCGAGGTCCTCGACCACGGCGCCTTCCAAAAGCTCGACCGCGACCACCGCGTGGTGGCGATCTTCGACGGTAGTTCGTTCGTCAACCGGAACGCCCTGATCAACCACTTCCCCGCGTTGGTCCGCGGCTACCGCGCGAGCAAGGTGGACGAGATGGGATTGCGAGAAGCGCTCGACGCGCGCGGACCCCTCCCTCCGAGCGATCCGCGGCGGCTCGCGCTGTCGTCCAAGGACGGGTCAAGCCTGGTGCAGAGCCTGCGCGACGGCCCCGGCGACCTGACCGGCGCCACCGAACTGCTGCGGGCCTGCGACGACCTGCACGAGAAGCTCGTGCGGGTCAAACCTGCCCCCCGTGACGTGCCTTCCGAGGCTTTCGCGCTGGCCCAGCGCTACGAGTTCTGCTTCGCCGGGGCCGCCGTACTCGGGCTGCACCGGGTCGGCGCCCTCGCCACAGGTCAGGCCACGGCAGCGCTCGCCTACGTCCTGGCCGGGCTCACCGGCCGACCCGCCAAGGCCGCCTACGATCGGCTGGCCGAGGAGGTCCTCAATGACTGAAGCGCTGGAACGCCTGCTCGGCGACCCCTGGGACCCGGCGAACCCGCTCAGCCACGCAGCCGCGGTGGCCGCGGATGAGCGACAGGAGATGTTCACCGAGGCCGAGCGGCGGCTCGACGCCTTCGGGATGAACGCCGAGTTCGTCCCCGCCGAGCTCGGCGGCCGCTTCACCACCCTGGACAGACTGGGCCGGCTGATGCGCGCCGTATGGCGGCGCGACCCCTGTCTTGGCCTCGGCTACGGCGCGAGCAGCTTCATCGCCTCCGTCAACGTGTGGACGGCAGGATCGCCGGAGCAGAAGAAGAGGTTCGCCGAGCAGATGCTGGCCAACCGGAAGATCGCCTCGGTCTACCACGAGCTGGCTCACGGCAATGACTTCGCCCGCGCCGAGTTCACGGCCTACGACGGGCGGCTGAACGGCCGCAAAGAGGTAGTGACGAACGCCCAACGCGCCGACTCCCTCGTGATTTTCGCCAGGACGTCGCCCGGCGCCGGCAGCCGGAGCCACTCCCAGCTCTTCGTCGACAAGGCCGACCTGCCTGCCGACCGGATGGCCTACCTGCCACGCTTTCCCAGCATGGGTATGCGTGGCGTCCAGCTGGGCGGCATCGTCTTCACCGACTGCCCGGTTCCCGACGACGCGATCCTCGGCACGCCGGGGCGCGGCATCGAGACCGCACTGCGCTCCTTCCAGCTCACCCGTGCGGCGCTGCCTGCGATGATCACCGGCGTACTCGACACGGGACTGCGCACCGCGCTGAGGTTCACCACGGGGCGACGGCTCTACGGCCGCACCGCGGCGGACATCCCGCACGTGCGGGCGATCCTGGCTGAAGCCTTCACCGACCTGCTGCTGTGCGACGCCTTCTGCACGGTGACCGCGCGCACAGTCCACGAGCTGCCCGGTACGGCCAGCGTCCCGGCCTCACTCGTGAAGTACGCCGTCTCCCAGCAGTTGATCGAGGCGATGGACCGGCTGTCGCTGGTGCTCGGCGCCCACTTCTACATCCGAGAGGGCGATCATGCGATCTTTCAGAAGCTGCTGCGCGACCTGGCCGTCATCGGATTCGGTCACGCGGCAAGGGTGGCGTGCCTGGCCACCGTCCTACCGCAGATGCCCCAGCTCGCGCATCGATCATGGCCGTCCGCCTGTCCGCCGCCCGCCCCCGTCTTCCGGCTCGGCGCCGAACTGACGCCGCTACCGTTCGAGGAGCTGACCGTCGCCGCTGGCGGGCGAGACAGCCTGAGCTCAGTACCCCTGGCTCTTCTCGACGAGGGCGGCCTCCCCCCCGAGCTGCGCCGGCTGACGACGCTGTTCGCCGACGAGTTGATCGAGCTGACGGCCGAGGCGGGGAGTCTGCGGCCCAGGGACACCGGCGTGGGGGCGACCCCCGAAGCGCTGGCCGTACCAGCACGGCTGTCGGCGGTGCTGGCCGCGAGTGCCTGCCTCGGGATCTGGCGGCATGCCGAAGGCGGGTTCCTCGCGGACCCTGCGTGGGTGGTGGCCGCGCTGACCCGCCTCACGGCCCGGATCGGTAAGGGCGACGGCCACCTGACCGCCTCACTGACCCGGCACCTCATGTCCGAGCTGCTGACCCGGGAAGCAGACCGACGCGGTTTCGACCTGACAGCCGACCCGATCGCCGGCTGACCATGTGAAGGAGATACCTGTGGACGACATGCGTGATTGGCTGACCCACCTGGTGGCCTCCTACCTCGACAAAGATCCGGCCGAGATCAGCGGCTCGGTGTCGCTCAGCGACTACGGGCTCGACTCCGTGTACGCCTTCGTGATGTGCGGCGACATCGAGGACCGCCTCGACCTGCGACTGGAGCCGACCGTGGCCTGGGACTACGAGACCATCAACGCGCTGGCAGACCATCTGACGTCCCTGGTGGCGAAGCAGTGACCGTCCTGAAAGGGCTGGCTACCAACCTGCCGTCGCGACGGGTCCCGATCCGCTCGCTCCAAGAAGAGCTCGAACTGCCCCCTGAGCAGATCAAGATGTTCGAACGGTTCTACGATCTGTCGCACATCCTGCGCGAGCCCGAAGGCGACATCACCGACCTGCTCCTGGCCGCCGCGGGCAAGCTCAGCGAGCTGCGTGGCCTGGAGGAGCGGATCCGCTTCGTCATTCAGGCCCGCACCATGCCGGTCGCGACGCCATATCCGGTGAGCGCGGTCCACGAGGTCGCCCAGGCGCTCGGCCTGCGGCGGGCGCAGGCGTTCGTGGTCTTCCATCATGCCTGCGCGTCCGGTCTGCTGGCGGTGGACCTGGCCGGCCGGCTGCTGGAGGAGAACGGCGACCCTGACACGCTCGCCCTGGTGCTGGCCGGAGAGAAGACGTTCACGCTGGCCGCCAAGCTGGTGCCTGACGCGGCCATCAACGGAGAGGGAACCGCTGCGGTCCTGGTCGGTCCGGGGAGTGGGCGCGACCGACTGCTGAGCTATGCCACTCGTACTCACGGGCGATTCAGCGCAGGGCTCACGCTTTCTGCAGCGCTGGCGGCCGAGTTCGGCGAGGTCTATCCGAAGGCGCTCGCCGAGGTGATCCAGGAGGCGGCCGAGCGGGCTGGGCTGGACCTCGCCGACCTTGACCTGATCCTGCCGCACAACGTCAACCGTGTCTCTTGGGTGCGGTTGTGCCGCCTGCTGGGCTTCCCCCTGGACCGGGTCTTCCTGGACAACATCCCGGTGACCGGCCACTGCTTCTGCGCTGATCCCTTCCTGAACCTCCAGTCGGCGCGCGAGCTCGGACGGCTGAATCCAGGGGACCGCTACCTCATGGCCGCCGTCGGACTCGGGGCGACGTTCTCGGCCATGATCTTCGAGCATTAGGAGACCCCATCGTGTTTCTCACCAGGATGAAATCGGCGGTGACCGGTTCACCCCACACCCCGCTGGTCTTCGTGGGCAATTTCGAGGTCGAAGACCAGTGGGCCGAGGGGGAGAACGGCCTGCCGCGCGTGGACTTCTCGGCCACGGCCGCGATCGTCAACCGGATGGACGAGTTCGCGCTCCTGCTCGCCGGCCCCAGCGACCACGTCGTGCTCAAGGAGGCACCGGACGAGGACTACCTGGCGCACCTCGACGCGCTCGGCGTGCCACTCCCGCACCTGCACACCGTGGTGCGCAACGACCCCGCGCGGACAGTGACGCTCGACGCGCTGGACGACGAGAGGCTCCTGGCGAGGCTGGCCGCGCTCGACGGCGCCATGATCGCCCCGCACGGTACCTCCGTCCTGGAGGAGCGGATGGCGGCGGCGGCCCGCCTGCCGCTGATCACGCCGCCCGCAGCGGTGTGCAAGGCGGCCAACAGCAAGATCTACAGCCGCCGGGCAGCCGAGGAGACGGGCCTGCGCCAGGCCGCGGGATGGACCGCAGGCAGCCTGAGCGAGCTGGAGGTCGCGCTTGACGAGGCGCGCTCCCTGCTGAGCCGGGACCGCACCGTGGTGGTCAAGGACGCGTTCGGAGTGTCGGGCAAGGGCATCTCGGTGATCGCCGACGTGCGGAAGCTGGATCGTCTGCACACCATGATCCGGCGCCGGGCGGCCAGGACCGGAGACGAAACGCTCGCCCTCGTGGTCGAGGAATGGGTGGCCAAGGTGGCCGACCTCAATTACCAGTTCACCGTGGGCCCCGACGGATCGGCCCACTTCGACTTCGTCAAGGAGGCGATCATCGAGGCCGGCGTGCACAAGGGCCACAGGATTCCGGCCGAACTGGTCCCCGAGCAGGTGGCCGAGCTCGAAGACGCCGCCCACCGGCTGGCCAAGGTGCTCGCCCGTGACCGCTTCTACGGTGTGGTCGGCGTCGACGCCATGGTGGCGCCCGACGGCGGCCTCTATCCCGTGATCGAGATCAACGCACGCAACAACATGTCGACCTATCAGCTGCCGGCCCAGGAACGGTTCATGGAACCCGGGCAGGTCGCGCTAGCCAGACAGTACCCGCTGAACCTCGACGAGCGCCTGTCCTACCGGGACCTGCGGCGAAGACTTGCCGGCCGACTGCTGGACGGCCGCGGCGGAACGGGCCTGCTCGTCAACAACTTCGCCACGGTCAACGCCGCCGCCCGGGACGCCTCCTTTGGAGGACGCCTGTACGGCCTGCTCATCGCCGACGACCGGGCGGCGCTGGCCGCGCTCGACAACGAGATCGTGAGGAGACTCCCATGACGGCATTCACGGTGCAGGGCCTCGGCATCGAAGACCTGGCTGAGCGGTACGGCACGCCGCTCTACATCTACGACGGCGATGAACTGCGCAGACAGTACGAAGGACTACGCACCCGGCTCCATCCCCGGATGGAGATCTTCTTTTCGCTCAAGTCCAACCCCAACTTGTCCATCTGCGCGCTGCTGGGCTCGTTCGGCGCGCGTGCCGAGGTCTCCTCCCTGGCCGAACTGACCACCGCGCTGCGCGCCGGCATCTCGCCCGGCGACATCCTGTTCCTCGGCCCCGGCAAGAGCGAGGCAGAACTGCGAACCTGCCTCGACGCGGGCATCCATGCGATCGTGTGCGAATCCTTCGGCGAGCTGGAGCTGATCGACCGGCTGGCCGCCGAGCGCGAGGCGCGGGCTGCTGTCGTGCTCCGGGTCAACCCCGCCTTCGCGGTCAAGGGCTCGAAGCTGACCATGGGGGGAAAGCCGCGCCAGTTCGGCATCGACGAGGATCAGCTCCTCGCCGAACCCGATCTGGCGGAGCGCTACCCGAACGTGCGCCTGGCCGGCGTTCAGGCATACATGGGCACGCGCATCCTCAGCGAGGACGTCGTCGCTCAGAACACCCGCCTGATCCTGGACCTGGCGGAGCGGCTGTCGGACAAGCTCGGCTTCCCGCTCGACCTCGTGGACGTCGGGGGCGGGCTCGGCGTGGCTTACTTCGACGGCGAGCGCGACCTCGACGTGGAGGTGCTGACCGGCCTACTCAACCCGATGATCGAGGAGTTCTGCGCACGGCACCCGGACACCCGGATGGTCATGGAGCTCGGACGCTACCTGGCAGCCCTTTGCGGGATCTACGCCATCCGCGTCCGCTACGTGAAGAGCTCGATGGGCGAGCACTTCGCGATCGCAGACGGCGGTACCAACCATCACATGGCGGCCGTAGGCATCGGGTCGTTCGTCAAGCGCAACTTCCCCATTCGTCTGCTCAGCAGGTCGGCGGAGACCACCGGACGGTGGACCGTCACCGGCCCGCTGTGCACGCCCAACGACATCCTCGGCAAGGCAGTCGACCTGCCCGACCTGCGGCCCGGCGACCTGCTCGGCGTTCTCAGGTCCGGCGCGTACGGCCCCAGCGCCTCGCCTGTCCATTTTCTCAGCCACGGTCACCCCGCCGAGGTCCTCGTCGTCGACGGGGAGCCGCGGCTGGTCCGCGACCGCGACGGTGTCGACGACCTGCTGCGGCAGCAGCACCTGTCCCTCCCCTGCAAGGAGAACCGCGCATGAGCCACACCCAGAGCCTCGAGCGTTCCGCGATCACCAAGGCGATCGCGGGGGAGCTTGCCGACATACTCAACCGCGACGCCGAGAGCATCTCGGAGAGCTCCGCGCTCTTCGACGATCTCGGGCTCGACTCCACGACCGTCCTCGAACTGCTGATGCGTCTGGAGGACTCGATCATGATCGAGTTCGACACCGACACGCTGGAGCAGCACCACTTCGAGACGGTCGGCACGCTCGCCGACTACGTCATCGAGCAGGCATGACGTGCGCCTGAACAGGATCGAGACGCGATCGTTCGAGGACGGCCGTCCGTTCTCGCCGGGGCGATCTCACCGGTTGATGGAGCACTACATCCACGACATCACCGGCCAGTACGGCCTGGCCCTGCGGCCCGGACACCTGTTGACGCGGCGCAACAGTTACGCCGAGATGGCTGCGGCAGTGCTGGAGGACCTGGGACCGGTCCCGGTCGCCATGGACGTCGTCGCGATCGCCAGCGCGGTGCCCGACGCGGATCTGGTCCAATCGCCGATCGCGATGCTGGCTGACATGCTCCCCGGAGACCCGCTCCCGCTGGGCGTGGGTGACCAGGGGGCGATCGCGCCCTTCACCGCGCTCGGGCTGATCGCGCTGTACGACCCGGACAACGCCCTGCTGATGGTGATGGATCAACGGAGTCTGCCGTACGACGTGCCGGGTCCGAGCGAGAGCACGCCCCGCGAGGACCGCGTGGTCGCCCTGCTGTTCACCGAGGACGGTCGCGCCGGTGACGGCTTCGCCGTTCGGCATTGGATGGACGTGGCGCCCGAGCAGGCCTCGAAACTGCTCGCCGGCGCGCTGGAGGCGGGTACCTCGCTCATCGCCGGACGCGAACTGGCCATGGTGTTACCGAGTGGGTTTCCCGTTCTTCGCGTGGCGCGGCCCGGACGGCCCTGCACGGGAGCCTGGGTGGAGTTCGCCGCGGCCCTGCCCGGGCTGAGGGGCCGCCGGGCCGCCGTCGCCGAATACGACCACGCGCGCCGGCTGCTCAGCATCTGCACCCTCGACATCCCTAGCGAGGCGCAATGATCTCCTATGACTCCCTGCGAACAGCGGCGCGAACGGAAGGCCTGGTCGTCGCGCTGACTCTGCTCCACGGGACCGACGGGCGACTCGAGCACGGTCCCGAAGGCCATGCGCTCGTCCCCCGCGGTCTGATCGAGGCCGGCCCCACCGCCGTGCTCCTCGACACGATCGACTTGCATGGCCGGCTGATCGACGGCCTGCGCGACCCCGGCCGCTCAGGAGAGGTGTCGCCTCCTTGGGCGCTCGGGCTCGTCTGGCTGCGCTACGGCCTGTCCGAGGCGCTGCTCGAATCATGTCTGGACTACCTCGGCGGCCGCACGGTCGGGGGGTCCCCACTACTGCTCCAGCAGATGGTCAAGGGCCAGCTCGCCGAGGCCGTGGTCGAGCAGCTGGAGGTCCTCACCATGTTGGACGGCGCACGGCCGGGCGACCTCAGCCAGGACGCACTCGCGAGCTTGCATCAACAGATCACCCGCGCCGACCGCAGGCTACTGCGCCTGCTCGGCGGCAGCAGCCTGCGCGCCGACGGTCCTGGCCAGGACGCCCACGTCTCCGAGCTCATGGCCGACGCGTACACAGGACGGACGGCATGATCGACCTGACCGAACAGCAACTGACACTGCGCGCCTACGCCCACGAGTGGGCTGTCGAACTGGCGAAGCACTCCTTCGAGCTGGAGCGCGCGCCGGACCTCGTACACGACCTCCTGGATCTTCCCGGCATGGTCTTCCTGGCCCGGACCCCCGTTCCTGACGAGTACGACCGCGATCCGATCTTGCTCGATGGCCACCGTTACAGCGGCGGTTCGATGGAGCGGGTGACGATCTGTGAGGAGTTCGCGGCCGCCGACGCCGGGATGATGCTCGCGGCGCCGGGTCCGTCCATGTCCGGCGTCCTCGTCTCTCAGCTTGGCGACAAGGCACAGCAGGAGTGGTTCTTCACCCATGTCCTGGAACGCCCCACATGGACATTCTTCGCGCTCACAGAACCCGCTCGCGGTTCCGACGCCGCCGCCCTGGAGACCTCGCTCACCCCCGATGGCGACCGCCTGCTCCTCAACGGAGCCAAGCGATTCATCGGCAACGCCGCGCGCGCCTCGTCCGGCGTGGTCTTCGCTCGGGTCAAGCCCGGGCCGCTCGGGGTGGTGGCCGTCCTGGTCGAGACTCGGCTGCCCGGCTTCACCGCCACCCCCCTCCCGACTGTCGGTCTACGCGGCAACCAGGTCACCGACGTGCGATTCGACAATATGGAGATAACGCACGACCGCATACTCGGCGCGCATCTGTCGCCCACGAGGCGGGGCCTTCTGGGCGCCGTGCGCGGCCTGAACAAGCTGCGGCCCGGTGTCGCGGCCCTGGGCCTCGGCATCGCGCGGGGCGCCTATGAGTACGTGAGCGCGGAACGGCGCGACCTCACCTCATGGGAGAGGTCTCAACTCGACGCGATGGGCCGCAGCATCGGCGCGGTGCGGCAGCTTGTCCGCCGCGCCGCCACCGCGGCCGACGCCGACGACCCGGCGCTCGGCGCCTTGGCGTCGGCCGCCAAGTCCCGTGCCTCCCGCCTGGCCGAAGAGGTGACACTGGAGGCACTCGGCTTCTTTGGCGCGGGCGCGCGGTTGCAGCACCCCATGCTGGACAAGTACGCCAGGGACGCCCGCGCCGTCGAATACATGGAGGGCACCCGCAACATCCATCACCTCAACGTTTTCCAGGCGCTCGTCCAGAGAAAGCTCGCCGGTTGATGACGCGCGCACGCCGGTCACACAGTCTCGCACTGATGGCCGGCGTGGCCCTGCCTGACGATCTTGAGATCTGGCAGGTGGCCCTCGACCAGGAGGCCGATCTGGAAGCCCTTCTTGCGACCCTGGACGAGCATGAGCGGGGGCGGGCGGGGCGTTTCGCCGACGCCGCGGCCTTCCGGCGCTATGTCGTGGCCCACGCGGCGGTACGGCGCCTGCTGGCTGTGCGGATGCGGATAGCCCCGGCGGAGGTATGGATCGCCGCGGGCAGGCACGGTAAGCCGTACGCGCCGACGCATCCTGACGTGCAGTGGAACCTGTCCCACTCCGGGGAGTTGGCGCTCGTGGCTGTGGCGCACGGGCGCAGCGTGGGGGTGGACGTGGAGCGGGTGCGGCCCGAGCTCGACAGGGCCGCCTTCGCCGCCCGCTTCTTCTCGTCAGGTGACGCCGCCTATGTCAGGGGATCACCGGAGCGCTTCGCGTCACTCTGGGCGCGGAGGGAAGCTTGTGTCAAGGCAGCGGGCGGCCGGCTTGCCCAAGGGCTGCGTCTCCCGGTCCGCCGGCTGGCTCCGTTCCTCGTCCGGGACGCTGAGCAGGCGCTGCCCGGCACGTGGCTGGTCCTGGACATACCGGTGCCGCCCGGGTACCGGGCGGCGGTGGCGATCAGCGCTCGACCTCACCCCGGATGAACTTCTCGACGTAGTCCCGAGCCTCATCGTCGGAGAATTGCTGGGGCGGTGACTTCATGAAGTACGACGACGCCGACAGGATCGGCCCGCCGATGCCCCGGTCCAGCGCGATCTTGGCGGCCCGGACGGCGTCGATGATGATGCCGGCCGAATTGGGCGAGTCCCAAACCTCGAGCTTGTACTCGAGATTGAGCGGAGTGTCGCCGAACGACCGCCCCTCGAGCCGCACGTACGCCCACTTGCGGTCGTCCAGCCACGGCACGTGGTCCGACGGCCCGATGTGCACGTCGGCCTTGCCCATCTCGTGCGGGATCTGCGAGGTGACCGACTGCGTCTTAGAGATCTTCTTGGACTGGAGCCGCTTGCGCTCCAGCATGTTCATGAAGTCCATGTTGCCGCCGAAGTTGAGCTGGTAGGTGCGCAGCAGCTCAACGCCACGGTCCTCGAACAGCTTGGCCAGCACACGGTGCGTGATTGTGGCGCCGACCTGCGACTTGATGTCGTCGCCGACGATCGGCACCCCCGCCTCGGTGAACTTCGCCGCCCACTCCGGGTCGGAGGCGATGAAGACCGGCAGCGCGTTCACGAAGCCCACCCCGGCCTCGATGGCGCACCGCGCGTAGAACCGGGTGGCGTGCTCGGAGCCGACGGGCAGGTAGGAGACGAGCACGTCGACCCGGTTGTCGCGGAGCACCTGGACCACGTCGGCCGGGGTCTCGTCGGACTCCTCGATGATCTCGCGGTAATACTCGCCCAGGCCGTCGAAGGTGTGGCCGCGCTGAACGGTCACCCCCGTCGGCGGCACATCAGTGATCTTGATCGTGTTGTTCTCGCTCGCGACGATCGCCTCGGACAGGTCACGGCCGACCTTCTTGGCGTCAACGTCGAACGCCGCGACGAACTCGACGTCGCCGACGTGGTAGTCGCCGAACTTCACATGCATCAGGCCCGGCACCCGTCTGCCGGGATCGGCGTACCGGTAGTAGTACACACCCTGGACCAGCGACGACGCGCAGTTGCCGACACCGACGATCGCCACGCGAACAGAACCCATGCGGTCACTCCAATCAGGGGATGGCGAATGGCCACCATCCAAGTCCAGTCAATGCCGAAGGACCATAAATCTGTCGGGAAGCCGACAACTCCCTTGTGAGGGGTTCTCAGCCAGGGAATTGTCTGATTTGTCACTATCAGCTAAGGGGACTCATGAGCCTGCCGCCGCTCGCCATCCACGCCGTCGATGCCGACGCTTTCGAGGAGAACTTCAACCCCCTCATCCTCGACGGCGCGAACCACGGCACCACCGGGATGATCTACGAGACGCTGGCCTTCTTCAACCGGCTCAAGCCTGGCGAGGTCACACCCTGGCTGGCCACGGGGCACGAATGGTCCGATACGGGCAGGACGCTGACCTTTGCGCTGCGCACCGGCGTGAGGTGGAGCGATGGTCAGGCGTTCACCGCCGAGGACGTGGCATTCACCTTCGACACACTGAACAGGCACCCGGAGCTGACCAAGGGGCCGCTGGAGCTGGATCACGCGGAAGTGCTCGCCGCTGATCGCGTCAGGCTCCATTTCGCCGCCAACTCCTATATCAAACTGTTCAAAGTCGCCGGTAATCAACCGATCGTGCCGAAGCACCTGTGGGAACGCGTCGCCGACCCCGTCACCCACACCAATCCGCGACCGGTCGGGACGGGGCCCTACGTGCTGTCGGCGTTCTCTCCTGAGCTGTACGAGATGCGCAGGAACGAGGCGTACTGGCAGCTGGGAAAACCTGCCGTGCCGCTCCTGCGCTTCCCGGCCCATACGGCGCGAGCCGCGCAGGAAGAGCTGCGGCGCGGTCAACTCGACTGGGCAGGCACCTACGTGCCCGACATCGAGGAAACCTTCGTGCGAGGACGTCCCGACCAGAACACATTCTTCTTCCCGCCGGAAGGGCTGGTATGCCTGCTGGCCGGCCTGGCGCATCCGGTGCTCTCTGCAGTGGAGGTACGGCAGGCGATCAGCCTCACGATCGACCGGCAACGGATCGTCGACATCGCCGAACGCGGCTACACCACGGTCGCGCATCCGACCGGGATGCTGATGCCGGGCAGCGAGCACTACATGAGCCCCAGGCAACGCACAGCCACCTTCGGCATCGACACCGCCGTGGCAAGGAAGCTGCTGAACGGCTTCACGCCAGATCAGCTCACCTTCTCCCTGCTGGTGCCGGAGCCGTTCACCGACTGGGTCCGGGCCGCAGACCTCATCGTCGAGGACCTCGCGGAGATCGGCATCACCTTGCGGTCCCAGAGCCTCGCCTTCGACGAATGGCTAACTAGGGTGCAGTTGGGAGATTTCGACCTGACTATCAAGGACACCCCCGGAGGTCCCACGCCCTTCCTGCAGATGTGGTCAACGATGTTCGGGCGCCTCGCCCCGCCTGTCGGCACTCCGGCCGTTGTCGGCAACTTCCAACGGTGGCAGGACAAGGAGACGGAGGGATTTCTCGCCGATTATGCCTTCACCGACGATGCGGACGAGCAGCGGCAGGCAATCCAGCGGCTCGGTGACATTGTGATGACGAGGTACCCGTTGCTTCCGTTGTTCTACAGCCCGTCCTGGGCGCAGTTCAGGACGACCAACTACGTGGGCTGGCCGTCTCGTGAAGATCCATACGCCTTGCCCTCCCCGTACACCTGCCCAGACGCGGCCATCGTCCTGCTCAATCTGCGACCCGCGCGGGCGAGCTGACCGATCACACCCGATGCCCGTCGGCCCCGAAACCGTAGATCAGCGGCAGGGTATATGACCTCCTGGCAGGGGAGGGGCGGACGAATGACAGCCACGCCGTGCTTCGGCCTCACTGGACGTTCCTTCCAGCACGGCCGCTCATTGGCCAGGCCAGGAGAAGTCGCGCCGGAAGCCCTGCGGCGGACGGGGCTCGCCGACCGGCTGCCGGTGCGTGATTATGGCGACTTCCCTAAGATCCGAATTGCCCCGACCCCGGCCATCACCCACAGAACCTGGAGCTGACCGCCGCGGTAGCCAGAGCCGCGGCCGGACGGACGTCTGAGACCTATCTCTTCAAGGGCGCGCGGCGGCCTTGCGATGGTGAGAGGCGCGGGCCTTGGCGCGATTCCCGCAGAGGTCCATGGAGCATCAGGTCCGGCGTCGATTGCGGGAGAAGTCGTAGTAGGCCAACCGGCAGCTCCGCTCCCGGCAGGCCTTGAGCCTCGTCCACGTGCCGACCGCTACAGCCTGGACGACGAGCGCAGCCGACGATGGCGTTGCGCATGCCGCAGGAGCGGGCGATAGGTGAGGGCTGGCATGGTGGCCTTTGCGTGCAGCACCGTCGGCAACCACCGGGCCAACGCCGCGAGAACAGCCCGATCGGCCCAGTCCGGCTTCGGCCGTCCAACCTGACGCCGCGGCACCGCCACCTCATGACGCAACACCATGATCTCCGCGTCCTTCGACGCTTGACCACGGCCCAGCAACATCAGCCAGCCGAACACCCGGAGCGCGATCAGATAGAGCAGGCGGACAAGCACAAGACGCGATCTTGCCTGTGGGGCCTGGATCCCGTCAACCCGCAGGCTAGAGCCGTCGTGACTGCATTTTGACGCGGTACAGGCCGAGAAGACCGCCGCCCTGCTCTTCGGCGAAGAAGACCAGGCTGCGATAGGGAGACTCATCTCGCTGCGAGGCTGAACAGTCGGATTAAGCATCCGGCCCCGCGATCGCCGCCTGCTCGCGGTGAGGCGGGGCCGTTACTCTTCCCGCGGAAGCCGAGGATGGCGATTGAATCATGGTGTGTGCAGGGTTGGTACACGCGAGCACGCACGGAGCACGCAGACGCCAGACATATATTCTAGAACGCATCCGACGCTGCGTTTCCGCAGGTCAGGCCTTGATCAAAGCGCGCCCTGCAGGATTCGAACCTGCGACCGTCGGATTAGAAGTCCGGTGCTCTATCCAGCTGAGCTAAGGGCGCTCCCGCCTTATTGTGCATGATCCTGCGACTTGTCACGCACTCGTTTTCCCAGTGTCAGCCCTCCGGCCCCGTGACACCCCCCCGTGAGCAGCGTTCCCGCAGGCCATGATCCTTAGCGTCCAGCCGGTTCCATCGCCCTGGAGGTGGGCGGAAAAGGCGGGGCGATCGTGGGGCGGGAAGGTCTAAGCTGTCGTGGCATGGTTGCGACGCTCCTGCATGAGATCCCCCTGCAGGGCGGGGATGTGACTGACGGGGTGGTGCGGGTCGGGGACACCGTACGGAGACCGGTCAGTGCGTCCACGCCCGCCGTCCACGCCCTCCTCAGACATCTTGAAGCCGTCGGGTTCGCAGGGGCGCCGCGCGTGTTGGGCGTCGATGAGCTTGGGCGGGAGATGCTCACCTACCTGCCGGGCGTCAGCGGGTTGCGGCTGGAGAGTGTGACGGATGAGGCGCTTGAAGGTTTAGGGCGGTTGTTGCGGGACTACCACGATGCGACGGCTGGGTTTCCACTGACCTTGGACGGATGGGAAGGCGGGTCGAATGATGACTTGGCGCCGGAAGTTCTTGGGCATTGTGATTTAACGCCGGACAACGTGATCTTTCAGGCGGGACGCCCCTACGCGCTGATCGACTTCGAGCTGGCCCGGCCCACCACTCGGCTTTTCGACGTCGTGACCACACTGCGGCACTGGGCGCCCATCGCCGATCCCCTCGATCGGGCCCCGTTGCTCCGCAATCTCGACGTGGGAGCCCGCCTGCGGCTCTTCTGCGACGCGTACGGCCTCCCACCGCGCGATCGGCGGCGGCTGCTGGAGTTGGCGAGGCTGCGGTTCCAGCGCTCCTACGCGGTCATGCGGGACCGCGCCGCGGTGGGCGGCAACTGGGCGAAGATGTGGGCGGGTGGCTCCGGTCAGCGCATCCGCCGGGCGGCGGCCTGGCTGGATGTGCACGAAGATGAGCTTCATGCCCATTTGGTATGACCCCCTCGGCCTCGCTCTCGGCGTGGCGCTCGATCGGCTGCTCGGGGATCCGCGCAGTGCCGCCCACCCGGTCGCCGTGTTCGGGCGGGCTGCGGCAAAGCTGGAGCAATCCCTGTACGGCGACACGAAGGCGCACGGAGTGCTGCATGTGGCCATCTGCGTAGGGGGCGCGGCGGGGATCGGCGTTGCGGTGCAGCGCATCCCCAGCCCCATGGCCCGTACGGTCGCCACAGCCCTCGCCACCTGGGCCGTGCTCGGCGGTACCACGCTGGCCCGCGAAGGCGCCTACATGGCCGACGCCCTCGAACACGACGACCTGGAACGAGCCAGGGCCAGGCTGCCGCATCTGTGCGGGCGGGATCCCGCCGCGCTGGAGGCGGCCGAGCTGGCGCGGGCCACGGTCGAGTCGCTGGCGGAAAACACCTCCGACGCCGTCGTGGCGCCGTTGTTCTGGGGTGCGGTGGCGGGGGTGCCGGGGCTGCTGGCGTACCGGGCGATCAACACGCTGGACGCGATGATCGGGCACCGGTCACCGCGTTATCAGCGGTTCGGGTGGGCGGCTGCCCGGCTTGACGACGTGGCGAATTACGTGCCGGCCCGGGTGACGGGGCTGCTCACCGTCCTGGCCGGGCCGGATCGGCGGCAGGCGCTGGCCGTGCTGCGGCGCGACGGGCACCGGCATCCCAGCCCGAATGCAGGGCGCTGCGAGGCCGCGTTCGCCGGCGCGCTCGGCGTCACCCTGGGCGGCACGAACGTCTACGGCGGGCGGACCGAGCACCGTCCCACGATGGGCGACGGCCCCAAGCCCGGCGTCGGGGACATCCGGCGTGCCGTACGCCTGACCGGGATGGTGAGCCTGGCCGCGGTCGGCGTCGCCGTGGCCGCTTCCTTCTTGCTGAACCGAGCCACGACGGGCCGCCGACAAGGAATCCGGTAATCGGTCAGAGCGGATGGTAATCAGCCAAACGTCATTTTTCACATGACGCTGTTCAGGTTGATCACTAGCCAGATCACGAATATCGAGATCAGCGTTATTCCGATCATCGCCTTGGCGGCACTGTTCGCGACTTCCTTCCTGGCCGTCACCTGCTTGGCGCTCTGCTTCCACACCTGCCGCATAATGATCATGGTCTGGAAGCGGCGGCCAAGGGCGAATACGGCCACGGCGAGGAGGATGAATAAGAAGACGCGGCCGTCTGCAGATTCCACGGAGACCCCCTGTGGCCTTGAAGAGGTTTAATGCCCCCGAAACATTTGAGAACACAGGATACTCGGACGGCTGCGATTTGTAATTAGATTTCCGGGCCGAGGTCCACCACGATCGGCGCGTGGTCGGACGGTCCCTTCCCTTTGCGGGCCTCGCGATCGACGTACGCCGACCGCACCCGCCCCGCCACCTCCGTGCCGGCGTACACGAGGTCGATGCGCATCCCCTTGTTCTGGTGGAACATCCCGGCCCGGTAGTCCCAGTACGTGAACGGATGCGGCCCCTTCATCGGCGTCGGCACCACGTCGTGCAGGCCCAGCGCGCGCAGCGCGGCCAGGGCCTCGCGCTCGGCGGGGGTGACGTGGGTGGCGCCGACGAACAGAGCCGGATCCCACACGTCGGCGTCCGTGGGCGCCACGTTGAAGTCGCCGCACGCCACCAGCGGCAGGTCCATCTCCGCGGCCAGCGCGTCCCGCAACGCGGCGAACCACTCGAGCTTGTAGAGGTAGTGGGGCGAGTCGACGGTACGGCCGTTCGGCGCGTACAGCGACCACACCCGCATCCCGCCGCAGGTCGCGCCGATCGCGCGGGCCTCGGGACGAGCCGGGCCCACCTTGTCCAGCTCTCCGAAGCCCGGCTCGCCGGGAAAGCTCAGCGTCACCTCGTCCAGGCCCACCTTGGACAGCAGCGCGACGCCGTTCCACCGCCCGTCGCCGTGGGCCGCGGCGGCGTAACCCAGTGCGCCCACTTCCGCGATGGGGAACACCTCGGCCGGGCACTTGGTCTCCTGCAGGCAGACGACGTCGGGCCTGGTCTCGGCCAGCCAGTCGAGCAGCCGGGGCAGGCGTGCCTTGACGGAGTTGACGTTCCAGGTAGCCAGGCGCATGCCCCCAGCCTGCCACCGGCTCCGACGGTTCGGGGTCGGCGACCCAGCCGGCGGTCAGGACGAGGCCGCTGCGTCGCTCGACCGCGAGGAAGCCGAACGGGCGGGCGAACTCCACGTCGACGCGCCTGACCCGGTAGGGCGGCGGGGGGAGAACGCCGCCTGGAACGGCGGCGAAGACGGTGACGGACGCGGACTCGAACCCGGTGGCGCTGAAGACCGCGACGGCGGCCTGCGCGGCCTGGTCGATCGCCAGCGGCTCGGGGCTGATCCCCGGGAAGTGGCCGTAACGGGCGTCGGTGACCGCGCCCAGGCCGAACACCTCAGGCAGGCGCAGCAGGTCGTGCGCGGAGTGGACGGTGAAGCGGGGCACGGTGACGTTCAGCGTCTCATCGCGGGTGTAGGAGGGGACCACGGCGACGTTCACCCCTGGTCCGGGCATAGTGTGTCAAACCGCCTTCATCAGCGTGGCGGACACCTCCTCGAGGAGCCCGCCGACGCCCTGGTCCATGGCCGCCTTGGCGTGCCGGACCGCGTCGAGGGCGTTGCCCGCGGCACTGGGCGAGTCCTCGACGACCATGCGCAGCTCCACCTCCAGCGGGGAGCCCCCGAACCCCTCGCCGTCCAGCCGGATGTAGGCGACCTTGCGGTCCTCCATGAACGGTATGTACTGGGCGCCGACGTGCGCGGCCGAGCCCGCACCCGTGACCTTGGTGGCCTTCTTGCTCGCCATCCGCGAGGCGTCCTGGAGGTTGACGAAGTCCATGTTGCCGCCGCCGAGCAGCTGGTGTCCGCCGCCGAGGCGGACGCCGCTCGCCGTCAGCGCGTCGACCAGCGCCCGGTGCAGCAGCGTGGCGCCGAACGAGCTCTTCAGGTCGTCGCCGAGCAGCGGCAACCCGGCCTCGGCGAAGCGGCGCCGCCACTGCGGGGAGCGGGCGAGGACGGCCGGCATGCAGTTCACGAACGCGCAGCCGGCGTCCAGGGCGGCCCGCGCGTACCGCTCGGTGGCCTGCTGCGCGCCCGTGGGCAGGAAGTTCAGCACGACGTGGGTGCCCGTGGCCGCCAGGTGCGCGGCGACCTCCTCCGGCGTGAGCTCCGTGGCGCCGGAGCTCGCGCCGCGCGGGTCCACGAGATCCGCGGAGTCGGGACCCACGCCGTCGGCCAGGATCCCGTTCACGACCGGCACCCCGAGATACGGCACGGCGGCGAACGCGCGGGCGTTGTTGGGCGGCGTCCAGATGGCCTCCGACAGGTCGCGGCCGAGCTTGGCGGCGTTGACGTCGAAGGCGGCGGTGAAGCGCACGTCGGAGATCGCGTAGCCGGCGCACACGGGGTGCCGCAGACCGGGCGCGTCGCCGCCGCGGTAGTACTCGACGCCCTGTACCAGGGACGACACGCAGTTGCCCACGCCGATCACGGCTACGTTCACGGTAGTCATGACGGGATTAGATCAGCCCCGCGCGACGGGCCAGCGCGGCGGCCTCCACGCGGGAGGTCGCGCCCAGCTTGGCCAGGATGTTCGAGACGTGAACGCCCGAGGTCCTGGCGGAGATGAACAGCCGCTCGGCGATCTGCCGGTTGCTCAGCCCCTCGGCCACCAGGCCGAGCACCTCCAGCTCCCTGGCCGACAGGTGGAGGTCGCCGCTGAGGCCGACCCTGAGCGCGGCGGCAGCCGCTTCGACCTCCCGCCGCAGCGGCTCCGCGCCCAGGCTCGCGGCGATCGCGGCCGCCTCGCGGAGTAGCTCGCGGGCGCCCGCCCGGTCCTGCTCGGCCGCCCTGACCAAGGCCTGCCCCAGCGCGTGCGGCTGCCTGACGGTACGCCAGCACGCAACGGCCGCCGCCCACGACCCGCCGCGCTCGGCCTCGAACGTGGCCCGGTACGCCTCCTGCACCGGCCCCGTCGTGGCGATGCCCGCAGGCGCCTCCCGCACGCGGCCGACACGGGCCGCCAGCACCAGCAGCGGCCAGGCGTACCGGCGGCTCTGCCGGAGATCGTGCTCGGCCAGCACGTGGTCGATCACCCACCCGGCCCGCTCCGGGTCCGCCTGGGCCACCGCGAGCCGGCACTCCAGCAGGTCGGGCTCCAGACAGGAGTCGTAGCCCCGCGACCGTCCGCGCATCAATGGCCTGGCCAGGCGGACGACGCCGGCGGCCTCTGCCAATGCCCCTTCCCAGACGGCGACCGTCCCCAGCACCATGAGGATCCAGGCCCGGTGGATCGGCGCCGGGTCCAGGGCGAGCGCCGCCCGGATGACCTCGCGGGCCTCCTGCCAGCGGCCGAGCGAGACGAGCGGTTCGGCGAGGTTCGCGGCCAGGTGGGCGCCCCTGGTGCGGGCCATGCCCAGACGTCTGGCCCTGGACATGCCCTCGCGGGCCACGGACTCGGCCCTGACGTGCTCCCCCGCGGCCTCCAGCACGTCGGCCTCGCTGGCGTAGGACACGAGCAGACTGTCGTCGTCGGGCGCGGCAGACCGGAACTCGGCGTACAGGCTGGACGCCGCGGCGAGGTCGCCGTCGAGCGCGGTGAGCGCGGCCAGCGTGACCATGGCCCGGGCGTCGCCGAGCGCGAGCGCTTCCTCGGCGTGGGCGCGGGCCTCGGTGTCCTGGCCGTTCCAGGCCAAGACGGTGGCGAGGGAGCCGATCAGCATGGCCTCGCGCGGGGCCAGGCGTACGGCTTCGCGCAGGTCTCCGAGGCCCTCCTCGCCGAGCAGGTCGCGGATGGCGACGCGCAGCTCCAGCAGGTGCGCGGCCCGCAGCGGGTCGTCCACCTCCTCCAGCGCCCGGGTGGCCAGCTCCTCGGCCCGCTCGGCGTCGCCCACACACAAGGCGTCCCGCGCGGCCTGCTCCAGGACCCACGCATGATCCCGCCCCTGACCGACCGGGTCCGCGTGCGCGGCGTCCCCCAGCGGGCCCGCCGGGTCCGCGTGCGCGGCGTCCCCCAGCGGGCCCGCCGGGTCCGCGTGCGCGGCGCCCCACAGCTCGAGCACACGTTCCCAGCGGCCGGCCCGCCAGGCGGCGTCGAAGGCGCGCCGCCGGTCGCCCGCCGCGTACCAGTGGTCGGCGGCCAGCTCCGGCCACGCCTCGGCGCAGCGGGCGTGCAGGCGTCGCCGCTCCCCCGGCAGCAGGTCGTCGTAGACGGCGTCGCGGATCAGGGCGTGTCTGAAGGCGTAGCCGTCCCCGTCCACGAGCAGCAGCCGCGCGCGTACGATCGGCCGCAACGCGTCGTCGAGCGCCAGCTCGTCCAGCCCGGCCACGGCCGACAGCACCTCGTGCGGCGTCCTGCGCCCGGCCACGGCGGCAATCCGCAGCACATCCAGACTGAGCGGGCCGAGCCGGTCGGCCCCGGCGAGCAGCAACTCGCGCAGCGAGGCCGGGGTGGCCGCCCCGGCGCCGGCGTCGGCCAGCGCCTCGACGAACAGCGGGTTACCCTCGCTCCGCGACACGATCGAGTCCAGCTCCGCGACACTCCAGCGGGCCCGCCCGGCGGCGACCCGCGAACCGGGCTCCACCCCCTCGCCGTCGCAGCTCAGCATGCGGGCCACCTCCTCGCGCCCGAGCGGCGGCAGCCTGATCACCTCGGCGGCCGGGAGCCGCAGCGGCTCGCGGGAAGTCCCGATCACCAGCACGCCCGGCCGCATCAGATTGCGCAGCAGGAACACCAGCAGGTCACGGCTGGCCTGGTCGGCCCAGTGCAGGTCCTCCAGCACGAGCACCACGGGACGCCGCTCGGCGGCCCGCTCGACCAGCAGGAGCACCTCCTCGAACAGCCGCGCCCGCCCGAGCCCGGGCAGCTCCGTCGCCTCTCCCAGTTCGGGCAGCAGCCGCGCCAGCCCGCCGCGCCCGCCGCCCGGCACGAGGCCAGCTCCGTGCTCCCTGACCAGCCGCCGCAGCACGGGCACGAACGGCGCGTACGCGGCCCCGCCCGGATCGGCCCCGCCCTCCACGACGAGCGCGTCGATCCCGCTGACGAACTCGCGGACCAGGCGCGACTTGCCGATGCCCGCCTCGCCGACGACCAGCACGGCGGCCGGTGTGCCTGCCTGCGCCGCGGCCAGCCGCCGCAGCTCCGCCTCACGTCCGACGAACACATCACCCATTATGAAGAGGCGGCTAAGCATCTTGCCCAATGTGCCTGGGCACCGGCTCAGGCACCGTCGTCGGCATGATGATCCGCTCGATGAACCTGATGATGGCCGCCTCGATAGCCGGGCTGTTCGGCTTCTACCTGCTGTTCTCCGCGGTCCCCCTGTACGCCACGACGGGCGGCGCCGGTGAGCTCGGCGCGGGGATGACGACAGCCACCATGATGCTGGCCACGGTCCTGGCCGAGCTGGCCGTCCCGTGGCTGCTGGCGCGGTTCGGCTACCGCACCGTGATGGGGCTGGGCCTGGCGCTGCTCGGCGGACCCGCGCTGCTGCTGCCGCTGTCGGCCGCGCTGCCGCTGGTCCTGGCCGTCTCTCTGCTGCGCGGGGCCGGGCTCGGCATCGTCGTGGTCGCGGGCACGGCGCTGACCGCCGAGCTCGTGCCCGCGGAGCGGCGCAGCGAGGGCCTCGGCCTGTACGGCGTGGCGGTCGGCATCCCGTCGATCCTCGGCCTGCCCCTCGGCCTGTGGGCCGGCGACGCGCTCGGCTTCACGCCCGTCCTGGTCGTGGCCGGGCTGGTGCCCCTGGCCGGGCTCGTGACCGTGCGCGGGCTGCCGGCCACCAGGCCCGCCCGCGTGAGCGCCCGGCACTCGACGGAGGCACGCGGGCTGGCCGGGCCCGCGCTGATCTTCGCGGCGGTGACTACCGCCACAGGTGTCATGGTGACGTTCCTGCCGCTGGCGGGCTCGCCCGCGCTGGCGTCGGCCGCGCTGCTCACCCAGTCGCTGGCGACTCCGGTGGCCCGCTGGCTGGCCGGCAGATTCGGCGACCGGCACGGCTCGGCCCGCCTGCTGCTGCCAGGCCTGCTCGCCGCCGTCGCGGGGATCGCACTGCAGACCCAGGTCGACGGCCCGGTCGCGGTGGTGGCCGGGATGGCGGTGTTCGGCGCCGGGTTCGGGGTGCTGCAGAACGCGACGCTGGCGGTGATGTTCGAGCGCGGCGAACCCTCCCGCGTCAGCGCCCTGTGGAACCTGGCCTACGACGCGGGGATGGGCGCGGGGGCGATGGGGTTCGGGCTGGTGCTCGGCCACACCGGTTACCCGCTCGGCTTCGCCCTGGTGGCCGCGCTCATGGCCGTCACGCTGCCACTGACCAGGGTCAGGCCGGCGGGCGTTCCACTCCCACGGTGATCTCGTTGCCGAGCCGGCGGCCGGTGAGCAGGTCGAGATCGTCGCCGCTCCAGAACCTGCCGGGGTCGTACCAGTTGGGGCGGCGGCCGGACTCCAGCAGCCCCATCGCCTCGTAGGTGACGGCCACGACCTCGGCGCAGTAGGCGCTCTCCAGCGCCACCTCCTCGCGGGTCCGGCGCGGGATGCGGCCCCTGAACCAGCGGGCCGCCAGGCGGGCGGTGGAGGGGAACGGGGTGCCGTCGAGGCGGGCCACCGTGCGCAGGGCCGCGTCCTCCATCTCCGGCGTGACCTCCGGCTCCAGCTGGCGCAGCCAGGCCCGCTGACCGTATTTGTTGGCCCACACCGTGACCGCGCCGCGCAGGTCGTGCAGCTGCACCCCGCGGTGGTGGGTGCCGGCCCACAGGTCCGGCAGCGACCTGCCGAGCTCGGCGTGCCACATCATGGGCGGCAGATCCTCGATCACGATGGCCATGCCCACGTGGTTGACCGGGCTGTTGGTCATCGTCTGGATCGCGCGGTCGGGGACCGAGCGCCCGCGGAAAACCCACAGGTCGCCGGTCCTCGTCACCTTGACGGCCTCGTCGAGAGTCAGCACACCACTAGCGTCTTCGGTTCTCTGTGTTTACGCAAAACGAACATCGGCGTAGCCTCGTCGCACGCCGACCGAGGCCGGGCAGTGATCCGGTGGAAGCCGAAGCCGCGTCCGTCCGGCAAGCCGGGCGAACCTTGGCTGTGAACCGCGTTGTCGGGGCCTGACTCCGCACTCCTGGAGGGAGTGCGGCTCTTGGGCCACCGCCCCGCCGGACGCTGTCCTGTTGATGGGGACACCAACGGCCGGTAACCACCGGCTCCCATGGCGAGCGCTATCAACAGGTCATACTCTAGGCAACTATGCGCTGGTGGAAGATGCTGGGTCTGGCCGGAATCATGGGCGTCGCGGCCACGGGAGTAGTGATCGCGCGGGCCGAACGACGGCGCCGCGCCTACACGCCCGAGGAGATCAGGACACGCCTGCGCGAGCGTGCCCACACTCAGCCGGACGGACGCAACTCGTAGACGAAGACCACGTCGGAGTAGGCAGGATTGTCCACGTAGCCTTGGACGCTCCCCTGGTAAGCGCGCTGGTAGTTGACCACCCAGGGCAGCGCGGCGGCCGCCCGCTGGTCCAGCACCCGCTGGGTGGCCTGCTCGTACGCTCGCTGCGCCGCGTGCTTGTCGGTCACGGTCAGCTCGGGCACGGTGTCAAGCAGCGTGTCCAGCGCACGATCCTTGAGGTAGGTCAGGTTGAACACGGGCGGCTCGGCGCTGTGGAAGACGTTGCCGAAGTAGGAGTAGCCGTCGGCGTAGTCGGGCCACCAATACATGACGAAGATGTCCTGACCCTTTTCCCTGCCCTGATCCCACTGCGCGGTCCAGGGCATCGCCGTGGCCTCGACGCTGACGTTGAGCGGCTTCAGCGTGGCCTCCAGCCGCGTGGCGAGCAGACGCCAGTCGGTGTCGCCCTGCCCGTACGTCAGGCGCAGCCGCAACGGCCGGCCTCCCGGGCCGTAGCCCGCCCGGCGCAGCAGCCGCTGCGTGGCGGCCAGGTCCTGGCGGGGCACGCGGCCGGGCACGTAGCCGAGCAGTCCTTCGGGGATGACGCCGCTGGCCGGTGAGCCGGCCCCCTTCAGGTTCTTGATGAGGCCTTGATAGTCGATGGCCTTCTGGACGGCGCGCCGCACCCGTACGTCTTTCATGGGGCCGCTCGCGGTGTTGAACAACAGCATCGCCGTCTGGAACGACGGCCGCTCGGACGTGCGCACGCCCGGCGTGCGCGTCGCCCTGGCGAACAGGCGCGGGTTGAGCCGCTCGACGAAGCTCACCTCACCGCGCAGCAGCAGGCGCCACGCCTGGTCGGCGTCCGGCACGACGCGGTACTTCACCGTGCTGTAGTGCGGCTTGTCCCAGCCGCCCCAATACTTGTCGTACGCCGTGAGCGTGAGCTCCTCGTCCTTGCCCTTCTGCCACTTGGCCACCGTGTACGGCCCGGAGCCCGCGTCCCTGCCCTGGCCGAACCACTTCGTCAGGTCGGGCGCCGCCTTGGTGTCGTAGATATAGGCCGCGTACCCGGCGGAGGCCACCAGGTCGAGCGGCACCGGGTATTTGAGCACGAACGTCACCGTCGACGCGTCGTCGGCCCTGATCGAGGAGACCGCGTCCCAGATGTAGTACGCGCCGGTCTTGGAGGCGATGGTGCGCTCGATCGACGCCTTGACCGCCGCCGCGTCCAGCGGCCGGCCGGTGTGGAAGGTCACGCCGGATCGCAGGTTGAACGTCCAGGTGCGGCCGTCGGCGGAGGCCCGCCACGACGTGGCCAGGCGGGGGACGGACTTCTTGGTGACCGGGTTCCAGAGCGTGAGCGTCTCGTAGATGTTCTGGAAGGCGATGATCTCGTTGGAGTAGGACTTGCCTGGGTCCCACTCCGTGATCACGTCGAGGTTCTGTACATGCACGAACGGCGCCTCGCCGGCCGGGGCCCGCGGTGGTTCGGGGGGCGGTGAGCAGGCCGCGAGAAGCGCCAGCGCGACGGCCGCGGCGAGACGACGGCGCAACGCATCTCCCTCTGTCAGCGATGTACCCCGGGAAACCTACTCCAAGATCACGGAGGTAGGGGGCGCGTGTCAAAAAGTCCCGAAAAATTGGGCATTTTGGTGATCGGATTGCTATCCTCACCCTGTCCCGTCCGGGGTTGCCAGCAGGGGACCGACCGGAGTGAGGTGCCATGGGTCGTAGCCGAACGATCCGCATGAAGATCATCGGCCTACTGCTGGTGCCGCTGGCCTCCATGGTGGTGTTGTGGGGGGTCATCACCGCCGTCACCGCGACCGAGGGTTTGGAGCTGCGCGAATACAAGACACTCTGGACGAACCTGCGCCTTCCCGCGTACAAACTGATCAGCGAGATCCAGCATGAGCGTCTCGTCTCGGCCAAGCTCCTGCGGCACACGGCCGGCACCGCAGCCGTCGCCGCGCAACGAACCCGCACCGACACCGCCAGGGACACATTCAGGCAACTCTCCAGCACATCCAAGGACCGATCGGAAGAGATCCGCACACAGGTGGACGCGGTGTATGCGCAACTCGACAGGCTCGACGCGATCAGAGGAGAGATCGACACGGGCCTGTCCGACCGTCTGCACACCGTGGAGGCCTACAACGCGATCATCGACACGCTCTTCGGCCTGCACCGCCGCGTCGCGCTCATCGACGACATCCCGATCTACGAGCAGTCCCGCGTGGTCATCGACATGAGCTACGCCAAGGAGTTGCTGACCCGGGAGCAGGCCATCGCGCTCGGGCCGGTCACGGCCGCGGAGCGCAGGTTGTTCACCGAGATCGCCGGCAACCGGCGCTTCCTCATCGACCAGTCCCTCGCCGAGCTCGACCCGGCCCTGCGCGACGCCAACGCCGCCCTGATCGCCTCCCCCGCCTACCAGCGGATGCGGATGATGGAAGAGCAGATCATCGCCGGCGGCTTGCCCAAGGGCTGGCTCAGCGCGACAGAGGGGCTGGCCACGTCGTTCAACAAGACGCAGATGCAGGCCAGCGCGATGCTGAGCGCGCGGGCCGAGCCGGTCGCCGACGAGGTGATCAATCGGGCGTTCATGTTGGCCGGCACGTGTTTCGCGCTGGTCGTGGTGTCGATCGCGTTCTCGCTGCGGATGGGTGACCGGCTGTCGAAGGAGCTCGGCGCGCTCCGGCTGGTCGCGCTGGAGATGGCCCAGGAGCGGCTGCCGCACGTGGTCGCCAAGCTGCGCAGGGGCGAGAAGGTCGACCTGCCGGAGCTGTCGGTGACGAGCACGACGACCGAGATCGACGACGTCGGCCAGGCCTTCTCCACCGTCCAGCAGACCGCCGTGGAGTCCGCGGTCGGCCAGGCGCAGCTCAGCGAGGGCGTCGGCCACGTGTTCCGCAACCTGGCCAGGCGCAGCCAGACCCTGCTGCACCGCCAGCGCATCCAGCTGGAGGACATGCAGCACCGGGCGACCGATCCGGACGCCCTCGAAGATCTTTTCAAGCTCGACCACCTGACCACCCGCATGCGCCGCCACGCGGAGGGCCTGATCATCCTGTCGGGCGCGACCCCGGGCCGCGGCTGGAGCCGGCCCGTGCCGCTGCTGGACGTGGCCCGGGGCGCGGCCGCCGAGGTGGAGGACTACCAGCGGGTCACCGTCGAGCCGATGCCGGCCAACCGCCTGGCCGGGCCTGTCGTCGGAGACGTGATCCACCTGATCGCCGAGCTCATCGAGAACGCCACCGTCTACTCCCCCGCGCACACCTCGGTCATCGTGCGTGGCGAGAAGGCGGCCCGCGGCTTCGTCTTCCAGGTCGAGGACCGCGGGCTCGGCATGAGCGCAGAGGAGCTGGCCGAACTCAACGAGCGGCTGGCCAGCCCACCGGAGTTCGACCTGGCCGACAGTGACCGCCTCGGCCTTTTCGTCGTCTCCCGCCTGGCCGCCAGGCACGACATCCGCGTGACGTTGCGCGGTTCACCATATGGAGGGACCACCGCCATCGTGTTGATCCCGGAAGAGCACGTGGCCGAACCGGAGGATCCCGTGCTGCAGGAGCCCGTACGCCCCATGCGGGTGGTGCGAAGTGAGTGACGAGCGCTGGCTGGACGAGGACGCCGGTCCGATCGTCCCCGCCTACCTGCTGACCAGGGGCCGTACGGTGCCCGCGAGCGAGGCCATCGACCTCATCGCGGTGATCATCACCGCCGGCGGCCTGACGCCGCCCGCGGGCCTCGGGCCCGAGCATCTGATCATCTTGCAGAAGTGCACCAAACCCACCCGGCTCGCCGACGTGGCCGCCGAGCTCAACTTGCCGGTCGGCGTGGTCCGCGTGCTGGTCGGCGACCTGCACGCGCGCCAGCTCGTGCAGGTCGAGCACCCGCCTCCCGCGCCGGACGCCAAGGTGCTGCTGGAGGTGATCAGCGGGCTGAAGGCGCTGTGACGCGGCGATCTCATGCCGACTTCTTAGACCGCTGTGACATGGCGATCTCATGCCGACTTCTTAGACCGCTGTGACATGGCGATCTCATGCCGACTTCTTAGACCGCTGTGACCTGCTTGCGGTTGAGCCGCCCGTAGACCGTGGCGAACACCGTGGCCACCGCCCCGGCCGCGGTGGCCACGCCGAAGACCCACTGATAGCCGGTGACGCCGGGCTGGGCGGCCAGGATGGCGGCGATCACGGCGCCCGAGGTGCTGCCGCCCACGATCCGTACGAGCGCGTTCACGCCTGCCGCCACGGCCGTCTTGCCCGGGTCCACATGCTCGACGGCCATGGTGCCCAGGGCCGCGTAGCCGACGCCGAGGCCGACGCCCATGAGCGAGGCGGCCACGTACAGGTGGGCAGGAGTGTCGTGCATGTACACCAGCCACAGCGCGGCCAGGCCGGTGACCGCGGAGCCCGCCGCGACCATGGTCGAGGCCCGGAAGATCCGCATGAGCCGGCCCGCGAACAGCGAGATCACCAACATGAACAGCGTGCTCGGCAGCAGGTAGAGCCCGACCTCCAGGGTCGAGGCGGACAGGCCGGACACGGGCGACTGGGCGAACCCGGACATGCCCGTCAGGATCGTGAAGAACGCGAACCCGAGCAGCATCGAGGCCACCGTCGCGCCGACCGTGCCCCGGTGCACCAGCATCGACATCTCCACCAGCGGCTCGGCCACCCTCCGCTCGACCAGGACCCAGACTGCGGCCAGCAGCGCCGCGGCGGCGAACAGGCCGAGCACGCCCGGCGAGGTCCAGCCCCATGAGCCGCCCTCGCTGATGCCCAGCAGGAGCGCCACCAGCCAGGCGGCCATCAGCGCGGCGCCCAGCAGGTCGGGGCGGGCGCGCACGGCCGGGGCTTGGTCGCGGACGAGGAAGGCCACGATGATCGCGGCCACCAGGGAAATGCCGGCCATGATCCAGAACACCAGGTGCCAGTCGCCCGCGGCGAGCCCGGCCAGGATCATCCCGCCGCCGGCGCCGAACCCCATCGTCGCGCTCACCACCCCGATGCCGGTCGCCAGCTGCTGCCGGGGCAGCACGTCGCGTACCACCCCGATCGACAGCGGCACGAGGGCGGCCACGGCGCCCTGCAGCACCCGCGCCACCAACAGCCAGGCCAGCGAGGTCGCCAGGGCTGCCATGACCGAGCCGATCACCAGTAGGGCCAGCGCGCCGAGGATCATGGTGCGCCTGCCGTACATGTCGCCGAAGCGCGACAACAGCGGCGTGGCCACCGCGGAGACCAGGAGGCTCAGCGTGAGCGTCCAGCTCACGGCGGCAAGAGAGGTGCCCAGCTCGCGTTGCAGCACTGGAAGCAACGGCACCACCGCGGTGTTCTGAAGGGCGGCGATGGATGCGCCGAAGGCCAGCGCGATCACTCCCGGCCAGGGGTTCCTGTTCGACGTCGTGCGTGCGCTCGACGCGACGGCTGTCGCCATCTCGGCTCCTTTAGATAACTTAGGTAAGTAACAAGAAGCGATAATACATACGTAAGTTAGGTAAGCAAACGAGATGGACGAAGATCTCAACAGAACGGTGTCGGCCTTCCGCACGCTCGTGACCACCCTCAAGCGCGGCAAGACCCACGAGCGGCTGACCGAGGCCGCGGGCATCCGGCTCGACCGGCCCGGCGTGGAGATCCTCGTCAGCCTGCTGGACGCGGGCGAACCGCGCAGGATCGGCGCGATCGCCGAGGCACTTCAGGTGGAGAGCCCGCATGTGACCAGGCACGTCGCCGCGCTGGAGCAGCGCGGCCTGGTCGAGCGCGTCCGCGACCCCGACGACGGCCGGGCCTGGCGCATCGCCCTCACACCGGAGGGCGCCGAGGCGGCGGGGAAGTGCCGCAAAGTGACCACCGACTGGTTCGAGGGAGCGTTGGCCGACTGGTCGGCGGCGGACCGGACGGAGCTGGCCCGGTTGATGGAGAATCTCGCGGACGACGTCACCGCCCACCTGAGGGCTCAGCTGGTCATCAAGTGAGCAGCACCTCCTCCGCCCGGTGGCAGGCCACCTGACGGTCCTTCAGGTCCCGCAAAGGAGGCGCCTGCTCGCACGCCGGCACGGCGATCGGGCAGCGCAGACGGTACGGGCAGCCCGTCGCCGCCGGCACGGCCTCCGTCCGCCCCCTGGCCTCCGGCGGGGACCCGCCGAGCTTGGGCACGGCGTCGCGCAGGGCCTTGGTGTACGGGTGGGGGGGCTCGGCCAGGAGGCCGGCCGTGGGTCCCGACTCGACGACGCGGCCCGCGAACAGCACGTGGGACGTGCGGCACAGCCGCTCCACGACCGCGAGGTTGTGGGTGATGAGCAGGCGCTCGGTGTCCAGCCCCGCCAGCAGGTCGAGGATCTTGGCCTGGACCGTCACGTCCAGTGCGCTGGTGGGCTCGTCCAGGATGAGCAGGCGGGGGCCGACGGCCAGGGCCCTGGCGATCACGACGCGCTGGCGCTGGCCTCCGGAGAGCTGGTGCGGCCTCCGGGCCGCAAGGTCCGGGTCCAGTCCGACCTGTTCGAGCAACTCCCCCACCCTGGCTCGCTCGGCTCTGGGGAGCGCCTCGGCTATGGAGGAGCCGATCCGCATTCGCGGGTCGAGGGCCTCGGCCTGGAAGACGGGCTGGACGTCCTTACGGAACGCCCGCATGTCTGTGTTTTTCAGCGTTTGGTCGCCGTACCAGATCTTTCCGGACATAGGGCTGAGGAGGCCCAGGAACGCCCGGGCCAGCGTCGTCTTGCCTGAGCCGCTCTCCCCGATCAGCCCGACGCCACCCTCCGTGATGTCCAGGCTCACGTCGTGCACGACCGGGCGCTTGCCGTACCCGAGTGTCACGCGTTCGGCCCTCAGCATCCTCACGGCAGGGCCTCCAGCAGCTCGCGCGTGTACGGGTGGGACGGCGCGGCCAGCACGTCCGCGGCGGGCCCCGACTCGACCACCGCGCCGTCCTTCATGACGAGCACCCGGTCGGCGATCGTGGACACCAGGGCCAGGTCGTGGGAGACGAGCAGGAGCGACAGGCCCCGGTCGGCCCGCAGCCTGCGCAGCACGCCCACCACCTCGGCCTGCACGGTCACGTCGAGAGCGCTCGTGGGCTCGTCGGCCAGGATCACCTCCGCGCCCAAGGCGATGGCCAGCGCGATGGCGAAGCGCTGGGCCTGGCCGCCCGAGACCTCGTGCGGATAGCGGCGCAGGAGCTCCGGGTCGAGCAGCACGGCCTCCATGGCCTCCACCATGGCCTGCTCCGTGGCGTCTCTGCCGTGAAGCCTGAGCGCGCGGCGCATGAGGACGCCGAGCCGGGTGGCCGGGCTGAGCGCCGCCTGCGGCGACTGCATGACGAGCGCGGCCCTGGCACCGCGGATCTCACGGAGGCGGCGGGGCGGGGCGGTCAGCACGTCGACGCCACAGACCTTGATGTGTCCCGAAATTTCGGCATCCGGGGTGAGGCCCAGCAGCGAGAGGAGGGTGGTCGATTTGCCCGAGCCGCTCTCCCCCACGATCGCCACGCACTCGCCCGCGCCCACGTCGAGTTCCGGCACGTCGGCGACGACCCGTCCCCCGTAACTGACGCGGAGGTCGCGTACCTCGATCACTTGACCACCCTTCGCGGGTCGAGCGCGTTCCTGAGCCCCTCGCCGAGCACGTTGAACGCGAACGCCGTCACCAGGATCGCCAGCCCTGGGAAGGTCACGACCCACCAGTTCGTGGTGAAGAGCGTCTGGCCCTGCTGCACCATCAGCCCCCATTCCGCGGTCGGCTCCTGGGCGCCCAGCCCCAGGTACGACAGCGCGGCCGCGGTGAGGATCACCCCGCCCGCGTCCAGCGAGATCTGGACCAGGACGGGGGTGAGCGAGTTCGGCAGCACGTGCCTGAGAATGATCAGCGGTGCGGGGACGCCGAGGCACCGGGCAGCGTCCACGTAGCTCCGGGTGGCGATCGACGCGGCCACCGAGGCGGACAGCCGCGTGTACCACGGCCACCAGGTCACCGCGATGGCCAGCACGACGGTGTTCACGCCGGGCTGCAGCACCACCGCCAGGGCCAGGGAGAGCAGCAGCGCGGGGAAGGCCAGGAACACGTCCGTGACCCGCATGATCACGTCCCTGATCCAGCCGCCCGCGTACCCGGCCACCACGCCGAGCGTCACCCCGACCACCGCCGAGACGGCCAGCACGGCGACGGCGATGAACAACGACGTGCGACCGCCGTACAGGATCCTGGTGAGCACGTCCCGCCCGGCGTTGTCGGTGCCGAACCAGTGTGCGGCGCTCGGCGGCTGCGTCCCAACCAGCGGGTTCGGCTCGTCCGGGTACGGCGCGAGCCACGGCGCCAGGATCGAAGCCAGCACGACGACCACGATGAGCACCGCCCCGAAGGCCGCGAACCGGTCGGGGATCCTCGGCAGCGTGCGCCGCAGCGGCGCCTCGGTGGCGGTCATCGTGCCCTCGCCCGCGGATCGACGACGCCCTGCAGCAGGTCCACGACGAGGTTGGCCAGGGTGTACACGAGGGCGACGAGGAGGGTGACGCCGGCGATGGCCGGGGTGTCCAGCGACTTGATCGACTCGGCGGCGTAACGGCCAAGACCCGGCCAGTTGAAGACGGCCTCGACCAGGAAGCCGTTCACGATCGAGTACGCGAACACCAGGGCGATCAGCGACAACACCGGGCTCAGCGCAGGTCTCAGGGCGAACCTGGTCAGGATGGACGTCTCCCCGAAGCCCAGTGCGCGCTCCAGCCGGGCGTGGTCCTGCCCGGACTCCTCGATGAGGGCCGCCCTGGTCATCTGCGCGATCACGCCGGTCGGGTAGGCGGCCACGACGAGGGCGGGCAGCACCAGGTGTTCGAGCGTGCTGGTGAAGATCGGCCAGTTGCCGGTGATGAGGGCGTCGACGAGGGTGATGTTCGTCCAGAGGGTGAGGGGGCTGGTGGTGTCGAGCGAGGAGTCGTACTCGCCGGCGATCGGGAACCAGCCCAGATGGCCGGCGAACACCAGCTGCATGGCCAGGGCCAGCCAGAAGACCGGCACGGAGACCGCGAGCATGCTGGTGAACCGCACCCCGAAGTCCGGAAATTTCGTCCTATAGCGGGCCGCCAGCACCCCGATCGGGATGCCCACGACGACCGCGACCACCAGCGCCGCCCCTACGAGCTCCAGCGAGGCCGGGAAAGCGAGATACAGGTCGTCGCGTACCGGCTGCCGGGTCCGCAGACTGGTCCCCCAGTCGCCGGTGAACAGGTCACGCACGTAGGTCACGAACTGCAGCGGGATCGGGTCGTCGAGGCCGAACCGTTCGCGTGCCGCGGCCAGTTGCTCGGGCGTGGCCTTCGGCCCGGCGAACGCGACCGCGGGATCGCCGGGCACCAACCTCATGACGGCGAACGTGAGCATGACCACGCCGGCCACGACCAGGAGGGCCTGGCCGAGCCGGCGGGCCAGATAACGCGCCATAGGTCAGCTTGCGCGCTTGAGGTCGTAGAAGAAGACCACGTTGGGGTAGGCGGGATTGTCCACGTATCCCTGGATGTCGTCCGTGAGCGCGCGCTGGTAGGTCTGCACGTACGGCACCGCCACCGCCGCCTGCTCCTGGATGATCTTCTTCTGCAGATCCTGGTACGCCATGTCCGCCTTGAGCTGGTCAGTGGCCGTGAGCTGCGGCAACGCGTCAATGGCCGCGTCGATCCCGGCGTTCTTCAAGTAGGACAGGTTGAACTGCGGCTTCTCGGCGCTCTTGAAGACGTTCACGAACCACGAGTAGGCGTCCGGGTAGTCCGGATACCAGTACATGACGAAGATGTCCTGCCCCTGCTTCTTGCCCAGGTCCCACTGCGCGTTCCAGGTCATGGGCTTGGCCTGCAGGGTCACGTTCAGCTTCTTCAGCGTGGAGCTGAGCAGCGTGACCAGCAGCTTCTGGTCCTCGTCGCCCTGGGCGTAGGTCAGGGAGAGCTTGAGCTCGGGGAGGTCGGGGCCGTACCCGGCATCCGCCAGCAGTTCCTGGGCCTTGGCGAGATCCTGCTTGGGCTCCATGCCCGTGGCGTGGCCGAGCAGACCCTGGGGCACCAGGCCGCTGGCCTTCGTGGCCGAGCCCTTGAGCGCGGCGATCAGGCCGTCGTAGTCGATGGCCGCCTGCAGCGCCTGCCGTACCCGCTCGTCCTTCGTCGGCCCTGAGGCGGTGTTGAACAACACGAGCAGGTTCTGGAACGACGGCACCTGCGCGGTCTGCACCTTCGCGGTCGTGCCCGCCTGCTGGAAGAGCTGCGGATTCAGCCGCTGGACGAAGTTCACCTCGCCGTTCTGCAGCAACTGCCAGGCGGTGGTGATCTCGGGTGTGACGCGGAAGGCGACCTTCTTGTACTGCTCGGGCTTCCAGCCGCCCCAGTAGCCCTCGAACGCCTTCAGTGTGAGCTCGGTCTCCTTGCCCTTCTGCCAGGAGTCGATCGTGTACGGGCCGGTGCCGGCGGTGGTCTTGCCGTCGGGGTCCACGGCGTCCACGTCGTAGATGTAGGCCGCGTAGCCGGAGGAGGCGACGAGGTCGAGCGGCGTGGCGTACTTGAGCGTGAACTTCAATGTGGACGCGTCCACGGCCTCGATGGTGTCGACCGCGTCCCAGATGTAGGCCGCGCCGCCCTTCTTCTCGATCGTCCGCTCGATGGCCTTCTTGGCGGCCTCGGCGTCCATCGTGGCGCCGGAGTGGAACTTCACGCCCGGCCGGAGCTTGAACGTCCACTCCTTGCCGTCGTTCGCCGAGGTCCACTCGGTGGCCAGGCGCGGCTCGGCCTTGCGGGTCTCCGAGTTGTACCTGGTCAGGCCCTCATAGATGTTCGACAGGGCGACGATCTCATTGGAGTAGGAGGTCGCCGGGTCCCAGTCGGTGACCACGTCGAGGTTGGGCACGTAGACGAACGTGCTGTCGTTGGCCTGCGTGGTCGCCGGCTGACTGCCGCTTGGCTGCGGCTGGGGTGTCCCGCCGCCGCCACGCACCTGGCCGCCCGCGCACGCGGACGCGGTCAAGGCCAAGACACTGGTGACTCCGGCCACGAGCAGACGCTTGTGCCAGCGCATGGTGGGGGGATCCTTTCGATTTTCACCGGGCGAGTGGTCCGGCTGCTTTGACGTGTACCCGCACGGCGGGTTCGGAGAGGTAGCTCAGCGGCACCTCAAGGAGATCGACGATCTCGACCGCGGAGGGATCCGCCCCCGCGGCCACGGCTCGCGCCGCCGCCTCCTCCTTGGCCCTTTCGATGGCTTCTGACCGGCTATCTCCCGCAGGCAAGATCGTATCGACTCTGCCGCTCGCCAGTGCGATGGCGGCGCCCACCGCGTTGGCCACCTCGGCATGCTCGGGGCGGATCACCCGGCCGACGCCCGGGATGCGCTCCGGCAGGACGAACGCGCCGCCCCCCACCGCGACCAGCGGTCTGTCGGACTTGCCGAGCGCCATCCTGTCCACGGCGTCGATCACCATCTCGTCCGCGACGGCCACCGCCCTTTCCAGGGTGTCGCGGATTCCTTCCGACATGTCACCCATGCGGGCGCGCCAGCCTTCTCCGTCAGCCGGGGTACGGCCGGTCGCCACGGCGGCGTCGGTGATCGTCGGCGTGCTGCCGCCGAACACCAGCGCCTCCTGGACGATCCGATAGCCGACCGAGTCCGGCCCGATCCCGCGGTCTCTCACTACGGTCCCACCGCCGAGCGCGATGGCCAGGATGTCCGGCATGCGGAAGTTGGTGAGCACCCCGCCGATCTCGACCGCCGCCGCCGATTCCCTGGGGAACCCGCCGACCAGCACCCCGAGGTCGGTGGAGGTGCCGCCCACGTCCACCACGATCGCGTCCGCTACCCCGGACAGGTACGCCGCCCCGCGCAGCGAGTTCGCCGGGCCGGAGCCGATCGTCGACACGGGCAGCCGCGCGGCGTGCTCCAGCGTCATCAGCGTGCCGTCGTTCTGTGCCAGGTACGGCCGGGCTCGCAGGTCGCGTTCGGCCAGCGCGGCGACCAGGGCGCCGGTCACGTGGGCGGCGACCCCGTACAGCGCGGCGTTGAGCACCGTGGCATTCTCGCGTTCGAGCAGGCCGAGCGAGCCGATCTCGTGGCTGAGCGACACCGGCAGCCCGTACTCGGCCCGGACCAGCTCCTCGACCAGGCGCTCGTGCTCACCGCTCGCCGGGCTGAACACGCTGGTGACGGCCACGGCCTCCGCCTCCACGCCGTCCAGGAAACGGCGGATCGCGCCGAGGTCCGGCGGGCGGATCACGCGGCCGTCGACGTAGTGGCCGCCCTGCACGATGGCCTCTCCGGCCGAGACGGCCTTGCGCAGGTCGCCGGGCCAGCCGGAGAGCGGCGGCACGGACGTGGTGGCGGGCGCTCCGAGCCGCAGCACGGCCACCCGGCCGAGGTTGCGGCGCTCCAGGATCGCGTTGGTCGCGTGCGTGGTGCCCAGCATGACGCGGGTGACCCGGTGCCGCGCGTCCCCGAGTTCCGCCAGGACCGCGTCGAGTGCGGCACGCAGCCCCTCGGTCACCTCCGGCGTCGTCGGGCGCTTCGCCTTGGCGATCACCCGGCCGTCGGCGCCGAGCACGACCGCGTCGGTGTTCGTGCCTCCGACGTCGATCCCGATCCCGAGCTCCGCGAGCTCCGGCAGGTCAGCCATGTGCCGTCAGCTCCTCGACCGGAACGTAGTCCAGCTCGTACCCGAACGCCCGCGGCCCGGCGGTCTCCAGTCCCTTGGGGGTGCGCCAGAGCGGGTCGCACGGCCAGGCGAGCACCGTGACGCGCTGGCCGTACCTGAGGCCCTCGGTCTGGATCGCGGCGGCGGTCTCGGTGTCCACGACCGTGATCAGGTCGGGCACCATGGCCAGGACCCGGCCGTCCTCGACGGCGACCAGGTTCTCGTTCTGCAGCTCCAGCGTGACGGTGCGGGTCCGGTCGTCGCCGGTGCCCTCGATCGTGGCCGTGCCCCGTACGAACCCGCCCGTGGTGCGCCGCTCCACGTCGGTCAGCTTGCCCGTGATCAGCCTGGCGGCGCCGAGCCGGTCCTGCAGCGCGCGCAGCGGGTCGGCCGCCCGGGCACCCGTAGGGGACGTGCCCTCGGTGGCCCTGCCGATCTCGAGCGCGCGCGTGACCGTGCCCTCGATGACCGCGCCCCGCGCCTGCGCGGCCGTGATCACGTAGTCGGCCATCAACGCGCTCGATCCCGCCGCCACGCACACGGCCCTGGCCAGCCTCTCCGACCACAATCCGTCGATCGGGCGGATGGTGACCACGTTCCCGGCGACGTCGGTCATGATCACCAGGTCGGCCGGCAGCCCCGCCACGTACATCGACACCATCTGGACCTCGGGGAAGGCCCGCCCCATGCCGTCGGCGTCGAGCAGCGGCAACCCGAGCTGCGCGGCCCACGCGACCGGGGCGACGCCGTTGGAGCCGCCGATCTCGGACGACATGACGGCGGAGGGCGGGCGGCCGAAGAGGCGCTCGATCTCCTCGGCGATGCGCTTGGGCTCGTCCTCGCTGTGGATCATCTCGTGGCTGACGGTCGGCGCCCCGATCCCCGACAGCGGCATGATCAGCGCGTCGTCCGCCAGGTCGGCCAGCCGGACCAGCGGCACCTCGCCGTACTCGCGGATGGCCCGTGCGGCGGCCAACGATCCGGTACGGACGTCTCCTCCACCGCCGGTGCCCAGAACTGCGCACCCTCGGGCGAGTGCCGGAATATCGCTCACATCAATGCTCATTTGGCGACTCAACCAACCACATGGCACCTCAATCCGCCAGCGCGGCACGTGTGGGCGGGTAAATCCGTTGCGCCGGCGCGGTGGCCACCGGCAAGATCGAGGCCATGAACACCGGGCGAATGCGCAGGCGGCACCGCACGGGCGTGTCCTGATCTCAAGGACCCCGCCCGTCGCTCATCGAGGCGGGTGGGGGCGCTGGTGTGCCCGGCGATTTCATAGGTCGCGCAAGGCGGGTTCGATTCCCGCACCCGCTACGGGTCTCCCCATGCCGTGGCACCCTGGTGTCATGCGGATTTCGGTGGCCGCCGACAGCAAGGACGGCGTGGCCGAGCGGGTCGTGACGGAGCTGCGCAAGCGCGGGCACGAGGTGGTGACGCACGGCGCGCTCAACGACGAGGAGCGCGACGACTGGGCGTGGGCCTCGGAGCTGGCCGCCAAGGACGTGAGCGAGGGGCGGGCCGACCAGGCGGTCGTGTGCTGCTGGACCGGGACGGGCGCGTCGATCGCGGCGAACAAGGTGCCCGGCGTGCGGGCCGCGCTGTGCGTCGACGCCTACACCGCCGACGGGGCCCGCAAGTGGAACGACGCCAACGTGCTGGCGCTGAGCCTGCGGCTCACCTCCGACGTGGTGCTCGATGAGATCCTCGACGCCTGGCTGGAGGGACGGCCCAGCACGGACTCCGCCGACGCCGCCAACGTGTCCCACCTGGACGAGATCTGACCGCTACGCTCTGCGGGGCGAGAGCGCCAACCATCTTGAGCTTTCGCCAGTCGCCCCGACTGGCCGAGAACGGTCACGGCGGAGACACGGAAATCGTCGGCCCGGCCGTCTAGGGTTCTTGGCATGACCGACGTGCTGCTGCGCGGCGGGCTCCCCTGGGGGCTCGGGGCCACCGCCGACATCCTCGTCCGCGACGGCCTGATCCACCACGTCGGCCAGGGCATCGACGCAGCGGACGACGCCCTGGTCGTGGACATCGCGGGGCAGCTGGTGCTGCCCGGCCTCGTCGAGGCGCACTGCCACCTCGACAAGACCCTCTACGGCGGGCCGTGGGTGCCGCATTCGGCCGACGACACGCTCGCCGGCCGCATCGGCAACGATTTGGGGAGGCGGGCCGAGCTCGGCGTCCCGAGCGTGGAGCGGATCGGCGCGCTGCTGGAGCGCATGAGCGCGGCCGGCACCACCCACGTGCGCACGCACACCGACATCGACCCGCTGGTCGGGCTGCGCGGTGTGGAGGCCGTGCGCGAGGCCGCCGCCCGCTCCCCCCTCGAGGTGCGCCAGGTCGCCTTCCCGCAGCACGGCCTGCTCACCAACCCGGGCACGGCGGAGCTGCTCGAAGAGGCGCTGAAGAGCGGTGTCGAGGCGGTCGGCGGGCTCGATCCCGCGGGCATCGACCGCGACCCCGTGCGCCATCTCGACGTGATCTTCGGCCTGGCCGAGCGTTACGGCGCCCACGTGGACATCCACCTGCACGACGGCGGCTCCCTGGGCGGGTGGGAGCTGGAGCTGATCACCGAGCGCACCAAGGCGCTGGGGCTGGGCGGCCGGGTGACGGTCAGCCACGCTTACGCCCTCGGCCAGCTCGACGACGCCTACCAGGACCGGCTGATCCAGGGCTTCGCCGAGGCGGGTGTGGCGCTGGCGACCGCGGCCGTCTACAGCTTCCCTGTGCCGCCAGTGAAGAAGCTGCGGGCCGCGGGCGTCACCGTGGCCTGCGGGCACGACGGCATCAGGGACCTATGGGGTCCCTACGGCAGCGGCGACATGCTGGAGCGGGCGATGCACGTCGCCTACCGCAGCACCTTCCGCAGGGACGCGGACATCGAGCTCGCGCTGGAGGCCGCCACGCACGGCGGCGCCCGCGTGCTGGGGCTGGAGGGCTACGGGCTGTCCGCGGGCGACCGGGCCGACCTGGTCGTGGTGCCGTGCGCGAGCGCGGCGGAGGCCGTGGTCGTTCACCCTCCGCGCACTCTGGTCATGAGGAACGGCGTCGTCCTGCACAATTGACCGGCGGGACCATCGAAAGGCAGGCAAGTGCTCTCTATACACCAGCGGATCGCGGCAGAGCTCGGCGTACGCGACGGGCAGGTGCAGGCGGCCGTCGAGTTGCTCGACGGCGGCGCGACCGTGCCGTTCATCGCGCGATACCGCAAAGAGGCCACCGGCACCCTCGACGACGCACAGCTGCGCACGCTGGAGGAGCGGCTGCGTTACCTGCGTGAGCTGGAGGAGCGCCGCGCGGCGATCCTGGAGTCGATCGAGTCCCAGGGCAAGCTCGACGACCAGCTGCGCGAGCAGATCATGGCGGCCGAGACCAAGGCCAGGCTCGAGGACATCTACCTGCCTTACAAGCCCAAGCGGCGCACCAAGGCGCAGATCGCCCGCGAGCTGGGGCTGGAGCCGCTGGCCGACAAGCTGCTGGCCGACCCGGGGCTGAGCCCGCTGGCCGTCGCCGAGGGCTTCGTGACCGAGGGCGTGGCCGACGCGGGCGCGGCGCTGGAGGGTGCCAGGGCGATCCTGATCGAGCGGTTCGCCGAGGACGCCGACCTCATCGGCGAGCTGCGCGAGCAGCTGTGGAGCCGCGGGCAGCTGGTGTCGAAGGTGCGCGAAGGCAAGGAGGAGGCGGGGGCCAAGTTCTCCGACTACTTCGACTTCGGCGAGCCGTTCACCAAGCTGCCCTCGCACCGGATTCTGGCGATGTTCCGGGGCGAGAAGGAGGAGGTGCTGTCCGTCGCGCTGGAGCCGGACGACAGCCCCGATTACGAGCTGCGCGTCGCCTCCAGGTTCGACATCGCCGACCTGGGCCGGCCGGCCGACAAGTGGCTGACCGAGACCGTGCGGTGGGCCTGGCGCACCCGCATTCTCGTGCATCTGGGCATCGACCTGCGGATGCGGCTGTGGCAGGTGGCCGAGGACGAGGCCGTGCGGGTGTTCGCGGCCAACCTGCGCGACCTGCTGCTGGCTGCGCCGGCCGGCAGCCGCCCGACCATGGGGCTGGACCCGGGCCTGCGCACCGGGGTGAAGGTGGCCGTGGTCGACGCCACCGGCAAGGTCGTCGAGACCGCGACCATCTATCCGCACGAGCCCAAGCGACAGTGGGACCAGTCGCTCGCCGTGCTGGGCGCGCTCGCGCAGCGGCACGGGGTCGAGCTGATCGCCATCGGCAACGGCACGGCCTCGCGCGAGACGGACAAACTGGCCGGTGAGCTGGTCCAGCACATGCCGTCGGTCACGAAGATCGTGGTGTCGGAGGCCGGCGCCTCGGTCTACTCGGCCTCGCCGTACGCCTCGCAGGAGCTGCCCGAGCTCGACGTGTCGCTGCGTGGCGCGGTCTCCATCGCGCGCCGCCTGCAGGACCCGCTGGCCGAGCTGGTCAAGATCGACCCCAAGTCGATCGGCGTCGGCCAATACCAGCACGATCTCGCCGAGACCAAGCTGTCGCGTTCGCTGGACGCGGTGGTCGAGGACTGCGTCAACGCCGTCGGCGTCGACGTCAACACCGCATCGGCGCCGTTGCTCACGCGGGTGTCGGGCATCGGGTCCACGCTGGCCGAGAGCATCGTGCGCCACCGCGACGCCAACGGCCCGTTCCGCACGCGGTCGGCGCTGAAGGAGGTGCCGCGGCTCGGTCCCAAGGCGTTCGAACAGTGCGCGGGCTTCCTGCGCATCCGGGGCGGCGACGACCCGCTCGACGTCTCCAGCGTGCACCCGGAGGCCTACCCGGTGGTCCGCCGCATCCTCACCTCGGTCCAGAGCGACCTCAAGTCGCTGATCGGCAACACGGTGGCCCTGCGGTCGATCAAGCCGCAGGACTTCACCGACGAGACGTTCGGCCTGCCGACGGTCTCCGACATCCTGCGCGAGCTGGAAAAGCCGGGCCGCGACCCGCGTCCCGCCTTCAAGACCGCCACGTTCAAGGAGGGGATCGAGAAGATCTCCGACCTGACGTCCGGCATGATCCTGGAGGGCGTGGTCACCAACGTGGCCGCGTTCGGGGCATTCGTGGACGTCGGCGTGCACCAGGACGGTCTGGTCCACGTGTCGGCCATGTCCCGCACCTACGTCAAGGACCCGCGAGACGTGGTCAAGCCGGGTGACATCGTCCGTGTCAAGGTGCTGGACGTGGACATCCCCCGCAAGCGCATCTCGCTGACCCTGCGCCTGGAGGACGAGACCACGGCCCAGGGGCCGGGCGACGGCCCCCGGCGATCGACCGGCCGCCAAGGCGGCGGCCGTGACGGCACCCGGAGCGACGGCGGCGGCCGTGGTGACGGTGGCGGCCGTGGCGAGGGCGCTCGCGGCGGCGATGGCGGCCGTGGTGACGGAACCCAGCGTGCTCGAGGCCAGGGCGGCCGCGGCCAGGGGCCGCGCGGCGACGGCCAGCGCGACGGACAGCCTGGCGGACAGCGCGACGGCCGGGGCGAGGCAGGCCAGCGTGGCAACGGCGACGGCGGTCAGCGCGGGCGCGGCGACGGCCAGCGGGGGCGGGGCGACGGGCAGCGCGGCGGTCAGCGCCGCCAGGACCGCCCGGCCCCGACGGGTGCCATGGCCGAAGCCCTCCGCAAGGCGGGTCTCACCGGCGACAACGGTCGCTGAACTCAGCAAGCGGCCGCCTGGGCGACAACCGCCCAGGCGGCCGGCTCATCGGTGGCCTGATCGACGGGTGGCCGGCCGCATTTGCGACTCGCTGATGACCACCTGCTTGGAGCCCCACGGGGTCCTGAACAGCATCACCGTTTCGCAACGCCGCTCGATCGGCTTGATCTCCGTCAGGTCGGTGTCGACGACAGCGACCGCCGCGGCCTCAGCGCGTGCTGGAGAGATACGGTCGGATGGTGAGCACATCAGCGTTTACCACGGCGATCACCCAGGCCCACGACCTGCTCAGGTGGCATTCTCCGCTGCGGACGGAGCTATGGGCGGCGCGGCTCACGGCGAGCCTGGAGCAGGACCAGGTGGCCGCGTTCCTGCGGGAGCTGGCGGAGGACGGCGGGACGGAGGCACGGCTCACGCTTGTGGCGCTGGCGGCCGTCAATCCGAGCCCTTCACCCGGCGATGAGGCCCCGTCCGCCGAGGCCGATGAGTCGGGGGTGTACACGCGGGCCGCAGAAGGGCTGGTGGACACGCTGTCGCCGTGGGCGAGCCGGATGGGCAGGGTGACGTGCGAGGGCGCTTGGTACGGCAAGGCCGACCCGTACGGTGAGCAGACCCTGGCCGTCCTTTCCTTCCGCTACGAGAACGGCAAGGAGCCGCACATCCTGGTCGTCGGGATCGACCAGCCCAACGGCGGGCTGGCGGTCGACGCCGTGGTCGAGGAGCCGAAGTTCCTCGACGACCTGGGCCTGGACGCGGCCGATCCCGGGGTGGTCGGGGGCCGGATCCTGGACGCGATCGAACTGGGCGACCGGATCATGGGTGCGGCGGTCGCCGTCACGCTGACCGAGGTCCGGCCGCTCGCGATCGCCAGAGCCCGCACGGTGCCGGGCGTCGTCCGTGGGGCGGGCGATGACACCGCCTCTCGGTTCGACGACCTGCCCGACCTGCCGGGGGCGCGGGAGGCGTTCGAGAAGCTGGTCGAGTTCATCGGGGACCGGCCGCTGTGGTGGAGCCCGAGCCGGGTGTCGCAGTTCCTGACGTCGTGGCTGCCTCGGGAGGCCATCCTGTCCGACGAGGCCATTGCGGCCATGCCCGAGGTGGTGCGCGCCTGGAGCCACTTCTCGGGCGATCAGCCGGCGGTGCTGCGTCAGATCGACGAGGACGCGCCGCGCCTGCCCGCCCTCATGGCCGACGACTCCCCGGCCGGACTCGCCAAACGCATCGCCCAGAGCCGCCGCCGCCTTTGACCGTACGGTTCCGCATCATCTGCTGAGCTGGGCCGCCGCGCTGGACAGCAGCATGTCGAGTGCCGCCGGGTAGGCGCTGTCGTTCATGCGGGCCACCAGCAGCGGCGCCGTGGCGGCGATGTTGGGGTGGGTGGCGGCGGGCAGGCGGGCGTAGGTGTCCCGCCACACCTCCTCGTCGGCCTCCCGCGCGGCCGCGGGCAGGGCCAGGGTGGCGGCGTCGAGGATGGAGAAGGCCAGGCTCTGGTCGATGAAGGCGTGGTAGATGCGTACGGCGTCGGCGTCCGGGAAGCCGGCGCCGCGGAGGACGCCGAGGATCGTCTCGTCGGCCGCCACCTCGTTCGGGCGGCCCGTGACGCGGCTGGCGGTCAGCACGGCGGCCTGGGGGTGGGCCAGGTAGGCGTGGTGAATGCGGAGCCCGAGGTCGCGAAGGTCGGAACGCCAGTCGCCGGTGGAGCGCCAGCCGGCCATGGCCTGGGCGAAGAGCTCGTCGGCGATGGCCAGGATGAGGTCGTCCATGCCCCGGAAGTAGCGGTAGACGGTGCTGGCGTCGGCCCCCAGGGCGAGTCCGAGGCGGCGGGCGGTCAGGCCGGCCGCGCCGTGCTCGCGCAACATGCGTAGCGCGGTCTCCACGATGAGCTGGTGGGTGAGGACCTGACCCTGTTTGGTGGGGCGGCGGCGGCGCCGGCTCGCCTCGGGGACCACCCGTTTCGGCATCCCAATCCTCCTTATGCCAACGCCATTGACGTTGATGAGCGTAGTCGAGTTGGATGAAAGGACACAGCCCCCCAAAAGCGGATAAAAGGGGATTTATTGTCATGCGTATCCTTCTCGTGGGAGCCGGCGGGGTGGGAACCGCCATCACGCGGATCGCCGCCCGCCGCCCGTTCTTCGACCACATGGTGGTCGCCGACTACGACCTCCCCCGCGCCAAGGCGGCCGTTGCCGCGCTGGGCGAGCAGGCGACCAGGTTCACTCCCGTCAGGATCGACGCCGCCGACTCCGCCGCCGTCGCCGCGGTGCTCAACGAGCACGAGTGCGACGTGCTGCTCAACGCCACCGATCCGCGTTTCGTGTTGCCGCTGTTCGAGGCGGCGCTGGCCGCCAGTGCGGACTACCTCGACATGGCCATGTCGATGTCGAGGCCGCACCCCGAGCGCCCGTACGAGGAGGTCGGCGTCAAGCTGGGCGACGAGCAGTTCGCCAGAGAAGAGGAGTGGGCGGGGAAAGGCAGGCTGGCGCTGGTCGGCATGGGCGTGGAGCCGGGGCTCGCCGACGTGTTCGCCCGGTACGCCGCCGACGAACTGTTCGACGAGATCGAGGAGATCGGCATCAGGGACGGCGCCAACCTCACCGTCGACGGCTATGAGTTCGCCCCGTCATTCTCCATCTGGACCACGATCGAAGAGTGTCTGAACCCGCCGGTCATCTATGAAAAGGATCGTGGCTGGTACACGACCGAGCCGTTCAGCGAGCCGGAGATCTTCGACTTCCCCGAAGGCATCGGCCCGGTCGAGTGCGTGAACGTCGAGCACGAGGAGGTGCTGCTCGTCCCCAGGTGGATTTCGGCGCGCCGGGTCACCTTCAAGTACGGCCTCGGCGAGGAGTTCATCGGTACCCTCAAGACCCTGCACGCGCTGGGCGTGGACAGCACCGAGCCGGTCCCCGTCAGGACCGATCAAGGCACGGCCAGGGTGGCGCCGCGCGACATGGTGGCGGCGGTGCTGCCCGACCCGGCCGGGCTCGGCGACCGCATGCACGGCAAGACCTGCGCCGGCACCTGGGTGAAGGGACTCAAGGACGGCCGGCCGCGCGAGGTGTATCTGTACCACGTCGTAGACAACCAGTGGTCGATGCGCGAGTACGGCTCCCAGGCCGTGGTCTGGCAGACCGCCGTCAACCCGGTGATCGCGCTGGAGCTGATGGCGAGCGGGGTCTGGAAGGGCGCGGGCGTGCTGGGGCCCGAGGCGTTCGAGCCACGCCCGTTCCTGGACCTGCTGGTGACGTACGGCTCACCATGGGGCATACGGGAACAGTGAGGAATCATGGACGTGTGACCACCAGAAATACCATCGCCGACGATCCCGACCGCGCACCCGCCCGCTCCCACCTCTATGCCATGGGCATGTCGGAGGAGGAAATGCGCCGCCCTGTGGTCGGCATCGCCTCCACCTGGACCGGCACCATGCCCTGTAATCTCACCCACCGCGAGCTGGCCGCCCACGTGGCCGAGGGGGTGCGGGCGGCGGGCGGCATGCCGATGGAGTTCAACACCATCGCGGTCTCCGACAACCTGACCATGCACACGCCCGGCATGCGTACGTCGCTGATCAGCCGCGAGGTCATCGCGGACTCGATCGAGCTGATGGGCCGGGCGCACGGTTTCGACGCCATCGTCGCGATCGTGGGCTGTGACAAGACCGTCCCCGCGGCGATCATGGCGCTGGCCCGGCTGGACGTGCCGTCCGTGATCCTCTACAGCGGCAGCATGATGCCGGGCCGGTGGCGCGGCCGGGATGTGACGATCCAGGACATGTGGGAGGCGCTCGGCGAGCGTGCCGTCGGCCGTCTGGACCAGTCCGAGCTGGACGACCTCGCCAAGCACGCCTGCCCGGGCGCGGGCACCTGCGCCGCTCAATACACCGCCAACACCATGGGCAGCGTCGCCGACTTCCTGGGCCTGGCGCCGTTCGGCGTGGGCGACATCCCGGCCGTGGCCTCGGAGAAGAACGCCGCGGCGTACCGGGTCGGCGAGATCGCCATGGACGCGCTGGCCCGCGACGCCCGCCCGTCCCGCGTCCTCACCGAGGACGCCCTGCACAACGCGATCGTGTCGGTGGCGGCCATGGGCGGCTCGACCAACGCCGTGCTGCACCTGCTGGCCATCGCCCGCGAGGCGGGGCTGCCGCTGGAGATCGACAGGATCGGCGAGGTCTGCCGCGAGACACCGATCATCACGGGTCTCAAGCCGAGCGGCGGCGACCACACGGCACTCGACCTGTGGCGGGCCGGGGGCACCTCGCTGGTGGCCCGCCGGCTGCTGGCGGCCGGGTTGCTGCGCGAGAACGTCACGCTGGTGGACGGCCGCAGGCTCGTCGACGTCGCCGGGGCGGCCCACGAGAGGCCGGGGCAGGAGGTGGTGGCGAGCGTGGAGCGGCCGTTCAAGCAGCGCGGCGCGCTGGCCATCCTGCGCGGCACGCTGGCGCCCGACGGCTGCGTGCTCAAGCTGGGCGGCAAGAGCGACTTCCGGCACGAGGGCCCGGCCAGGGTGTTCGACTCCGAGGACGCCTGTTACGACGCCATCCAGGAGGGCCGGATCGTCGCGGGTGACGTGATCGTCGTCCGGTACGAGGGCCCGGCGGGCGGCCCCGGCATGCGCGAGATGCTCTCGGTCACGGGCCCGCTCGTCGGCCGGGGCCTCGGCTCGTCCGTGGCGCTGGTCACCGACGGGCGGTTCAGCGGCGTCTCGCACGGTCTGGTGATCGGGCACGTGACGCCGGAGGCGTACCACGGCGGGCCGATCGCGCTGGTGCGGGACGGGGACACGGTGGTCGTCGACAGCGCGGCCGGGACGATCGACCTGCTGGTGCCCGAGGCGGAGCTGGCCGAGCGCCAGGCCGCCTGGCGGCGGCCCGAACGGCCGGTGGAGCGGGGGGTGCTGGCCAAGTACGTCGCGACGGTCGGCTCCGCCTCCGACGGCGCGGTCACCGTTTGACGGCGGCTATGCTGCCCAGTGACGTGTCGGCAGTGCCCGCATAGGGCGTCCCAGAGGAGACTTGCGCAATGTACAAGGAGTTCGCTGTCGAGGCCGTGATGTGGCTTGTCCCGGTCGCCGTGCTGATCGGGGTAGCGCTCCTCGTCACCGCGTGAGCCTGGGGCTGGGCCGGGGGTCGGCGGACCCCTGGCCACTCACTCAGCCACGTTCGTGGGTTATGAGGCCCACGACAGCAGCGGCCCTCCCTGCCTGAGCCGTTTCAGTGCCTGCTTCTCCAACTGGCGGATCCGTTCCCTGGTCAGGCCCAGTTGCTCACCGATCTCGGTGTACGTCTGGACCTGCTGACCGCTGAGGCCATACCTGAGCCTGATGACGAACGCCTCGCGTGGCGGCAGCATGGTGACCACCTGGTGGAGCTCGTCGCTCATCGCGCGGCGCTCGGTCGCCTCCTGCACCTGCAGCCCGTTCTCGTCGGCGATCATGTCCCCGATCCGGCCCTCCCCGTTCTCGCCCACCGGGATGTCCAGGCTGACCACCTCCTGCCCGAGCACACGTAACGAGGCGACCTGCTCCGGCGAGCGCTCGGCCGCCTCGGCGAGCTCGGCGTCGGTCGGCTTCCTGCCCAGCTCCGAGGCCAGCTGCCGGGTGACCCTGATCAGTCGCGACAGCTCCTCCGCCACATGCACCGGCAGGCGGACGGTACGGCTCTTGTCGTGGATGCCGCGCTCGATGGCCTGGCGGATCCACCACATCCCGTACGTGGAGAACTTGTATCCCCGCCGGTAGTCGAACTTCTCCACAGCCCTGATCAGTCCGAGATTGCCCTCCTGGATGACGTCGAGCAGCGGCAGCCCCCGGAAGGCGTAACGCCTGGCGGTGGCCACCACCAGCCGGAGGTTGGACCTGATCAGCAGGTCCTTGGCGCGTTGCCCATCGAGGGCAACGAGTTCGAGCTCCGGCGTACCGGCGCCGCGCTCGATCAGATGGCCCGCGTACAAGCCTGCCTCGATCCGCCGGGCGAGGTCGACTTCGTCCGCGGCGGAGAGCAAGGGGGTCTTTCCGATCTGCTCCAGATACGTGCCGAGCAGGTCGGGCTCTTCGGCCGACATGCCCGGGAACTACCCGGTAAACGGCGGCGAATTCCCGGCTTCGTTGAGTTCGGCGATGGCCAGCTCCGCTGTGCTGCGGATGTCGAAGAACTTGTCCAGCGCGGTGATGGCGAACAAGTGCTTGCACCGGCCGTTGAGCCCGGACAACAACAGCCGGCCGCCGGAGGCGGTGACGGCCTTGTGCAGGTAGACCAGCACGGACAGCCCGGAGGAGTCGCACACGCTGACGGCCTGCATGTCGATGACGAGAAGCGGGGGTTGGGTCAGGTCGAGGGCCTGGGTGACGCGGTCACGGACCTCCGCCGCGGAGCCGAAGTCGAAATCCCCCGTCAGTCGCGCGATGACGCAGGGTCCCTGGAGTCCGAGGCTGATCGACAAGGCCTGCTCCGAAGTCACCCAGCTCCACCTACCTGCGTCGCTCTCCCGATCCACCCACTTTACGAGAAGTAGCGCTTCGGGTTGAACACCAGCATCTGCTCAATCTGGTCGTCGGTCACACCCGAGTCCAGCAATGCGGCCAAGACGTCGTCGTGAATGTGATCGTAGCGCCAGTTGGGCGCGAGCGCGCTGTGGGCCTCGTCCCAGGCACCGCCGAAGTAGTCCATGAAGCAGGCGGCGTCGTGGCTGAGCACCATGCGGTCGGCGTACCCACGCTCGCACAACGCCGCGATCGTGGCCACGCGCTGCGCGGTCGGGTTGTAGACGTCCAGGCCGAACCTGTCCATCCCGAGCGTCGCGCCGGTGTCGGCCAGCCGCATGAGGTAGTCGAGGTCGTTGCTGTCGCCCGCGTGCCCGACGACCACCTTCGTCAGGTCCACTCCTTCCTTGGCGAACAGGTCCAGCGCGATCAGTCCGCTCTGGGTGAAGGAGTTGGTGTGAACGGTGATCGGCGCGCCGGTGCGGACATGGGCCTGCGCGACCGCCCGGGCTATGCGCTCGACGCCCGGGGTCAGGCCTTTCGCCTCGACCACGCATTTGAGGAACGCCGCTTTCACCCCGGTGTCGGCGATGCCGTCGGTGAGGTCGCGGACGAAGTCGTCGACCATCGGCTCGGGTATGTCCATGAGCAGGCCGGGGCCGCGGAACTCGTACTGGTGCGGCAACTCTTCGAAGGAGTAGATGCCGGTCGCGACGATGATGTGCAGCCCCGGCACCTGCTCCGCGATGCGCTGGATGCGCGGGATGTACCTGCCGAGGCCCCACACCGTCGGATCGACGAGCGTCCGCACGCCCTTCGCCACCACGGCGTTGAGCTTGGTGATCGCGTCCTCGACCCGGTGTTCCTCGTCCCACCAGGCGCCCCTGCCGTAGTTGTCCAGGTGCTCGGTGGCCATGAAGAAGATGTGCTCGTGCATCAGGGTCTGGCCGAGGTCGTCGACGTCTACCGGGCCGCGGACGGTGTTGACGGTGGGCATGAGAGCCTCCATACCGGCTGGTCGGTGGGCGCCAACCTAGGCTTCCCCACGACCGCCGTCAACCGGCGACTCTGGGGTAAAGAGGCTTGGGCCGGGCCAGGCGCGCTCCGCTCACCGCCGCGGCCACCCGCGCCGCCGCCGTGGGCAGGAACGGCTCCAGGTGTACGGCCAGCGCCCGGCACGCGTGCACGAGCGTGCCCAGCGACGCCTCCTGCCCGGCCCGGTCCTGCTGCCAGGGCCGGGTGCGCTCGACGTACCGGTTGGCCTCCTCGACGATCGTCCATACGGCCGCGGCCGCGCGCCGGAAGTCGTAGTCCTCCAGCGCCTCGTGCACTGCGCCGGACACGTCGGCCAAGTCTTCAGCGGGGTCGGGCACGTGGCCGTCCAGGAAGCGGCAGACCATGGTGGCGACCCGGCTGACCAGGTTTCCCAGCCCGTTGGCCAGGTCTTCGTCGGCCCTGGCGATCAGGCGTTCCTCGGTGAAGTCGGCGTCGCCCACGCGCGGCACCTCGCGCAGCAGCCACCACCGCACGGCGTCCACGCCGTACGTGTCCACGAGCGCCACGGGATCGACCGCGCCGCCCGACGACTTGCTGATCTTCTGCCCGGCCACCGTCAGGTAGTCGTGCACGAAGATCTCCGTGGGCAGCGGCAGCCCGGCGGACAACAACATCGCGGGCCAGTACACGGCGTGGAACCTGATCACGCCCTTGCCCATCAGGTGCACCTTGCGCGGCTCGGCGACCCACCACCGCTCGTAGTCGCCGTTGCCGTCCAGCGCGGTGATGTAGTTGGCGAGCGCGTCCCACCACACGTAGACGACCTGGGCCGGATCGCCCGGCACGGGGATGCCCCAGCCGCGGGCGCGGGCGGCCGATCGCGAGACGCTGATGTCCGACAGTCCCGCCTCGACGAACGCCAGCACTTCGTTCCGCCGCGCGATCGGCTCGATCCTGAGCCGCCCGCCGCGGATCAGCTCGCTCAGGGCGTCCTGGTAGCGGGAGAGCCGGAAGAACCAGTTCTCCTCCGACACCCGCTGCAGCGGCTCCCGGTGTCCCTCGGGGCAGGGTCCTTCGGCGTAGAACTGCTCGCAGCCCACGCAGTAGAGCCCTTCGTAGTGCCGCTGGTAGAGGTCGTGTTCAACGGCCCGCCAGATCCGCTCAACCCCGGCGCTGTGCCCCGGATGACTACTTGTCCTGATGAAGGAGTCGAAGGACAGGTCCAGCGGACCGCGTAGCCCCTCGAACGCGGCCGCGTTCCTGTCCACCAACTCTCGCACCGGCACGCCTTCCGCCTCCGCGGCCAGCACGTTCTTCAGCGAGTTGTCGTCGGTGCCGGTCTGGAAGCGCACGGGTTCGCCGCGCCGCCGATGGTGTCTGGCCAGCACGTCAGCCTGGACGAGTTCCAGGGCGTGCCCGAGGTGCGGGCGGGCGTTGACGTAGGGGATGGTCGTCGTGATGTACATCGGATGCCTCCCGAAGGGCCCCGGACACGACGTGAGGCCCCGGATCGCAGGGCCTCAACAAGACGTCGCCGATGAAACCCCCTAGGGGGCCATCATCACCAGCGAGATCGTCATGCTCCCATGCTAACCGCCACGACGCCGCACCAGCCAGCCGATAATCCCGGCTCCGATGGCGCTCACCCACCTGTCCGCGCCCCGGCCGCTCCCGGCACGGCGCGGCGTGGGCGGCGCGGCGTGGGCAGCGCGGCGTGGGCAGCGCGGCGTGGGCAGCGCGGCGTGGGCAGCGCGGCGTGGGCAGCGCGGCGTGGGCAGCGCGGCGTGGGCAGCGCGGCGTGGGCAGCGCGGCGTGGGCAGCGCCGATGTCAGCGGCGGCGATGCCGGGCCAGCCACACTGACAGGCCCACCGCGAACACCGCCAGCCCTGCCAGCACGGACGCCGTCGGCAGGGTGGCCGCCAGCACCAAGCACAAACCTAATCCCAGGACGGGCACCGCCTTCGGCGGCGCGCCCTCCTCCCGGGTCAGGGTGAAGGCGCACGCGTTGGCGATGGCGTAGTAGACGAGCACGCCGAACGATGAGAACCCGATCGCCCCCCGCAGGTCGGCCACCAGCAGCAGCACGATCACCGCGACCCCGACCGCCAACTCGGCCCGCCGCGGCACCTGCCGCACCGGGTCCACGGCGGCCAGCACGCCCGGCAGGTCCCGCTCGCGTGCCATGGCCAGCATGGTGCGGGAGACGCCGAGCAGCAGCGCCAGCAGCGCGCCGAGCGCGGCCACCGCGGCGCCCGCCCCCACGACGGGGGCCAGCCACCCGGCCCCGCCCTCCTTGACGAGGTCGGACAGCGGCGCCACGGACCCTGACAGCAGCATGAGCCCGAGCACCCGTAGCGCGCCGACCGCGACCAGGGCGTAGACGACGAGCGTGATGGCCAGTGCGATGCCGACGGCCCGGGGGATGGTGCGGGCCGGGTCGCGGACCTCCTCGCCGAGCGTGGCGATCCTGGCGTATCCAGCGAACGCGAAGAACAGCAGCCCGCCTCCCTGCAGCACGCCCCACAGGTCGAAGCCGTCCAGCGGGAACCCCGACCGATAGACCGCCGTCATTTCCCGCGTGCTGTCAAGGTCGTTAAGGATGAACGTGAGCCCGGGCTCCGGCACGTAGGCGAACCAGCCGAAGGTGACCCTCGAGTCGCCCACCAGGCCCACGACGATCACGGCTGTCAGCACGGCCAGCACGAAGGCCACGATCACCCTGGCCACCCCGGCCGAACGCTGCACGCCATAGAGGTTGAGCGCGGTCAGCGCCACGACGGCGCCGATGGCGAGAGGCCTGGCCAGATCGGGGGCGACGTAGGCGCCGAAGGTGAGGGCCATCGCCGCGCAGGAGGCGGTCTTGCCGACGGTGAAACCCCAGCCCGCCAGGTAACCCCACAGCGGGCCGAGCCGCCGCCGGCCGTAGACGTAGGTGCCGCCCGACTCGGGATAACGCGCGGCCAGACGGGCGGAGGAGGTGGCGTTGCAGTAGGCCACGACGGCGGCGAGCGCCAGCGAGACGAGCAGCCAAGAGCCCGCGGCCGCGGCGGCAGGCGCAAAGGCGGCGAACACGCCCGCGCCGATCATCGCGCTCAACCCCACGACCACCGCGTCCGTGGTGCCCAGTCGCCGCGCCAGCCCCTCGGGCAACGTCCCCGCCTCCTCTGCCTATCGAGCAGGCACCCACTCTGCCGCATCCCACCGACGATCCGAACCGGGGACGCTTACAGCGGGCCGAATACGCCGGAACAAGAGGGATAACGAGACGCGGCTGACCGTGCGCGCCGGAGAGACACGCGGCAAGCCGCGCGGCGCTGGAACACGCCGGGCCGGGGTCAGTCGCCGGTACGCGGGGCGGGCACCACCAGGACCGGCCGGTGTGTGTGGTGCAGGACGCGGTCGGACGTGCTGCCGAGCAGCAGCGAGCGCACCCCGCCCAGCCCTCGCGTCCCGGTCACGATGAGCGTGGCGTCGATCTCGTCCGCCACGTCCACGATCGTCGCCCACACGACCACCGAGTCCGCCTCGCACCGCGGGACGGCGTCCAGCCCGGCCTGCCGGGCCAGGTCGGCGCCGTGCCGGGCCAGCTCACGCATCGCCTCGCCGATCGCCTCGTCCGCGGCGTTGTCACCGTCGATGGACGTCATGAGCCCGGCCGACGTCCTGGCCGAGGTCGTCGCCAGCCGCTCCCACACCGTCAGCACGACAGCGGACTCCCCCTTCAGGATCTGGCCCGCGAAGGCGATCGCCGCCTTGGCGTCGTCGGAGCCGTCGTACGCAATCAAAATCGTCATAGGAGCCCCCTTCCCCGGGGGCGGGTTTCACGCCTGGCGGACGACCGGCCGTCCCACGAGCGAATGCCGCAGCATCGACAGTCCGGCCAGCGCCAGCACGCCGAGCTCGGTCACGACCACGGCCCGCTGGGTCAGCCCGGCCGGGATGTCGTCGTTGGTGAGCGGGATGCCGAACATGCGCACCACGTACGGGATCACGACCAGCACCAGCGCCCCGAGCGCCAGCGCGCAGAGGACCTTCATCGCCTTGGCGTACCGGATCCTGGACTTGACCAGCAGCAGCCCGGCCACGGGCATCACCAGGAAGGCGGCGAAGGCGGCGTACCTGTGAATGCCTCCCGACAGGGACAGCGGCAGTCCTGGCGGGTCGGTGGGGAACGCGCCGATCAGGAACATGCTCGCGCCCCAGGCCAGCAGCAGGCCCACGATCCAGCGGTTCACACCCGTGCGGCGCATCGCCTCCGCGATCAGCGCCGAGCCCACGGCGAACAGGGTCAGCGAGGCGGGCAGGAGCCAGCCGGACTCCTGGAAGGCGTACTCACTGATGACGCTGTGCAACGGGTCGAGGCCGGCCTCCGCGTGGAGGGTGAGCATGGCGCCGGTCCCGATGCCGATGGCCGTGAATCCACTGACGAGCAATCCCTTCATGCCTCAAAGCTCGTGGAACACGGCATTCCCGAGTATCGGAGATCGGCCCGAAGCGGCCCTGAAGCATCCCCTAATACTTAGGTCGGGGCACCCTTGGGCCGGGCTCGCTGACCTGTGGGGACGTGACCCTGAGTAGGGCCTGCCCCCTCAGGGTAGGTGCCGAGGGCCTCCCCGATTTGACTTAGAGCGCGCTCGAAGGGTGACCCTGGAGACATGACGATCCAGGAGGCCGCGCAGCGGTCGGGCCTGAGCGCTCACACGCTGCGCTATTACGAGCGTATCGGGCTCATCCACTCCGTCGGCCGCAACGGCAGCGGCCACCGCGACTACGCGGAGGAGGACCTCCAGTGGCTGGAGTTCCTCACCAAGCTGCGCACCACCGGCATGCCGATCGCCGACATGTGCCGGTACGCGGAGTTGCGCCGTATGGGCGCGCACACCGCCGACGAGCGCAGGGAGATGCTGGAGCTCCACCGGGAGCGCGTGAGGACCAGGATCGCCGAGCTCACCCAGGACCTGAAGGTGCTGGAGTACAAGATCGACCTCTACAAGGAGCTGGCATGAACACCCGAACGCTTGGAACAGGCGGTCCTCAGGTCTCCGCGCTCGGCCTCGGTTGCATGGGCATGTCCGAGTTCTACGGTCAGGCCGACGAGGCGGAGTCGATGGCCGTCATCCACCGCGCGCTGGACTTGGGCATCAATTTCCTCGACACGGCCGACATGTACGGCAGGGGAGCCAACGAGGAGCTGGTCGGCCGGGCGATCAAGGGCCGCCGGGACGAGGTGGTGCTGGCCACCAAGTTCGGCGTCAAGCGCGAGGGCGACAGCCGTTCGATCGAGAACAGCCCGGAGTACATCAGAGCCGCCTGCGACGCCTCGCTGCGGCGGCTGGGCGTGGACCACATCGACCTCTACTACATGCATCGCCGCAACCCCGACGTGCCGGTCGAGGACGCGGTCGGTGCCATGGCGGAGCTGGTGCGGCAGGGCAAGGTGGGGCACCTGGGCCTGTCGGAGGTGAGCGCCGAGACGCTGCGCAAGGCGGCCTCCGTCCACCCGATCGCCGCGCTGCAGAGCGAATACTCCCTGTTCACCAGGGGTCTGGAGGCGGAGATCCTGCCCGCGGCCAGGGAGGTGGGGACGGCGCTGGTGGCGTACTCGCCGATCAGCCGCGGCCTGCTGACCGGCACGCTGCCGCGCTCGGAAGAGCTGCCCGCGGACGACTTCCGGCGCCACATGCCGCGCAACGTGGGCGAGAACGCCGAGCACAACGCCAAGCTCGTGGCTGAGGTGACGAGGATCGCCGAGGCGGCCGGCGTCACCGCGGCGCAGCTCTCGCTGGCCTGGCTGCTGGCCCAGGGCGAGGACATTGTGCCGATCCCGGGCACCAAGCGGCTGAAGTATCTGGAGGAGAACGCGGCGGCGGCCGGCATCACGCTGACGCCGGAGCAGCTCGGCGAGCTCGCCGCGGCCGTGCCCGCGGACGCCGTACGCGGCACCCGGTATCCGAGCATGGCGGAGGTCGAGCGTTAGGGCGCGTCGAAGTAGGCGCGGACGGTGGTGGCGCCGGCCCGGGTGTGCACGCGTACGAGATCGCTGAGCAGGTTGACGATGAGCAGGCCGCGCGAGCCCGAGTGACGCGGATCGACCGGCCTGCGCCCGGCCAGCGGGTCGGTGATGTGTCCCGCGTCGCTGACCTCGCACACCAGCCGGCCCTCCGCCGCCCAGACCCTGATCGTGCCGGCGCCGCCGCCGTGGTCGAGGCTGTTGGCGCCCAGCTCGGCCGCGGCCAGCCGGATGTCGTCGAGCCGGTCGCCGGTGAAGCCCATCATGGCGGCCTGCCCCGCGGCCAGGGCACGCGCGGCCGACAGGTTGGTGCGGTCGAACCGCAGCGACCGGCACTCCTTCGGCTCCTCCAGCGGCCGGTTGTGCCCCTCGACCACCAGATCGGGGGCGTAGTCGTCGCTTCGCCACTCGCCCGAGACGTCCCGCAGCACGGGATGGGTGCGGGCGGCGTCGCGGATGACCTCCGGGTCCAGGCGCACGGTGTCGTACGGGCACAGGATCGTCAGGTCGCGGCCCGCGAACGACAGGTTGATCAGCGCCTCGTGCTGGGCGCAGGCGGGATATTCCGTCTCGCTGCGCCCCGGCCAGATCGGCTCGCCAATGATCCGCACGTGCCCGTCGCGGTGCCGGTCGGCGAAGTCACGCAGCACCGCCGGGATGATCCGCCCCGGATTGCGTCCGGCCACGCTCATGTCGAGCAACTGCACGGCACTTGCGTCCGGGCCCAGCTCGGCCTCGATCATGGCCAGATTGCGGCCGGGGACCGCGACCGCGACCGGCTCGCCCGCCGCCAGCCCTTCCCGCACGAAAGCCGTGGTCGCAGCCACATACTCCCGGTCGCTCCGATAGAAGAGCGCTGGGTGTGAGAATGGTTCGGCCAGCATCAGCGTTCACGCTACCCAACGATGATGACTTCATGGCAGTCCGTTGGGTAGGTCATGCGACGTGAAGAGAGCCCAGGTCATCCGCCGTCCCCGTCCTCCACGCCGGCTGCCTCCCCTCGATCTGCGCACCCCTTCCGGCCGTATGCTCCCGTTCTGAACGTGGTGAATCTATGCTCAGGACATGTCGGAATTGCAGATGCGGGTCTCCGACGACGACCGTGAGCGCACGACACGCCGCTTGCAACAGGCGTTCACCGAGGGCCGACTTACCCAGCTGGAGCTCGAGGACCGGCTCGAGGTTGCCCTGACCGCGCGGACGTATGGCGACCTGCTGGGCCTGATCACCGATCTTCCGGACGAGCAGTCGCAGGTCGACGATGTGATCGACCTGGAGTCCAAGAACGGCAACCTCAAACGCTCGGGTGACTGGGCGGTGCCGCGGCGGCTTCGGGTGTCGTCCAAGTACGGCAGCGTCGAACTCGACTTCTCCGAGGCGGTCATCGCCCATCCGGTCGTGGACGTCGAACTGGACCTCACCTACGGATCCGCGAAGATCATCCTGCCCGAGGGCGGGGTGGCGAGCGTGGACGCCTTCCGCAGCGACTACGGCTACCCGAAGAGCACCGCGCCGAGCCGCCCGCGCCCCGGCTCCCTCTACGTGGTGGTCACCGGCAGGTCGAAGTACGGCGGGCTCGTCGTGCGTTATCCGCGGAAGCGCTGGTTCGCCCACTGACGGAACACGGGGACCGCGCCGCCTCCCCCTACCCGAACCGGGGGAAATCGTCCGGGTCCTCCTCCATGGCTTTACATCGGCTTGATACCGATGGTGTTACTGGGGTGCAAGTGGCGGTTAAGTGGGGGCCCATAATGTTCCCTTCGTTCGCTAAACCTACGAAGGGCACTGGAAAATGACTCCCCCTCGCCGTCGTCTGGCCGTCGCGGCCGCGACGCTGACTCTTGCCGTCCTCACCATGACGGGCTGTGGTGCTCTGGGCCAGGCCGTTGACTGCAACACCGCGGCCAACGAGGCCACCAAGATCATGACTGACTGGAGCTCGGAGGTCAGCAAGAACGCCACCGACACCAAGGCCGTCGGGGACGCCTCCAAGACGGCTGCGGACAAGACCAAGGAGCTCGCCGGCAAGTACGACGGCGACGTCGCCGCCGCGCTGAACGACCTCGCCGCCGGCTTCGAGACCATGGAGAAGGGCGACCTGAACGGCGTCACCGAGTTCACCGGCAAGATGAACGGGTTCGCGCAGAAGATCACCGCGGCCTGCTCCTGACCATGGGGCCCGCGGTCGCCGCTCCGCCTGTGGGGGGCAGGTCGGCGCGGCGGCCGCGCTTCTAGGCGGCCACATTCATGTGGATTCGTTCTAGTCTTGTCGCCCGTGACGGGTGACACGCTCGTGGCGCGCGCGGGGGCCGCCGCCGCCACGGCCTCAAGGACCATCCGGCTTTCCGGCCACCGCCTGCGGGTGAGCGCGATCGCGCTCCTCGCCGCGGTGGCCTATGCCGTGCTGGGGCTGGTCAAGCTGGCGTCCTTCAAGGCCAGCACGTTCGACCTGGTGATCATGGACCAGACGGTGCGCAACTACGCCGCCTTCCGGCCTCCGCACGTCCCGGTGCTCGGCATGTTCCACGGGCGCGGCATGGACTATCTCCAGCTCGCCGACCACTTCTCCCCCATCTACGCGCTGCTCGCGCCGTTCTACTGGATCCACGACGGGCCGGAGACCCTGATCGTGGCACAGGCTGTGCTGTTCGCGGCCGCGATCCCGTTCCTGTGGCGCTACACCAGGCGCGTGCTGGGTGTGGCGCCCGCTTATCTGGTCTCGGTGGCGTACGCGCTGTCGTGGCCGGTGTCGCAGGCGGTCGCGTTCGACGTGCACGAGGTCATGTTCGTGCCCCTGCTCACCGCGATCATGATCGAGCGTTACCACGCCGGGCGCATGCTGCCGGCGTTCCTGGCGATGGTGGGGCTTCTCCTCGTCAAAGAGGACATGGGGCTCATGGTGGCGGGCTTCGGGCTGTGCCTGATCGTCATGGGCGAACGATGGCGGGGCGCGCTGTGCGGGGTGTTCGGCATCGGGGCCATGCTGCTCGTGCGCGGCCTGGTGATCTCGGTCTTCGGCGGCAACGCCCAGGACTTCTGGGCCTACGGGCACCTCGGGAGCGATCTTCCCGGTGCGGCCCTCGGGATCATGCGTGATCCGCTCGCCGCGCTGCTGCTGCCCTTCAGCGAGGAGGCCAAGGTCGACACGCTGTTCTTGCTCGCGTGGCCGACGCTGATGTTGTGCCTGCTCTCGCCGCTGTCGCTGGCGGCGCTGCCGCACGTGCTCGAACGGATGTTGTCCGACCGTGTCCAGTGGTGGCAGGCCGACTTCCAATACAGCGCGTTCACCGTGGTGATCCTGTTCTGCGCGGGCGTGGACGGGCTGGCCAGGCTGCTGCGGTGGTACGAACGCTCCGACGACACCGCGCTGAAGCTGGTCTGGTCCGCGGCGGTCTGCGTGGTCGCGCTCACGCTGGTCCCCAAGTTCGCCTTCGACCAGCTCTACCATCCCGCCTTCTACAAGGGCGACCCCAAGGCGGCCGCCGCCGCCGAGGCGGTGAGCAAGGTGCCCTCGGGCGTCACCGTCGAGGCCGTCAACGCGGTCGGACCGGCGCTGACCTCGCGCGCCACCGTCCTGCTGTGGTCGCCCACCCCGCGCGGCGCGCCCTGGGTGGTGGCCGACACGTCCCGCTGGGAGTTCCCCTTCGGCTCGCTCAACGATCAGCTCGCCAAGGTCAACGAGCTGCAGGGGCAGGGGTACGTGAAGGTCTTCGAGCGCGACGGGTACGTGGTCCTGCGCCGCTGAGTGCCGACACGCGCTCGACCATGCCTAACGCGCGGCGCGCGCCTGCCGATAGGCCTGGTCGAAGCCCTCCAGCACCGTCGGCCAGGAGCCGGCGGCGGGTGGCGTGGACCGGTTGTGCGCGGCGATGGACTCGCGTAGCCCGGCATCGGCGCACAACCGGGCCACCGCGCGGGACAGGTCGCCGAGGGTGCGCCCGAGCAGACCCTCGACGCCGTCCTTGACGAAGTCGGCGACCCCGCTCTGCGTCCTGGCCACCACCGGCACCCCCGCCGCGCGGGCCTCCAGCGCCGCGATGCCGAACGACTCGCGCGGGGCAGGCGCCACGAAGACGTCGGCCGACTCCAGGACCTTGGCGATCTGCTCCCTGGTGTAGCGGCCCGGCAGGGACACCCAGTCGCCCATGCCGTGCCTGGCCAGGAAACGCTCCATCTGCCCGCGAGCGGGCCCGTCGCCGACGATCGTGGCCCGCATGGGGATCCGGGCGGGCACCCGGGCGCGCGCGGCCTGCAGGATCCTGAGGAGGCGTACGGGTTGCTTGCGCGGCGCCAGCCGGCCCACCGCCACGACGTGCACCTCCGCGCGCCGGTCCGCGCGCTCCCGCGCGCCGGGGGGCGGTGCCCAGCCGGACAGGTCGAGACCGTTGGAGACCACGCGCACCGGCACGCCGGGCCCGGCCACCGCGCGGATGGACGCCGCGGCGGCGTTGCTGACCGTGGTGGCCACCAGGCCCCAGCGCTGCCAGCCGAACACCAGCCGCAGCAGCCGGTAGATCAGGCGCGTGCCCGGATCCCACATGCTGTGCACGGTCACCACGCACGGCGTCCCCGCCCGCGCCGCGGCCCGCACGCCCATCCAGGCGAACGGCGAGACCGCCCCCGTGTGCACGTGCACGACGTCGGGACGCGAGGAGGTGATCCACCGTGTGAGATGCCCCACGCCGAACGGGTGCACCGGCAGGTCGAACGGCATCCTGGCGACGATCCTGCGCACGCCGGGCAGCGCCTCGCCCTTGGTCGCCGTGGCCACCGCCACCTCGTGGCCGGCCGCCTGCTGCATGCGTACGAGATCGGCCACCTGGACCTCGATCCCCCCGAGTCGCGGCAGGTAACAGTCACTCACGTGAAAGATCCGCACCCCTCCCAGACTAATCTGGGCGTGTGCCTCCACGTACCGCTGTGTTCTTCCATGCCCACCCCGACGACGAGGCCCTGCTGACGGCGGGCACCATGGCGATGCTCGCGGCCGAGGGGCACCGCGTGGTGCTCGTGGTGGCCACCGCGGGCGAACGCGGCCTGGCCGAGATCGAGCCGGGTGAGACGCTGGGCGAGACCAGGATGAAGGAGCTCTACGAGTCGGCCGCGGTGCTGGGCTGCGCCCGCGTCGAGTGCCTCGGCTACGGCGACTCGGGGCTGAGCCCCAAGGGCGGCCGAGCGGACGAGCGGCCGGACAACGCCTTCATGGACGCCGACAGCGAGGAGGCGGCCAAGGCGCTGGCCGCGATCTTGCAGGACGAGCAGGCCGACCTGCTGGCGATCTACGATCCGGCCGGCGGCTACGGGCATCCCGACCACGTGCAGGTGCACCGGGTGGGCAAGCGGGCCGCGCAGATCGCCGGCACGGAGATCGTCCTGGAGGCGACGGTCAACCGGGATCCGCTGCTGCGGCTGCTCAAGCTGGCCAGGCGGTTCTACACCTTCCCGCCGGAGTTCGACGTGCGGACGTTCGAGAGCGCGTACTCGCCGGGAGAGACCATCACCCACTGGGTGAATGTCCGGAAATATACGAAACAGAAGCGGGCCTCCATGGCCGCGCACGTCTCCCAGGCCAGCGGCGGCGACAGCGACCGCACACTCGCCGTCCTGCTGAAGGTCCCGCGCCCCCTCTACCGCTTCGTCTTCGGCACCGAGTGGTACGTTCGCCGCGGGCTTCCCGAGGGGACCCGGCTGCGTCATCCTTTCGAGAAGTGGCCTAAGTAGCACTTCCGGAGGAAGAGACCGCCGGCCCTGACCCGGCAGACTGGACTCCGATGAAGAACAAGTGGCTGCAGATCGCCCTGTCCGTGCTGTCGCTCGGGCTGGCCGTGCTGCTCGTGGTCTATTTGCCGCAGATCGTGCGCGCCCTCACCGGCAAGCCGGTCTCCTGGGCGGAGATCGGCGCGGTCTTCGGCACGCTGCGCGCGGGCGAGATCGCGCTGATGACCGCGTTGTGGCTGCTCAGCCTGCTGGCCTACACGTTCGTGCTGACCAATTCGCTGCCCGGGCTCAACAACCTGCAAGGTCTGACGCTCAACGCGGCCGGCAGCGCGGTGAGCAACCTGCTGCCGTTCGGCGGGGCGGTGGGGGTCGCTCTGTCGTTCGCGATGACCAGGGGATGGGGTTTCCCCAACCGCTCGATCGTGGTCATGACGCTGGTCAGCGGCATCTGGAACACGTTGTTCAGATTCATCCTGCCGGCCATCGGGATCATCGCGCTGCTGATCGCGGGCGAGGCGCCCAACGCGACGGTCGCCAACGCGGGCTGGACGGGCGCGATCTCCATCCTGGCGTTGTGCGTGATCGTGGCCGCCGCACTCTATTGGCAGCGCGCCGCGGACCTGCTGGGCCGGGCGCTCGACGGCCTCACCCGGGTGCTGCGGCTGAGGATCGACGCCTCCCAGGCGTTCCACCGGCTGCGTGCCGACACCGCCGGGGTGGTCAGGACCCGGTGGCCCGGCCTGTCGCTGGGCATGGTGTTCTTCCTCGGGTTCCAGTGGTCGATCATGGCGGCCTGCATGCACGCCACCGGCGCCTGGCCGGGACTGGCCCAGTCGATCGCGGTCTTCGCCCTGTCACGGGTGCTCACCAGCGCCGTGATCACGCCCAGCGGGGCAGGGATCATGGAGAGCGGCGTGGTGATTTTGCTCACCACCGCGTTCGCCGTTCCCGCGGCTCCGGCCACCGCGACCGCATTGCTTTTCGGCTTCTGGACATACACTATCGAGATCCCGTTCGGCGGCCTGGCACTGGGCGCATGGGCGCTGCTGCGCAGGCGCAACGGCCGGAACGCCGGCACGGGGTCCCCGTCCGCGATCTCGAAGTCGAAGGCCCCCCAGTGACAATCCCAAACCCCTCAGGTGTTTATCAATCACGGGCCTTGTGCGTGATTCACAGGCCCGCATAGCGTGGCGGCTGACATGGTGGCGTTCCGAGTTCTGGGGCCAGTCGAGGCGTACGAACACGACGACGAACTCGACCTCGGCGGGTTGCGGCAGCGGGCCGTCCTCGCCCGACTCCTCGTGGCCAGGGGTCAAGTCGTGCCTGTTGACACGCTTCTTTACGATCTGTGGGACGACGACGCGGCCAAGGGCGCGCAGTCGGGCCTGCAGGTCTACATCTCGCGCCTGCGCCGCGTGCTGGAGCCCGGTCGCCCGCGCGGCGGGCCCAACCGGTTATTGGTGACGGTCGCCTCCGGCTACGCGCTGCGGGTGGCCTCCGATCAGGTCGACGCGCTCAGATTCGAGCAGCTTGTCCGGGCGGCGGGCGAGCACCTGGAGGAGGGCGATCCGCAGTCGGCCCGCGGCCGCCTGGAGAAGGCGCTGGGCCTGTGGCGCGGGACTCCCTACTCCGACTTCGCCGACCAGCAGTGGGCCGAGGCGGAGGTCAACCGGCTGACCGAGCTGCGCCTGGTGGCGCGCGAGCGGCACGCCGACACCGGGCTGCGGCTGGGCATGCACGCCGAGACCGTGCCCGACCTGGAGGCGCTCACCACGGAGCATCCGCTGCGCGAGGAGGGCTGGCGGCTGCTGGCGCTCGGGCTCTACCGCTGCGGCCGGCAGGGCGACGCCCTCGCTGCCCTGCGCAGGGCCAGGAACATCCTGGCCGACGAGCTCGGCATCGACCCGGGCCCCGCGCTGCGCAAGTTGGAGTCCGACATCCTGGCCCAGTCGCCGGAGCTGGAGCTGGCCGTGCCCGCGCGGCCCTCGCGGCCGGCGCCGGCGACCACCGACACCTGGCCGCCCCGTCCCACCTCGCCCGTGGAGCCGCCGCCGCTGGAGCCCGAGCCGTTCGTGGGCCGCGACGCCGAGCTGACCAGGCTGACCACGGCGGCCTCGCGGACGGGCAGGTTCCAGGTCGCGATCGTGACCGGGGTCGCGGGCGCGGGCAAGACCACGCTGCTGCGCCAGCTGGAGGGCAAGCTGGCCGGTGACGGCTGGATCACCTCCTCCGGCGCCTGCCCCGACTCCAGCGCCACCCCGCCGGGGTGGGCGTGGGTGGAGATCCTGCGCACGCTCGTCGGCATGACCGGCGCGGGCGAATACCAGCAGCTGCTGGCGCCCCTGCTGGACGACGCCGTGCCCGATCCCGACGAGGACGAGGTGTCCGGCGGGTTCCGGCTGCATCGCGCGGTCGGCGGCTATCTGGCCGGGGTCGCCCGGCGGGCGCCGGTGCTGGTGACGCTCGAGGACCTGCACTGGGCCGACGACCAGACACTGGCGTTGCTGCGGGCGCTGCCGAGCCTGCTGGCCACCAGCCGGGTGCTGCTCGTGGTGACCTGCCGGGAGAGCGAGCTGGACGACCGCCAGTCCGACGTGCTGGCCGCGCTGGCCCGGCTCGGGCCGCTGCGGGTGGGTCTGTCGGGACTCGATCCGAAGGCCGTGGCCGAGCTGGTCAGGGCGACGTGCGTACGCGAGATCGACGAGGACGCGGTCGAGTCCATCGTCGAGCGCACCGGCGGCAACCCGTTCTTCGTCCGCGAGACCGTGCGCCTGCTGGACGCCGAGGGCGCGGCCGACCGGGCCAGCGCCACCGAGGTGCTCTCCAAGGTGCCGTCCGGCGTACGTGACGTGCTGCGGCGGCGCATCTCGCAGCTGCCGTCCGGAGCCCAGCAGATCCTGCTGCAGGCCGCCGTGATCGGCCGGGACGTCGATCTCGACGTGCTGATCGCCGTGGCCGGCGACGAGGACGCGGTGATCGAGGCGGTCGAGGCGGCCCTGCTGGCCGGACTGGTCACCGAGCCGGGGCCCGGGCTGCTCAGGTTCGACCACGACCTGGTGCGCGACACCATCTACTCCGACGCCTCCAGGCTGCGCCGCACCCGGCTGCACGCGGCCGTGGCCGGCGTGATCGAGCAGCGCACGGCGTCCGACGTGGCCGCGCTGGCGCACCACTACTACCTGGCCGACGCGGCGGAGAAGGCGGTCCACTACGCGGGCCTGGCCGCCGAGCAGGCCGAGCGGCGCTTCGCGCACCGTGAGGCGGCCACGCTGTGGGAGCAGGCCATCGCCGCGTTCGACCGGTCCCGCAACGACGAATCGGGCGAGCAGACGCCGGAACGCGCAAAGGAGCGCCTGCGGCTCATGCTGCGCCAGATCAGGGCGCTGGCGTTGTGCGGCGACATGCACGCCGCGCGGTTGCTGCGCCGCCAGGCCATGGACGCCGCGCTGCCGCTGGGCGACCTGGAGATCACCGCGAAGGTGGCGGCGTCGCTGGCCGTGCCGCACAAGGGCATGGCGCGCGATTTCACCCGCACCGCGTGGGAGATCGTGGACGTCACCGAGCGGGCGCTCATGGAGCTGCCGGCGGGCGAGCAGCGGCTGCGGGCCAGCCTGCTGACCACGCTCGCGCTGGAGCTGGAGGGCTCCTCCTCGCCGGAGCGCGGGCGGCAGGCGTCGCTGGAGGCGCTGGAGCTGGCCCGGCAGAGCGGCGACCCGGCACTGATCGCGGCGGCGCTGAGCGGCCGGCTGCGGCAGTCCTACGACATCCCGGCCGTGGACACGCGCGAGAGCATCGGCAGGGAGCTGCTGGAGGTCGCCCAGCGCTCGGGGCAGATGGCCACGCAGGCGCTGGCGCATCTGGTGCTCCTGGAGTGCGCGGCGGCCAGGGGCGAGTTCACCGTGGCCGACGAGCACGCGAGCGCCGCCGACCAGCTGGCCAGGCAGTATGACCTGTCGGCCCCGGCGGCGGTCGTGGTCTGGTACGGCGGCATGCGGCTCATGATCGCCGGCGACTACGCGGGCGCCGAGCGGGCCTACCGGGAGGCGGCCAGGATGACCGCGCGGGCGGGCATGCTCGAAGGCCGCCAGGACCTGCCGCTGATCACGATGTTCTGCCTGCACCTGGTGGACGGGCGAGCCGCGGAGACCGTCGACCTGCTGGCCGAGAAACATCACAGCGGCGCCAAGTGGACGCTCGACGCCTACGCGCTGGCCCTGGCCTCGGCCGGGCACGTCAACGACGCCAAAGCCGTGGCCGCCACGCGTCCGCCGGTGCGCCCCGACTTCCTCTACGAGCTGGCGATGACCTGGCGGGCGCTGGCCGGCATGCTGCTGGACGACCGGGAGCGGATGGTCGACTGCTACGACAAGCTCAAGCCGTTCGCCGACCGGGTGGCGGGTGCGGGCACGGGCGTGGTGGCGCTGTGGCCGGTGGCGCTGACACTCGGCGACCTGGCCATCCGCCTGGGGCAGCCGGACGCGGCACACGACCACTACCTGAAGGCCCTGGAAGTGGCCGAGCGGGTGGGCGTGCCGCGCTGGGTGGAGGCGGCGCAGCGGTCGGTCAGCAGCTCACCTGGAAACGGTCGCTCGTGACGGTCTTGGCGCCCTCGACGGCCAGCTCGACGCGATACCAGCCGGGGTTGCGGGTGATCTGGGTCCGCCACTCGACGGTCCGTGCCGCGCCGACGAAGCCGTCGTGGTCGACCATGTAGGTGCGCCAGGCCTTGGTTGCGGGGCTCCAGCGGGCCAGCCGCCAGCCGTATGTCACGCCCTCGGCGGGGTCGGGGTTGAGCAGCACGCTGCGGGCGACGTACGACTTGGCGCACCCGGCGCCGCCGTCGGCCAGGACGCTCATGGTGACCTTGCCGGCCTGGGCGGGCAGCTGCTCGGTGATGGGCGCCTCCCGGGCCGACAGGGTGACGGTCCTGGCGGGCTCGGGGGTGGAGCTGGCGCTACTGTAGGCGGAGAAGCCGACGTACGCGCTGGTGAAAGCAAGGGCGGCCACGAACAACCTGGCCGCGTTCGCGGTGCCACTGGCCAGGACGGCTGCGCTTCTCGTCGTCGACATCGTCAACACCCCTTTTTGGCTCACCCCTAGAGTGGGGCGGAGGGGTTGAGTGCTGGTTGTCGGCTGGTTGCACCTTTTGCGGGCGACTTGCAAGCCGGTGTGGCCATCACTTGCACCTTGAACTAAGGTAAGGCTGACCTAAGGCTTCAGGAAGGGCGGGCCGATGGACGACTTCGCCAGGCCGTTCTGGCTGGGCCTGCCATACTGGCTGGTGGGCGCCATCCTGATCCTCGCCCTGTTCGGCGCGTTCCAGGTCTACTACTGGGTCGGCCGCAAGCTGGGCGACAAGCTCTACGACTCGCGCATCGGCGTCAAGGTGGGCCGTGAGCGGATCGAGAAGGTCGAGCGGGTCGTCGAGAAGTGGGGGGCGCTGGCCGTCTACGGGTGCTTCTGGGTGCCCATGCTGCGGCACACGCTTCCGTGGGTGGCGGGCGCGCTGCGGGTGTCCTATCCCTGGTATGTGGTCGCCAGCGCGCTGGGCTGCCTGACCTGGGCGCCCCTGTGGTGGTTCGGCCTCTGGGGCTGGCTCCAGCTGGCCGTGCGCTCGCCTGTCACGGCGGCGGTCGTCGCCGTGGTGGCCGTCGCGGCCGCGGCCCTGCTCATGGTGCGGCGGCGCAGGAGAAGGCGACGCGCCGTGGACGAGACGCTCCTGGTGTCATAGCTCCTTCCCGTTCTGGTCCTCGATGACGGCGTCCACGGCGTTCCTGCGCACCGTCTCGATGCCGTTCACGCAGGCGACCTTGGTCGGATAGCCCTCCCCCACCGCCAGCGTCTGCCCGTTGTTCGCGACGAGCGCGAAGCGGAAGCCGCCCTGCCCGTCCTCGCTGATCACGAACCTGCCCGCCACGGTCGCCCCCTCCTCCTCGATCTAAGATTCGTTTACCCATGCCTGATGGGGCCTTATGGCGCTACTTCGCAAACGAACCGTTGATCTCCTGCCAACATGTTTGGCATGCGTATTGCGGGATTGATCAGCTGTGCCGTACCCGCGGTGGTTATGGGGGTCTCCTCCCCCGCTACCGCTACCGCGGCCGACGCGCCGAGCGTGATGGCCTCGTCGGCGTACGTCGTCGACTCGACGGGAACGGTCCACTTCGGCAAGCGGGAGACGCGGCGGGTCCCGGTGGCCAGCCTGGTCAAGGTCATGACGGCGTACGTCGTGCTGCGCGAGGCCCGGCTGAGCGACACGATCACGATCACCGCGACCGACGTGAAGTACGCCGCCCATGGCGGCGCCACCACGGCGGGGCTGAAGAAGGGCGAGACCCTCACGGTCAGGGACCTGTTGTACGGGCTCATGCTGCCCTCAGGAGCGGACGCGGCCAACGCCCTGGCCCGCCGCTACGGCCCGGGCAAGACGGCCTTCGTCGCCAAGATGAACGACACCGCCCGCGCCCTGGGCCTGACCGGCACCCGCTACACCAATGCCGACGGCATGCCCACACCGGCCAACGGCGGCTACTCGACGGCGATCGACCAGGCAAAGCTGGCCCAGCACGCGCTGGCGAGCAGCACGTTCAGGAGCGTGGTCGGCAAGAAGCTGCACATGGTGGGCAAGACCGCGCTGCACCGGGCGCACACGTGGCGCAACTCCAACAAGCTGCTGTCACGGGCGGACGGGGTGCTGGGTGTGAAGACCGGATACACGAACGCGGCCGGATATTGCCTGTTGTTCGCGGGCGAGCGCGCCGGTCGGCAGGTGGTGGGCGTGCTGCTGAACGACACGAACGAGCGCCGCTTCACCACGGCCGAACAGCTGCTCGACTACGCCGAAGAGCAGATCATCGAAGGCTAGCCGGGAGGGGGCGGAGAGGGACGGTGCTAGCTGAAGGTCATGTGGCCCGCGCCGTTGAGGCGCTCCAGACCTTGGGCGGCGCAGCCGAGCAGGCCCGTGTCGGGCGCGATGCCGCCGCGCGTCCGCGCACCCCCGAGCGCCCCCGACGTGACGGCGCCGGTGAGCAGGGTGTCGGCCGGGCGCTGGGTGGCCAGAGAGTCGCCCCCGCCGCGCAAGCTCGAGGTGCCGACGGGGCGGCCGTCCCCGCCGAACCAGGTGATGACCGCGCGACCGCGGACGCGGCGCGCGCTCGTGCACGAGAGCACGCCGTCGGCCTTCAACGCGACCCAGCCGGAGCGCAGTCCGGTCGCCGAGCCGTCCGGCGACGTGCAGCCCGTGAGCTGGAGGTGACCGCGGACCGCGGCGCGCCGGGGCGCGAGCCCGACCCATGGGTCGAAGACCAGCGGCCGGCCGGGTGGCGTGGCGACGGCGCAGATCAGGGCGGCCGGCGAGGTCGCGGCCGGACTTCGCAGACCACCGGCCACGGGCGGACTCAGCGCGTGCGCCACGTCGGCGGTCAGCGGGCCGGCCGCGGCCGCGACTGCGATGATCCAGGTCATTTTCACGGACCCCTCCCTGGGTAAATCTGTCTAGGTAATCGGCCCGTCACATTCTGCAGCATCACGCCGTGCGGCACACCGGATCCAGGCGGTCGGCCGTCCACCTGAGCGAGTGCGCCAGCCGTACGCGAACGCGGCTCCGGTCCCGATGCGGCCTGCGCGGCGCACCCGGCAGCGCCGCACTCAGCGACTCCCGGTATCCCATCGCGGTCTGATGCGCGAGGACGTGCATGGCATCCATCGATCTCCTCCTTAATCAATTAAGACCTTAATTGATTAAGAGCAGCATCACAAGGTCTTCGGTACGGTGGGACGATGGCCAGGGTCACACTCCAGACGATCGCCGACCGGCTCGGCGTGTCCCGGGCCACCGTGTCCTACGCCTTCTCCCGCCCCGACCAGCTCAGCGAAGGGCTACGGCAGCGGATCATGGAGGTGGCCGACGAGCTCGGCTATGCGGGGCCCAATCCGACGGCACGGTCCTTGCGGCTCGGCCGGGCGGGAGCGCTCGGACTGATCTTCAGCGAGACACTGGCGTACGCGTTCGCCGACCCCTACGCGATCGGGTTCTTCCAAGGGCTGGCCACGGCCGCCGAGGACGCGGGAGTGGGGCTGCTCATCCTGCCGCTGCCGCACGGCGACCGGCGCAGCGAGACCGTGCGCGACGCGGTGGTGGACGCCTTCTGCGTCGTGTCGCTGCCGGACGGGCACCCCGCGCTGGCGGAGGTGCTGGCCAGGAAGTTGCCGGTGGTGATCGTGGACGAGCCCTACGTGCCCGGCCACCCCTTCGTCGGCATCGACGAGCCCGCGGCGGGCGCGGCGGCCGCGCGGCACCTGCTGGAGCTGGGTCATCGCCGGATCGGGGTGGCCATGGTGGGGCTCAACGACGACGGCTACACCGGCTGGGCCGACCCGGCGCGGCAGGAAGGCGCGGTGTTCGAGGCCATGCGGGGGCGGCGCGGCGGCTACCAGAGCGCGTGCGAGGAGGCCGGGCTGGCGTGGGCGGGGGTGCCGTTCTACGAGGTGGCGCGCAACTCGCGTGAGGCGGGGAGGAAGGCGGGGCACGCGCTGCTCGGCCGCTCTCCGCGGCCCACCGCGATCCTGACCAACACCGACGTGCTGGCGCTGGGCGTGCTGGACGCGGCGGCCGACCTGGGGATCGGGGTGCCCGGGGAGCTGTCGGTGGTGGGGTTCTCCGACAGCGCCGCCGAGGAGGCCGGGCTGACCACGATCAGGCAGGCGAAGCAGGAGATCGGCGAGACCGCGGGGCGGCTGCTGTTGTCGGGGGACGCGGCCGAGCCCGAGCGGCTGCTCTTCCCCCACGAGCTCGTCGTCCGCTCCTCGACCGCCCCGCCCCCTGAGCGTTAGGCGCCTCCTGGCGGGTTTGGGGCGCGATCCGCCCCTGTTCCATGACACATCCCATGGGGTACGGTTCAGTCGCTCATGCGAGTGGCGTCGGAATTTCAGGCCATTTGAGAGGGAATGTGCCATGGCGGAGTTCATCGAGGTCCGCGCGACGATCGAAGGCCGCACGAAAGCGGCCGCGGTGGCGCACGGCATCCTGCGTGCGGGCCTGGCGACGTCCATCGACATCGACGAGGTGCCCCACCCGTCCGCGAACGCCTGGCAACTCACGCTCATCACGACGGACCAGCACGCGCCGACCCTCGAACAGCACATCAGAGGAAGCGGCGAGAACGGCCCGATCGTCAGCCGGCCGGTGAGCCACGACCTCGACGGTTACCCCGCCTGGCTCACCGACCAGCCTTGAAAGTCCTCCAAGCCCTACGGCTCGCGTAGGTGCGCGGCGTCCCAGCAGTTCGTCCTGCCCGGCTTGCCGCAGCTATCCAGGTCGTCGAGAGCCTGCGCGAGGCCGGCCGTCCTGGGGTTGCCCGGGTCGTTGGACTCCTGGTGGGGATCGGTGACGGTGTTGTAGTACTCGGGTTTCGGATCACCCTCGTACTCGACATAGAGCTCTCCGGCGGTGCGCACGGCGCCGTACGTGGGCGGCGTGGCGTTCCCCACCTTGCGCGAGTCCACGTCGGGATCGAAGCCCGGCGTGGCCGGCTTCGGCTTGACGTGCTCGATCAGCGCCGCGTTGCGCCAGTCCCGCACCGGGCGGCCCTGGATGAGGGGCAGCAGGCTGCGTCCGTCGCGGCTGTCACGCAGCGCCGGATCGATGCCGGCCATGTCGAGGAAGGTCGCGAACAGGTCCACGTTCTGGACGATGGCACCGGTCACGAGATCGCCCTGCCGTCCCGCGGCCGGGCGCTTGACCAGCAGCGGCACCCGGACGTCGTGATCATAGGCGGTGGACTTGTTGCGGAGCAGGCGATGCTGGCCCAAGTGGAAACCGTTGTCGCTGGTGAACACCACGTACGTGTTCCGACGCTCGCGCTCGGTCAACGTCGACAGCACGCGCTCGACCATGTCGTCGATCGACTGCACCATGCGGATCCGGTTGCGGAAGTCGGTGCGCAGCTCCTTGATGAGCTTTGGCTCGATCGGCTCCCGCCGTACCCACGAGGGCTTGTCCGCGGTGTCCTCGTTGAACGCGGGCAGCGTGGTCACATCGATGTCGGCGCAGTCGACGCCGCCGCAGTCCCCGTGGGGGAACTCGCCGGCGGGCCACTTGGTCTTCGGCCGGTCACGCCGCGCGGGCGGGAAACGCGGCTCTTTGTCACCCGGCTTGACGTCGACCCTGGCGTGTGGCGAGAACGGCGAGACCTGGAGGAAGAACGGCTCGTCGGGCGCGTACCGGCGGGAGCGCTCGATGAACCCGACCGCCCGCTTCCCGAGCTCGTCCACCAGATAGGTGCCGTCGGACGGGTCACGGGGCCTGGCGCCGGGCGTCTGCTCCTTGATGTAGCGAGTGAGCTGGTACCTGTACTCGTTGTAGCCGCCGGCCCCCGCGACATGCCACTCGTCCCAACCGGCCGGCACCTTGTAGCCCTCGCCCGCCGGATACTCGTTGACGTACTTGCCCAGGTAGCCGGTGCGGTAGCCGGCCTGGTGCAGCGCGGTGGCATAGGTGCGGCCCTCGTGCGGCGCGAACGCCCGGTAGCCGCCCCTGTCGTAGCCCTCGTTGGTGCGCACGCCGGTGTTGTGCGGGAACTGCCCGGTGAACATCGTGGCCCGCGACGGACAGCAGAGCGAGTCGGCCACGTAGTAACTGCCGAACGTGGTGCCGCCCTTGGCCAGGCCCTTGACGGCGTCCATGTACTGGAGCAGCTCGGCCGACAGGTCGTCGACCAGGAAGAAGATGATATTCGGCCGCTCAGGCTTGGCGACGACGCTCGCGGCGTTCGCCTGGCCGGCGGTGGTCAGAACCAGGACGACGGCCAACACCATCGCCCAGGCTCGCAGGATTTTCGCGCGCATGGACATGACAGCCCTTTACGGAGGGAGGGAGCTCAGGGCTGCAATGTACGCTAATGTCCGACATCGTGAACAATCGACCGATTCATCCCATGATCAGGGAACGGTCGGCAGGGCCGATCGCGTGCGGGAGCGCGAACGGTTCAGGTCACGTGGCGCGCATCAACCCGTGGCAGGCGATCGCGGCGGCGGCTACCACGTTCAGTGAGTCCACGCCGGCGGCCATCGCCGTCGCGCTCATCGGGATGCACACCGCCTGATCGGCTTCCTCCAGCCAGTGGGACGACAGCCCATCCCCTTCGGCGCCGAGCAGCAGCGCCACGCGATCCGCCAAGACGACCTCGTCCATCGGGATGGCGGCCTGATCTGGGGTCAGGGCGAGGGTCTGGTAGCCCGCCTCCCGCAACCGGGCGAGCCCGTCGAACCAGTCGTCCATCCGCGCGTACGGGATCGAGAACACCGCCCCCATCGAGACCTTCACCGCCCGCCGATAGAGCGGATCCGCGCACCGGGGCGACAGGATGATCGCGTCCACCCCCAGCGCGGCGGCCGATCTGAAGATCGCGCCGACGTTCGAGTGGTCGACCAGGTCCTCCAGCACCAGCAGCCGCCGTGTCCCGCCCTTGAGCAGAGTGTCGACCGAGGGCAGCGGGAGCCGCTCCATGGAGGCGAGGGCGCCGCGGTGGACCGGGAAACCGGCGATGCCCGACATGATCTCGTCGCTCACCACGTAGACGAGGGCGTCACCGAGCACGTCGGACAGCGAGGGCAGCCAGCGGCCCGTGGTCAGCACAGAGCGGATCGGGTAGCCGGCGCCAATGGCACGCCTGATCACCTTCTCGCCCTCGGCGAGGAAGAGGCCGCGCTCGGCCTCCAGGCTCTTGCGCAGCTCCATGTCCCGCAGACGGGTGTAGTCGGAAAGGCGCGGGTCGTCGGCGTCGGTTACGTACTCCAGCACGCTCCCGATACTGCCAGCCGGCGAGGCGCTCAAGTGCCTTCAGCCACCGTCATGCGCCGCCTGACCTGCCACACCATGGCGTAGCAGGTGAGGACCGCGCACAGGCCGATCACCGTGCCCGCGCCGACCTTGGTGATCAGGCCGGGCAGGCCGAACACCGGGTTGGGCTCGTCCACCAGAGGCCAGAGGAGCGCGCCGGCGGCGGCCCCCGCGGCGCCGGCCGCCAGGACGGTCCAGCGCGTGCGCGAGGAGATCCGCAACCGGTCCGGCACGGGCGCCGCCGCCATCCTCGACAGTTCCCGCCACCCCCACCACACCACCACGGCCAGCCCGATCGCCGACGACATGTACTGCAGGAGGCGGAACAGCCTGATCACCCCGAAGACCGACACGGACAACCATGGACCCCACTCCGCCGGGCCGGTGGAATGGGTGAAGGAGTCCCACACGACGTGAGTCGCCGCGCCGAGCACCGCGCCCGCGGCGATGGGGAGCGGCCGTAGCCGGTCCGGGGCCAAGAGCGCGGCGCGGCCGGCCAGCGACGGCGGGAGCAAGGAGGTCAGCGGGTCCCTGAAGATCCAGTGGAACAGCGGCACCAGCATCAGCACCGCGGCCAGGTCGATGGTGACGACGCCGAGCCAGGAGTGCCAGTTGGTGTAGTCAGGCAGGAAAGGGAGGAAGATCGGCAGGTCCGGGACCATCGCTCCCATCGCCAACGCCCACGGATCGGCGAATCTGCGTACCCGTGATGACATGATCAACGGCACCACCGCGGCGATGTGACTGGGCGTGAACGGCACAGACTTGCCCTCCCCCGAAGAGTCGTGAAGAGTCCCGAATCGTCCCCAACGATCAGCGCTCATTATGTGCGGAACTGGACCATCCCTTTGCCTTCGTCTTCCAGGATAACGATGCGTGATGGGTAAGTAACAGTTCGCTGTCGACGGCCGGATAGCCGGGAGTTCGGGGGTTCATGGTGCCTGATCAGCGGATTCATGAGCATCCGGCCGCGTCAGCCGATTGGCTCCGCGCGGCCCGCACGGCCCGCTGGCTGTCCGTCGCCACGCTCGCCTGGCTGGGTGTCGAAAGCACGCTCGGCCTGGCGGCGGGCTTGGCCGCGCACTCGGTGGCGCTGATCGGATGGGCGCTGTCCGCACTGGTGGAGGCGGCGGCCAGTTTGATCGTGCTGTGGCGGTTCACCGGGGCGCGCACGCTGTCGCCGGGCGCGGAGAGCACCGCCAGGAAGGCGATCGCGCTGAGCTTCTGGCTGCTCGCGCCCTATCTGGTCGTACACGTGGCCTACGACCTGGGCGAGGGCCACCGGGCGACGCCGACCGCCTTGGGCATCGTGGTGACGGCGTGCAGCCTGGCCGGCATGCCCGCACTGGGGCTCGCCAAGCGGCGGCTGGGCCGCCGGCTGGCCTCGGCGGCCACGTCGGGCGAGGGCATGCAGAATCTGATCTGCGGGGCGATGGCGGCCGGCGTCCTGGCCGGGCTGTGGCTCAACACCCTGGGCTGGTGGTGGGTGGATCCGGCCGTGGCGCTGATGCTGGCGGCGGTCGCGGTACGGGAGGGGAAGCGGGCCTGGCGCGGCCACGTCTGCTCCCACTGAACAACCATCCAGTCCACAACCCCGTATATTGCTGGCACTTCGGTCACAGTTGCGACCAGCGATGGCCACAGAGCGTAATTGCCGCATCAAAAGGGCTGTTTTGCACCACTGACCGCACCGAGTATCGTTCCCGGAGTATTGCGGAGCATCTCCCGCTAGGGTCTCCGGAAGGTCTCAACACACCTAAGAGGACATCGTGGGGCGACACCGCACAGACGAGCTCGACGGCGGATACGGCGGCGGATACCGAGCCAGCGAACCCCCCTCCCGCAGGCGCCGCAGCAGCCGGGGCCGCGTTCTCGTGCCGTTGGCCGGCGCCGTGGCGCTGGCCGTGCTCCTCGGTGTGGCCGCGTTCGTCATCTTCAACCGCGACCACGACTGCTCGGGCGGCAAGCTCGCGCTGCGCGTCGTCGCCACTCCCGACATCGAGCCGTCGCTCAGCAAGATCGCGAATAACTATAACAAGGCCATGCACTCGATCGACGGCAAGTGCGTGGACGTGACGGTGGCCAAGGAGGCGGCGGCCAGGACGGCCAACGCGCTGGCCGCGGGCAAGGCCACCGCCGACTTCTGGGTGGCGGACTCCAGCCTGCTCTTGGAGAGCATGCGCAGGACCCCGGCGGGCAAGGCGCTGCCCGAGCCCGAGGTCTCGATCGCCACCTCCCCCGTCGTGCTGGCGGCGGCCAAGTCGGCCGCGGCGAAGTTGTCCAGCGCCCTCAAGCCGAGCTGGTCCAGCATGATCGCAGCGGCGAACGTGGCGAACGTGGACGGCCCGGGCAAGCAGGTCCGCGTGCTCGCCCTCGACCCGCAGAAGAACTCCGCGGGCCTGGCCGCGCTGGTGGCCGCGGCGGGCACGGCCAAGGAAGCCGGGCAGGACAAGGCGCTGGTGGGCGCGCTGAAGGAGCTGTCGGGCCAGCTCGCGTCCGACTCGACGGCGCTGCTGGCCAGCCTCACCGTGAAGTCCGGCAGCAAGGTGCCCGTGGGCGTGGCCTCCGAGCAGGCCATCTACGCGCACAACACGAAGAAGCCGGAGGCTCCGGTGGTGGCCCTCTATCCGGAGGAGGGCACGCTCAGCCTCGACTACCCGGTCACGATCCTCACCAAGGATCCGGCCACGCAGAAGGCTGCGGCGGACTTCAAGCAGGAGCTGTCCACGGATCCGGCCAAGAAGGTCCTGCGTGACGCCGGTTTCCGCAGCGCGGACGGCAAGGCGGGCGACGTGCTGACGAAGGACAAGGGGTTCACTCCGGAGACGCCGCAGGCGCTGCCCGCTCCCGACGGAGCGACCGTGGCGCGGATGGTGCAGACCTGGTCCAGGCTGAACCTGGGCTCACGCCTGCTCACCCTGCTCGACGTCTCGGGCACGATGGCGCTGCCGGTGCCGGGCACGGGCATGACCCGGATGCAGGCCATCGGCAAGATCGCCACTGAGGGTCTCGGCCTGTTCCCCGCCGACTCCGAACTGGGCGTGTGGACGTTCTCCACGCATCTGGACGGCCGCGGCAAGGACTGGAAGGAGATCGTCTCCCTGGGGCCGCTCACCGAGAGCATCGACGGCGTCCTCCGCAAGGACATGCTGGTCAGGCAGCTCACCACGATCCAGGCCAAGGCGACGGGCGACACGGGGCTTAACGACACGCTCAAGGCCGCGTACACGGAGATGACCGAGACGTACCAGCAGGACAAGATCAACACGCTCTTGATCCTCACGGACGGCGCGGGCAACGACGACCCCGATGGCGGGATCAAGAATCCGGCGATCCTGCAGTTCCTGAAGGACACCTACGACCCCAAGCGCCCGGTCAGCATCATCATCATCGCCTTCGGCCCGGACGCCGCGCCCGGCAAGCAGCGGATGGACGCGCTGGCCAAGGCGACCGGCGGCGAGGCGTACATCGCCAAGAACATCCTGCAGGTCCGCGACTTCTTCCTGCAGGGCATGGAGCGCCGCCTCTGCTCCCCGAACTGCGACGGCTGAGTTCACCTCTCATGCCCAATGGGCATGAGGGGCGAACCTGGACAAACTAGGCCGCGTCCTCTCCGCGTGGGGCTTGAGTGCCCGTCGTACCTGCGGGGAGGGATCCGTGCCTGGATGGCCGACCGTCGATCGCGCCGGTGATCAGGAGCTCGTGGAGGCTCTGCGGCGCGCGGACGCCGACGCTCCCGCCAAACTCTTCGACTCCTACGCAGAGCGGCTGTACGACTACGCCTTCTCCCTGGCCGGGGACCGGGACCTGGCGACGGACGCCGTACACGACGCCCTCGTCACCGCGCAGGGGTGCGTGGAGCGGCTGAGGGAGCCGGGCCGGCTGCGGGCCTGGCTGTACGCGCTGGCCAGATTCCAGGTGCGGGCCAGGATGGCGCACCGGAGCACCCCTGCACAAGAGCTTCCCGACCTGGAGGAGCAGGCGGATCCGGAGCTCGCCGACCTGGTTCACGAGACGCTGGGCGAGCTCGGCGAGAGCGAGCGGGAGGTCCTGGAACTGTCGCTGCGCCACGGCCTGACCCCGTCCGAGGCCGGCGCGGTGCTGGCGCTGACCTCGCGACAGGCGGCCGCCAAGCTGGGCCGGGCCCGCGACCATCTGGAGATCGCCGCGGCGGCCGTGGTGCTCGCCAGGACGGGCCGGGCGCACTGCCCCGACCTGTCGGCGATGGTCGACTCGTGGGAGGGGCCGCTCACCCCGCTGCTGCGGCGGCGGTTGTCGGGGCACATCGGCGGCTGCGAGGTGTGCACCGAGGGCCGGCATCGGCAGGTCTCGGCCGGGCGGCTCCTGGACATGGTGCCGGTCGCGTTCCCGCCGATCTCCCTGCGCCGCCGGGTGATCGACACGTGTCTCAGTCCTGAGCGCGGTCAGACCCGCACGCTGATCATGGATCGCGGGGACAGCTTCGACCGGGCCGGGTTCCCGGTGCCGGCCGAGCGCCGCTCGCGCCGGCGCCGGCCGCGCAGGCTCGCGCCGGTGGTGCTGGCGGGCGTGTGCGTGCTGGCCGCGACGGGCGCCATGGTCGTGATCAGCGGCGGGACGGCGTCGAACCCCACCTCGCTGCAGTTCTCCCCCACCCTCCCCGCCGAAGAGAGTCCGACGCCGGAGGCCGTGCCCGAGCAGGATGACCTGACTCCCTCACCGAAGCCGACGCCGACCCCGACCCCGACCTCGAGCACCGGCCCGTCGGACGGGCCCACGCCGAGCGGGCGGCCGGCCGCCGCGCGGCCGAGCACGAGGCCCGCGGCCGCACCCACGGCCACCCGCCGCAGGCCCGCGCCCGGCGCCAGGCTCGGCGTCTCGTGCCCACGGGGAGTCGATGGGGCGGCCAAGATCGGGCTCAGCGCCCGCAACGCCTCGGTGTCCTGGGTGGCGACCGCCTCTCAGGGCCTGGACGTGTTCCCGGCGAGCGGGTCGATCAAGACCGGCGGCTCGGTGATGATCTGGGTAACGGTGATCGACCCGAACGAGGCCGGCACGGGCCGGGTCACATTCACCTCGAACGGCGGCACCGGGACCTGCTCGCTCTCTTGGGACGGCCGGGAGCCCCGGGCATCCGACCCGCCGAGCGACGAGCCGACGCCCACTCCTGAGCCGACCGAATCACCCACGGGGCTCGGGACGTCCTCAGTGGACACCATGGCAGGGTAAAGCTCGCGTAACGTCACAGTAGACTCATATTTAGACGACAATCGGGGATATATCGGACCCCGACTCGAAGATCCTAGGCTACATAGGGCATCCTGGTGTGCTTGGGGCCGCGTCGGCGTCCGGAGACTGCTTGACCGTGTGTTTAACCTCACACGAGAAATCTCTGCCTGCCGGTAAACCGGAGCGCGTCGCCAAGCGTCGGCATTGACGTGCTCAGGCGCGGATTGGTCCCATGAACTGCGATAAACCGCGCTTTTGACCAGTGAGAGCAGGAGAGATACAGGAGATGCTCAGGCAGCACCGCAGAGCCCTCGCCTGGTTGGTGGGGCTGGCCTGCATAGCGGGAGCGGTAGTGGCGCTGTTCGACATCGAGACGCCGCTGCGCCCGTTCCTGATCTCGTTGTTCCTTCTGGTGGTTCCAGGTGCGGCCGTAGTGGGACTGTTGCGTGATCGTGACCCACTGGCCGCTCTATCTGTAGGAGCCGCGGCAAGTCTCGTACTGAACGTGCTGCTCGCCGAGGCCATGCTGCTCTTCGGCGCGTGGTCGCCGCGGGCCGGTGTGGCGACGGTCGCCGTGCTCGGCGGGTTCATGTACGTGCTCCGCGTCTTGTACCGGGGGAAGAGCATGCAGAGCGAACAGGGGGCCAGGGCAAGGTGAACATCCAGGTAGTTCGGCCGGGAGAGCTCGGAGACTCCGAGCGGGCCCGATGGCGTGAGCTGCAGAAGGCTGACCGGAGTCTGGACAACCCGTTCCTGTCGGTCGAGTTCGCCGTGGCGATGGACCGCTTGCGTGACTACGTGAGGGTGGCGGTCATCTCAGATGGAAGCGGCATCAAGGGATTCTTCCCATACGAGCGGCACAGCTTCGGCATCGGCAAACCGCTCGGCGGCTTCCTCACCACCTGCCACGGTCTGATCTCGGCCCCGGACCTGACGCTGGACGCCAAGGCCCTGCTGCGGGCCTGCAAGCTCAGCGTGTTCGACTTCGACCACCTGGTGGCCGGGCAGCCGACGTTCGCCCCCTACGAGCAGGACGTGCGCCCGGCTCCGGTCATGGACTTCACCTCCGGCTTCGAGGCCTGGATCGAGCAGGTCAAGGCCAACTCGCCGAAAAACCTCAAGACCGTGCGCTACAAGGAGCGCAAGATGGGTCGCGAGCAGGGCGAGCTGCGCTTCGAGTGGGCCTCGGCCGACCCCGAGGTGATGCGGACGTTACTGGCCTGGAAGTCCGACCAGTATCGGAGAACTGGCCGGGTGGACAGATTCGCCCAGCCGTGGATCGTCGAATTGACCGACATGATGCATGCCGAGAACTCATCGGACTTCGCCGGCGTCCTCACCATGCTTTATGCCGGTGACGTGCCGGTCGCCGGACATTTCGGCCTCCGTACGGCCACCACCCTTGTAGGGTGGTTCCCCGCCTACGACACCGAGTACGCGCGCTATTCGCCCGGCATCGTGCACCATCTCCAGATGGCCGAGGCCGCCGCGAAGAACGGTCTGCACATGGTGGACATGGGCAAGGGCGGCAAGGAGTACAAAGACTGGCTCAAGAGCGGGGTCCTGTACGTCGCCGAAGGCCGCATCTCCCGGCCGTCCGCGACGGCGGCGGTCCACTGGATCGGCCGAACTCCTTTCAACAAAGCCCGAACAATTGTCATGGATCGACCGTCTCTTTATAGAGCGGCTGACCGTGTCCTCAAGGGCTTCGGTCGGGTGCGCACCTCGATGCAGCAGCAGGAGCCATCCAACGCAGTAGTCAAGGAACCGACCGGAGCACGCTGAGCGCTCCACCCAAACCCGCAGCACACCCTCACTCCACAGGACCCTTCAATGCACCGTTCACCGGTTTCGCCATTCCCGCAGCACCCGGGGCTGGCCTGGGCCGGCCCGCAGCACAGGGCCCCGGAAGGATAATCCCTCGCCATGAGTCCCGAGATCACCAAGCACAACGGCAAGGTCCACACCTCGCCCCTTCGGTCGATGCCACCGCCCACGAGCTTCACGCCCGTCACGCCTCACCTGGCCATTTCCCCAACGGTGAGCGTGGTCGTGCCGGCGATGAACGAGGCCGAGAACCTCCCGCACGTCTTCGCCACGATCCCGCAGTGGATCGACGAGATCGTGCTCGTCGACGGCAACTCCGTTGACGACACGGTGGCCGTGGCCAAGCGGCTGCGGCCCAACGTGAAGATCGTCACGCAGACCGGCAAGGGCAAGGGCGACGCCCTGGCCGCCGGGTTCGCCGCGTGCACCAGCGACATCATCGTGATGATCGACGCCGACGGCTCGACCGACGGCCGCGAGATCATCAACTTCGTGGGCGCGCTCGTGACGGGCGCCGACTTCGTCAAGGGATCACGCTACGCCTCGGGGGGCGGCAGCGACGACCTGACGCTGAACCGGCGCCTGGGCAACAAGGTCCTCACCGGCATCGTCAACGTCATGTACAGCACCAAGTACACCGACCTGTGCTACGGCTACAACGCTTTCTGGGCCCGCCACCTGGACGTGCTCAACCTCGACTGCGACGGCTTCGAGGTGGAGACGCTGATGAACGTGCGGGCCGCCAAGGCCGGGCTGAAGGTGCACGAGGTGCCGAGCCACGAGCGCAACCGCATTCACGGCGAGAGCAACCTGCGCGCCGTACGAGATGGCTTCCGCGTGCTCAAGACCATCCTGAAGGAGTGGCGTCGCCAGCCCGCTCCCGCTCAGCCTGAGCCGACCGCCACTCCTGCCGCTGACCGAGGCGTCGCTTAAGAAGGATCGTTGTGAACACGTCTGTTGTCATCTGCGTCTACACCGAGGACCGGTGGGAGGACATCAGGCAGGCAGTCGAGTCGGTCGAGAACCAGACACGCCCGGCACACGAGCTGATCCTGGTGGTCGACCACAACCCCGACCTGCACCTCAAGCTCAAGCTTGAATACCCGCAGGCCATCGTGGTGGAGAACACTCACGAGCAGGGGCTGTCCGGCGGCAAGAACACCGGTGTGGCCACGGCCACCGGTGAGATCGTCGCGTTCCTCGACGACGACGCGGTCGCCGATCCCAGGTGGCTGGAGGCTTTGGAGGAGGGCTTCCAGGAACCGGGCGTGGTGGGCGTGGGCGGCCGTACCGACCCCTTGTGGGCGTCGAAGGTGCGGCCGCGGTGGTTCCCGTACGAGTTCGACTGGACGGTCGGCTGCACCTACCGCGGCATGCCGTCGGTCCGTGCGCCGATCCGCAATGTGATGGGTGGCAACGCGGCGTTCCTGCGGGACGTGGTGGCCGAGGTGGGCGGGTTCCACAGCGGCATCGGGCGCAGCGTGCAGGGACGCAAGTCGCGCCCGCTCGGGTGCGAGGAGACGGAGTTCTGCATCCGGCTGAGCCAGCGCAAGCCGGGCTCGGTCATGTTGTTCGAGCCGCGCGCGATGATCGGGCACAAGGTGTCCCGTCAGCGCGAGCGGTTCGCGTACTTCAGGTCGAGGTGCTACGCGGAAGGGCTGTCGAAGGCCCTGGTGACGCAGGAGGTCGGCACTCAGGACGGGCTGGCCAGCGAGCGGGCGCACGCGCTCAAGACGCTGCCGCTGGGCGCGCTGCGCGGGATCGGCGAGGCTCTGCGCGGCGACCTGGGCGGGCTGGGCCGGGCGGCCGCGATCGTCATCGGGCTGGCCTGGACGACCTGGGGCTACGTGGTGGGTTCCGTACGGCTTAAGGTGGCACGATCATGATCCGAGTTCCGATCCTGATGTACCACTCCGTCACGGACACTCCCAATGACGAGACCCGCCCGCATTCGGTGCGGCCGTCGGACCTGGACGAGCAGCTCGCCTACCTGAAGGAGAGCGGCTTCACCCCGCTCACGCTGGGCGACCTGGTGGCCGCGCTCAACAAGATCGACGGCCACGAGGTGCCGGCGAAGCCCGTCGTGGTGACCTTCGACGACGGCTACGCCGACTTCCACAGCCAGGCGCTGCCGCTGCTCGACAAGCACAGCTTCCCGGCCACGGTCTTTCTGACCAGCGGCTGGGTCTCCGACGCGGGCAAGGACGCCGCGGGCCGGCCGCTGGACGACATGCTGTCCTGGGGCCAGGCCCGCGAGGCCGCGCAGACCGGCATCGAGATCGGCGGCCACAGCCACAGCCACCCCCAGCTCGACCAGCTCCGCATCGACGACATGCGGCAGGAGCTGCGGAGGAACAAGGGCCTGCTGGAGGAGAAGATCGGCGCGCCGGTCGCCACCATGGCCTACCCGTACGGGTACTCCAGCGCCCGTGTGCGGCGAGAAGTGCGCAAGGCCGGATATTTCGCAGCTTGCGCGGTGAGCAACACGATCGCCGCGGACCGGCACGACATGCTCGCCATCCCCCGGCTGACAGTCGGCAAGGGCACGACCATCAACATGTTCAAGCGCGCCGTCGAAGGCAACGCCGTACCTCTCATCTACCTGCGCGAGCGCATCCTCACCAAGGGGTACGCGGTCGTGCGGCGCACGAGGTACGGGCTGCAGCGGGTGCGCGGCAATGTCTAGCGTCTGGGGGAAGATCCTTCGCGACCTGCGCAACCCCCTTTTCCGGCAGGGATACTCCCTCATGGCGAACACCGTCGTCACCGGCGTGCTCGGCATGGGCTACTGGCTCCTGGCCGCGAATCCCGCGCTCTACTCCGAGGAGGAGTTCGGCCGCGGCCAGGCGGTGATCACGGCGATGCGGCTGTTCGCGTCGCTGACCGCACTCGGGTTCGTGGGGGCGCTCGCCCGTTACCTGCCGGTGGCGGGCCGCCGCACGCCCGAGCTGATCCTGCGCGGGTACGGCCTGGCCGCCGCCACGGGCGGGGTCGCGGCGCTCGGCTTCCTGCTGACGCTGCCGATGTGGGGTCAGACCTACCAGGTGCTGAGCGGCTTCGGGCCGGGGTTGTTCTTCCTGGCGTCCGTGATGGTGTGGGCCGTGTTCACGCTGCAGGACGTGGTGCTGACCGGGCTGCGCAGGGCGACGTTCGTGCCCATGAACAACTTCATCTTCGGCCTGGTCAAGATGGGGCTGCTCGTGGCGCTGGCGGCCGCGCTGCCCGAAGGCGGGATCTTCGTCTCCTGGGTGATCCCGACGGCGCTCGCGCTGATCCCGGTCAACTGGCTGATCTTCGGCGTGGTGGTGCCCCGGCACGTGCGGGAGTCCGACAGCGAGCAGGCGCCGCCGCGGCTGCGGGAGATCGGCAGGTTCCTGGCCGGGGACTTCCCCGGGACGTTGTCGATCCTGGCGATCGTCTATCTGGTGCCGGTCGTGATCGCCACACAGGTGGGCGAGGCCACGTTCGGGCGCTTCTCGATGGCGCACACGCTGGCCAGCATGATCGAGCTGCTGGCCATGAACATGGCGGTGTCGCTGACCGTCGAGGGCTCTTTCGATCCTGCTCGGCTGGCCGCGAACTGCCGGCGGGCGTTGCGGCGGGCGTTCATGATCGTCACTCCGCTGATCGCGGTGGCGATCCTCGGGGCGCCCCTGATCCTGACGATCTTCGGGCCGAAGTTCGCCGAAGAGGGCACTCTGCTGCTGCGGCTGATGTCGCTCGCCGTGTTGCCTCGGGTGCTGATCGAGGTTTATCTGAGCGCGCTGCGGTCGCAGAGCAAGGCGCGGTCGCTGGCGATCGTGCAGATCGGGCTGGCCGTGCTCGTGCTGGTGTCCACCATCGCCTTGTTCCCGTTCGCGGGGGTGAACGCGGTGGGATACGGGTTGCTCTTCAGCGAGCTGCTCGTAGCGATATTGATCTTCGGGAATCTCCGTAAAATTCTCAAGTTCGATGAAACAGGGAAGGCGACTGTCATCCAGGGGTCGTCCGGGACCGCATGATGGTCAACGTGAGGCAACGGGACGGCGATGGCATGACAACGGGGATCACGGGCTCCTCGGACGTGCGTGAGGACGGAGAGGGGAGCGGAGCTCCCGAGCCAAGAGGAAACGAGGATTCAGACGTGCCTTTCGATCCGGAAGCTACCGGGGTGATCCCGAAGCTGACGTTCGACAAGGAACCTGCCTCCGCGGAGGTCGATGAGGGCGCGGCTGAGGACTCTGCTGCCACGGACGAGTCCGCCGCGGACCAGACCACGACGTTCCGGATTCCCGGGCCGTCCCTCCACATCGGCCGGCCGCCTACGGCGGAGGAAGCGGACCCGGGGGCCGCCGGGACCGTCTCGATGCCCGTCCAACGGCCTGACTGCGACCCGTCGGAGACCGGGACCGGTGCTGCCGAGGTCGACGCTCCTGAGGCCGACGCTCCTGAGGCCGACGCTCCTGAGGCCGGCGCGCTTGAGGGGCCAGCGGGGACGAAGGCGGCCGATTCGGACGCCAATGCGCCGACCAACCCGGGCCTGCGCACCCAGCCGCCCAGCGGACCGCAGCCTGCCGGCGCCGCCAAGCCCACCAGCGGGCCGCAGCAGGGGGCTGCGGGTGCGAAGACGGGCGCGTCCAAGGGCGCGTCGACGACCGGTGCGCCCGCCGAGGAGGAGCCCGCCCCCAAGGGGGCGCCGACCGCCAAGGGGACGTCCACCCCCAAGGACACGCCGGCCGGCGGGCCGACGCCGCCCAGCGAGACGACACCCGCCGCCAAGGGCACTCCCACCCCGAAGGTCACGCCCACCCGGAAGGGCATGCCGACCGCGAAGGGGACATCCAAGGCGACAGGCACACCCGCTGAAGCGCCGACCGCGAAGTTGCCCACTGTCGGACCGGCGGCCAAAGGACCGCTCAGCGGCGCGTCGCCCACGGGCACGCCTACCCCTGCCGGCCGGTCGGGGAAGCCGACCGCCGGCGGGCCGTCCGGCGAACCGACCGCTGGCGGACCTGATGCTGGCGGACCCGCCGGTAGCGGACCGGCCGGAGCCGGACCCGCCGGAGGCGCACCCGCCAGGGGCGGACCGGCCTCTGGAAGGCCCGGTTCTGGCGGGCTGGGCGCATTGGTGCAGCCCATGGGGCCGCCGCAGGGCCCGGGAGGCCCGGGCGTGTCTCCAGGTCCCCCTCGGGGCGTGCCGCCCCGGCAAGGCCACCCCCAGCAAGGCCACCCCCAGCAAGCTGTGGCCCAGCAGGCAGTCGCCCAGCAGTCCGCCCCGCAGCAGGCGCTCCCCCAGCAAGCCGTGCCGCAGCACCCTCAGCAAGCCGTGCCGCAGCAGGCGGCGGCTCCCAGGCCGCGCCTCGCCGTCGGCCGTATCGGCGCGCTGATCGCCAGTGCCCCCAAGTGGCTGCCCGCCCTGCTGGTCCTTGAGGGCCTGCTCATGTACATCCTCGCCCTCAAGGTCCCCGCGGGACCCCTGCGCGGCGTGGATCCCAATGACATCGACGGCCTGGGCCTGATCTCGGCGCTCCCGGCCACGGCCTTCATCGCCATTCTCATCATGATCGTGTCGTTCTTCGTCACGGTCGCCCAGAGCACGGACCGCAAGTTCCTGCTCCTGTTCCAGATCGCCGCCATCACGTTCGCCCTACATGGCGCGGGCGCCCTGGTGGCGACCGAGCCGCGCTTCCCCACTGCCTACATCCATGCCGGTTTCGTCGAGTTCATCAGTAGAACCGGCGAGACCGCCATCAGCATCGACGCCCGTATGGGCTGGCCGGGCTTCTTCGCGTTGTTCGCGTTCGTGACGAAGGCCGCCGGCATCACCGACCTGACGCCGATCCTGATGTGGACGCCGCTCCTGTCCAACCTGCTCTACCTGCTCCCGTTCGTGCTGATCCTGCGCCAGGTCGTGGCGACCACGCGCGCGCGGTGGTTCGCGGCGCTGCTGTTCGTGCTGGTGCAGTGGATCGGGCAGGACTACTTCTCGCCGCAGGGCTTCACGTTCGCCCTCTATCTCGCGTTCGTGGCGATCCTGCTGCGCTGGTTCGGGCGAGTGGAGCCGCGGACCAAGCCGATCCCGACCAAGGGCCTGCGCAAGCTGCTGGGCAAGCTGGATGCGATGACGCCGGGCGAGCTGGCCAACACCGGCACGTACCGAGCCGACAAGCTGCTCATGCTGATGATGTTGCTGGCGTTGTTCTTCGCGTCGGTGGCCTCGCACCAGATCACGCCCTTCATGATGCTCGGCGTCGTCACCGCGTTCCTGATCTTCAAGCGGACCTCGCTGACGTGGGCGCTGCCGTTCGCCCTCGGGCTGGTGGTGCTGGCCTGGATCAGCTACATGACGGTCGGGTTCTGGGCGAGCCAGATCGACGCGATCTTCGGCGGCCTGGGCAACATCCTGCAGAACCTGCGCAGCAACACCGGCGACCGGATCGAGGGCAGCGACCCGGCGCACGCGATGGTGCTGCAGGCCCGCCTCGGCATCCTCGTGGTCATCCTCAGCCTCGCGGCGGCCGGCCTGTTCAGGCGGTTGCGGCGCGGGGTGTTCGACCGGTCGGCGCTGATCCTGCTGTGCGTGCCGGTGCTGGCGCTCGGCCTGCAGAGCTACGGCGGCGAGATCGGCCTGCGGATCTACATGTTCGCGCTGCCCGGCGCCTGCCTGCTGGCCGCGTACGCGTTCTTCCCGAACCTGCCGGCCGACAGCGCCGACGTGCGCGAGGAGACCGTGCCGCTGCGCAAGCGGAACGTGCGGTTCAACCCGCAGCTCACGAAGAAGCTCTCGGTCGTGCTCGCGGCCTGCTTCGCGGTGTTGTTCGCGTTCACGTTCCTGCTGGCCAGGTATGGCAACGAGAAGTTCGAGCGGGTCACCGCCGGCGAGGTCGGCGCCATGCACTACGTCTACGAGCACGACAAGCCCAGCGCCAGGGTGATCTATCTGGTGCCGAAGGAGGGCCCCGAGGTCACGCCCACCATGCCGTGGGGCGAGCGGGACGTCGAGATCGTCAGCTTCAACCTGCAGGCCCTCGTGCACAAGGACCCGACGAAGATCGCGGACGCGGTCAAGAAACTGAAGGACTCGCCACGGAACTCGTACCTCATGGTGAGCCGCGGCCAGGTGAGCTACCTGCAGCTCAACGAGGGTTTCTCGGCGGACTGGGGGGAGAGGTTCCGCGCTGCGCTGGACGCCTCGCCGGACCTGAAGCGGGTCTACTCGAACGCGGACGCGGCGCTCTACACGTGGAAGACGTTCGTCCGCGGCACGGAGATCCCCGAGCCGAACCCGTACGCGGGGCGCGGCGACCCCACCTCACCCTGGACGCCGGTGGGCATCGGCGCGCTGGGTGTGACATGGGTCGCACTGTTCGGCTATGAGGTCATCCGGCTGAACGGCCCGAACCGGGCCAGGAAGGCCCGCAGGCGGCTGCTCTACTTGGCGGTTCCCGCGTTCGTGGTGGCCTTCGCGGTGATCGTCGAGCGGTTCATCTATATCGCACAAAATAACTGAATTCACAGGAAACGCTCAGGATGTGCGGAATGATGTCACTCGATGAGGACACAGAAGACACTTTCCGCAACCTCCGACGCAAGAGCCCCATCCGCGGCGGCCAGGATCGCTTCTGTGGATGCCCTACGCGGCTTCGCGCTCCTAGGCATCCTCGTCGTGAACATCGCCTTCCTGGCCTCCGGTTACCGGATGGCCGGGCTGGCGGAGCCCGCGTTCCACTCGTCGCTGGACTGGGGCGTGCGATGGTCCGTGACGCTGCTGATGGAGAACAAGTTCTACCTCCTGTTCTCCTTCCTGTTCGGCTACAGCTTCACGCTCCAGCTCGACTCGGCCGCCCAGCACGGCCGCGCGTTCGTCCCTATGTTCCTGCGCCGGCTGGCCGGGCTGTTCCTGCTCGGGCTGGCGCACGCCGTGTTGTTGTTCCCGGGGGACATCCTGACGACGTACGCGGCCGTGGGCGTGGCGCTGCTGGTGCTGCGGCGGATCACGCCCCGGGCGGCGGTCCTGCTGGCCGCCGGCCTGACCGCCCTGCTGGCCCTCGGCTTCGTGCTCCTGGCCCTGATGGCGATGTCGGGCCACGACATGTCGGGGACGGTCGCGCCCGCGGCCGCTGACGCCGCCCGATCGGACGCGGCCCTGGGTGGCGGCGTCTGGCAGATCATCTCCGAGCATGTCCGCAAACTGTCGCTGATCATCATGTTCCGCGTGCTCTTCCAGGGGCCCGCGGTGCTGGCCGCGTGCCTGATCGGCCTGGCCGTCGGCAAGCTGGGCGCCCTGCGTGACCTGTCCGCTCACACGCGGGCGCTGCGCAGGCTCCAGTGGACGGGCTTCACGGTGGGGCTGGGCGGCGCGTTCTTCTATACCCTGTCGGCCTGGAACGGCACCGTGCACAAGTTCTGGGGCGAGGCGGTGGACCTGGTGACGGCCCCGCTGCTGGCGGCCGCATACGGGGCCACGTTCCTGCGGCTGTTGCCCTCTATGCCGCGGATCGGGCGTGCTCTGGCCGCGCCCGGGCGGTTGGCGTTGTCCAACTACCTGGCGCAGTCGCTGATCTGCTCGCTGATCTTCACGGGGTACGGGCTGGCACTGGTCGACCGGGTCAGCCCGCCGGTGGAGGTGCTGATCGCCCTCGGCATCTTCGGCGCCCAGGTGCTCTACAGCCGGTGGTGGCTCAAGGGCCATCGGTACGGGCCGGTGGAATGGCTGCTGCGGTACCTCACGTACTGGCGCAGACCGGGCGTCGCGCGTAAATGAGATGACCTTGTAGGCGGGGCCCGGAACAATGGGCCGACATGCGCCACTGGCCTCTCTTCAACCTGCGCCTTACCACGCCCCGGCTCGAACTGCGGTTCCCCTCCCTGGACGACCTCGACGAGCTGGCCGACCGGGCGCTGGAGGGCGTGCACGATCCCAGCCGCATGCCGTTCGGGGTGCCGTGGACCGACGCCCCCGCCGCCGAGCTCCCGGGCAACGTCATCCGCTTCCACCTCGGAGTCATGGCGCGCTGGCAGCCCGAGAGCTGGCACTGCAACTTCGTCATCGTCCACGAGGGCCGCGTGATCGGCGCCCAGGACCTGACCGCCACCGACTTCGCCGTCACGCGGGAGGCGCACACGGGCTCATGGCTGGGCCGCGCCCACCAGGGGCACGGGCTCGGCACCGAGATGCGCGCCGCCGTACTCCACCTGGCCTTCGCCGGCCTCGGCGCCCAGACCGCAGTCTCCGGCGCCTTCCTGGACAACCCGGCGTCACTCGCCGTCTCCCGCAAGCTCGGCTACCGGCCGGACGGGGTGTCTGTGCATCAGATCCAGGGGCGGCGCGCGATCCAGCAACGCCTGCGTCTGGACCGGGACGACTTCACCAGCCCGGTGCCGGTGAAGATCCACGGCCTGGAGGCCTGCCTTCCCCATTTCGGCCTGCCGGCGACACAGCCACAGCCGTCATGAGCACATGACCCCTAGTAGTCAGATGGGCCTATGCGCCGCCCCGGCCCGTCCACCTGATCTCGTACGGCGCCAGGGTGACCTGTTTGCCGTCCACCGTCGCCGTCACTTCCTCGTCCGCGGTGTTCACCATCACGAGCTGGCGTTCCTGACCCAGGACCTTGACGCGTTCGTCCGAGGACTGCACGTCGGCCACTTGCACACCCGTCGGGAACCATTTCGTGAAGCCGCTCAGCAGGCCGGCCATGGGCATTTCGTCGCCGACTTTCGGAGCCCATAGGCAGCCGCCGCAGTCGCCCTGGTCCTTCTGCTGCGGATTCCAATACAGGGCCGTGGTCACGCCGCTCTTGGCGAATTCCATCAGCGCCGTCGCCTGGACCGCCGTGCGCTTTTCCTCCGACCAGTTCGCGTTTTCCGGCTCCACGTACCACTCGGCCCACCACACCGGCAGGTCGTCGCTCTTCTCGCGCAGCCACGTCGTGATCGCGCTGAACTTGGCCTGGGCGGCGAAGTCGTTGGGGACGTTCCCCTTGTCGTTCGTCATGGAGGCGCCGTCGACCACGATGAAGTCGGCGCCCTTCTTGCGGTCGATCCAGTATTCGATCGCGTCCAGGGCCCGCTGGTCGATCGTCCCCCACGCGCCGCTCAGCTCCGAGGGGCGGGGCGAGCGGGCGTTGCTCTCGATCGGGATGTACGGGCCCCCGACCTGGATGTCCTTGTTGACCTTCTTCAGTGCCGTATAGACCTTGTTGTACAGCTCGGTGTAGCCCCTGGCGTCCCAGCGGTTGGTGGCCGGGTCCCAGAAACCTTTGAACTCGTTCCACACCATGTAGTGCTTGACCGTCGGGTACTGCTTGGCCACCCGCACGGCCAGCTTGGCGAAGTCGTCGAAGTGCTCGGGCTCGGGCGCGACCGTGTGGTTCTTGTTCCAGTCCGTACGCCCGGCCTGCCCGCCCTTCATCCAGTCGGGCGCGCAGCACAGCGTGATCACCGGCACCGCCCGCGACGACGCCATGAACTTCAGCCGCCGGTCGAGGTCGCGGAAGTTGAACTGCCCGGGGCTCGGCTCGGGGTTGCCGACGCCCCAGCCCATGATGTGCTGGTTCTGCAGCATCGGGACCCGGCCGAGCACGCCCCTGGCCTGCTCGACGACGTCCTGCGGCTCGTTGTCCGCGCTGTACTGGGTGTGCGTGATGCCCCAGCGCGGCCAGGTTTCCAGCGCCGGCGGCTGGTCGAGCTGGGGCGCGGGCTCGGTGGGCACCTTCGTGGCCACCTCGGCGCCGGTGAACCCGGTGCGGGACTTGGTCCGCATCGAGGCATAGACCATGATGCCTGCCACTAGCACGACCGCGAGGATCCCTGCTCCCAGTGCGATGGGCCAGGGCGATCGTCGGCGCGCGTGTCGGCCGTCGGTCGGAATCACTGAAACGCTCCTCACGGGTCGCGGACGTCATCAGGGCTGGGCACCTAGCATGGCCCAGCCCTGATTACGGTAATCGCCCTACTTGCAAGAGACTTACGGTTGGTCTACGCCCAGCTGACGCTCAGCTACCGCCGTCCCCCAGCGGCGGCCTCTGCCCGCCCGCCGGGCCGGGGACCCCGGCATAGCGGTAGGGGACCGGCTGCCTGCCGGGCTGGACGATCAGGAGCGTGCCTGGAACGTCAGTGTAGAAGGCGGACTCCACGGCGGCGGCCACGTCCTCGGCCGTGAGCAGCGGGAACCCGGCGTTGACGAACATCTCCCGCGACTCGGCCACCAGCGGCGTGTCCGTGAAGCCCGGGCAGACGGCGCTGATGCGGATCTTCTGCGCCGCCAGCGGCTCGGCCAGCGCCCTGACCAGCCCGACCACGGCGTGCTTGGTCATCGTGTAGATCGGGTCGCCGGAGTAGCCCACGAGCCCGGCCAGCGACGAGCTGACCACGATGGCGCCGCCGCCGGAGCGCAGCAGGAGCGGCACGGCGGCGCGTACGCCGAAGACCACGCCGTCCACGTTCACGCCCATCACCTGGCGGTAGCGCTCGGCGTCGAACGCCGCCAGATCCACCTTGCCGGAGATCCCGGCGTTGAGGTGCACCAGGTCCAGCCGCCCGTATCGCTGCCCGGCCAGCGCCACGGCCTCGAGCGAGGCCTCCTCGCGGCTGACGTCGGCGGCCAGCCACGCGCCGTCCACTTCCTTGGCCAGCCTCTCGACGCCCTCGCCGTCGAGGTCGACGAGGACGCATTTGACGCCACCCGCCGACAGTCGCCGCGCCGTGGCGGCGCCTATGCCGCTCGCCGCTCCGGTGATCAGTGCAACTGTGCTCATGGCGCTCGCTCCTCGTGGGGTCCGGTCAGGTGCGGTCAAGCCTGGTCGAGCATGCGGTGTGCGCGGGAGATCAGCGTCGGCACGGCGGAGCCGATCCCGTCGAATCCCTCCCCCACGGTCTTACCTTGCCGGAACCGCGCGTGGATACCCTCCACGATGACCGCCAGCTTGAAGTTACCGAAGGCCACATAAAACCCGAGATCCGAAATATCCCGCCCGGACGCCTTCGCGTAATGGCCGGCGAACTCGGCGCCGTTCATGAACCCGGGCGCGACCGTCACGTCCCCCGCCACGGGGATCCTGGCCCGCTCCTCGTCCCCGCGATCATGCCAGTACGTCAGCGTCAGCCCCAGATCGGCCAGCGGATCCCCGAGCGTGGACATCTCCCAGTCGACCACGGCCATGATCTCCAGATCGCCGAGCCGGATCAGCGTGTTGTCCAGCCGGTAGTCGCCGTGCACCAGCGTGCCGGAGCCCGCGGCACCCGCGGCCGGCTCGGCGGGCAGGCGCTTGCGCAGCCGTTCCACGAGCCGGTCGTACTCCGGCAGGTCGGCCGTCTTCGACCGCTCCCACTGCTGGCACCACCGGTCGAGCTGCCTGGCCAGGTAGCCGTCCGGCCGCCCGAAGTCGCCCAGCCCGACCTCGCGGTAGTCCACGGCGTGAATGGCGGCCAGCACCTCGGCCAGCCGCTCCGACAGCCGCCGCGTCCGCTCGGGCGACGACTCCGGGTCGCCGAGCTCCTCCCTGGTCCGTACGGCGGTGCCGTCCACGTGCCCCATGAGATAGAACGGCGCCCCGATCACGTCCTCGTCGGCGCAGAACGCGACCGGCTCCGGCACCGGCACCGGCGTCGGCGCGAGCGCGGAGATGACGCGCCACTCGCGCCGCATGTCATGGGCGGTGGGCAACACGTGACCGAGCGGCGGGCGACGCAGCACCAACCGCCGCTCGCGGGCCTCGATCAGATAGGTCAGGTTCGACCTGCCGCCGGAAATGAGGGAGACGGACAGGGGCTCGCCCGCGTCGGGCACGTTCCGGCCCATCCACTGGACCAGGCGGGGCCGGTCGATGCCAGGTACGGTCATGGACACCACATTAGAACGTCACTCTGTTCGCAACGCCATCTGAGAATTCTGTAAGAATCCCCGGCCACGTCGCTGAGCAGTGAGGACAACCCTTAGGCTGGGCGTACTTGTCTGCCCGCACGCCGGAGCAGGAAGCATGCCGTCAGTAGGAGCCCATGCGCGTCACCCTTGCCCTCCCCCGTGAGCTGGGACCGACCGAAGTGAGTCGATGGCGGGCTCTACAGGAGTCCAACCCCGCTTTCGACAATCCGTTCCTGTCCCCCGAGTTCACGATCACGGTGGGTGAGCTGCGAGATCTCGTCCAGGTCGCCATCCTGTACGACGGTTCCGAAATCATGGGATTCTTCCCCTTCGAACGGCATCCGCTGGGCATCGGCAAACCGGTCGCCGCGGGACTGACCGACGCCCAGGGCCTGATCCACGCCAAGGACTTCGAGATTGACGCGCGCCGGCTGATCAAGGAGTGCGGGCTCGCGGTTTACGAGTTCGACCACCTGGTGTCCGGGCAGCCGCTGCTGGGCGCCCGGCACGAGCGCCACCCGTCACCGATCATCGACCTGCGCGACGGGTACGAGCGTTACACCATGGCGCTGAGGGAGCATTCCGGCAAGACGTACAAGACCACCCTGGCCAAGTCACGCAAGCTCCAGCGCGACGTCGGCACGTTGCGCCACGACTTCGCGACCACCGACCTGGCGCCGCTGCGCACCCTGCTCGGCTGGAAGACCGACCAATACCGGCGCACCGGACGCACCGACAGGTTCGCGCACCGGTGGATCGTCGAGCTGGTCGAGCGGCTGCTGGCGACCCGGTCGGACACCTTCGCCGGAGTGCTCGACATGGTCTACGTGGACGACCAGCCGGTGGCCGGGCATTTCGGGGTGCGCACGCGGACGACGCTCGCCGGCTGGTTCCCCGCCTACGACACCCGCTTCGCCAAATACTCCCCCGGCCTCATCCACCACCTCGCGATGGCCGAGCAGGCCGCCGCGGCCGGGATCGAAGTGATCGACATGGGCCGTGGCCAGAAGGAATACAAGGACAAGCTCAAGACCGGCGAGCTGGAGGTGGCCGAGGGCCGGGTGGCCAGGGCCAGCGCGGCGGCGGGCGTCCACTGGATGATGCGCGTGCCCGCACGCAAGACCCGGGCCACCGTGATGGCCAGCCCGCTGCTGCTCAAGACCGCGGACAAGGCGTTGAAAACCTACGGGCGTTTCCGTACCGTCATACATCGGTGAAACACATCGCAGAGCGCACGGGCCGTCACTGCCTGCCGCTGCCGTCCAACCGTCTCGGCCTCTACCTGGCACTGCGCCACTGGTGCACGCCCGGCCAGCGGCTGCTCATGTCGCCCATCTCCGCCGACGAGATCCTCTTCCTGGTGCTCGCGGCCGGCCTGCGCCCGGTGATCGCGCCGCTGTCGCCACGTGACGGCAACATCGACGCCGACCGGGTCGATCTCGCCGCGGTGGACGTGGTGCTGACGACCAATCTTTATGGACTGCCCGACCGCGCCGAGGCCTTCGCCGGGAAGATCCTGATCGAGGACGTGGCGCACGCCATGGAGACGAGCGTCGGCGGGCGGCCGCTGGGGACGCTCGGCGAGGCAGGCGTCTTCAGCCTCTCCAAGCATCCGGGAGCGGGCTCGGGCGGCGTGCTGGCGGTGGCGCGGGAGCCGGACCTGCGGGCCCTCGAACGCGCCCGCGACCAGCTGCTCGTCACGGGGTCGTGGAAAGCGGACCTGATCGGCGTGGCCACCTCCATGGCCCGCCGGGCGGCGCTCAAGCTCGACCTCGTACGCCCGGCGCTCGCGCTCATGCGCGCGCTCGGCATGCAGGAGGAACGCGAGGGCTACCGTATCCCGCTCGACCCCGACAGGCTCGATGCGGCACTCAAGGAGACCCCTTCGCTGCCGCCCTTCGACCCCTGGGTACGCGCCGACCTGCACGACTACCGCGCCCGCCGGGGCGCGCCGGCCCGCTGGTACCAATCCCGGCGCCTGGCCAAGGTCCCCGCCGACCGCGGGCGGCGGCTTGCGGGCGTCGCCCGGCTGGCCGAGCTGCCCACCGTGGCGCCGGCCGTGCGGGACAACCTGGACCAGCCGCTGTTCCGGGTCCCGCTGCTGGTGCGCGACAGGGACGCGGCCATCGCGGAGCTGGAGCGGCACGGGGTCGCCACGGGCTACCTGTACGACCCCCCGTACGACGACTACGCCCCGGCCTTTACCGAGCCGTCGCCGGACCCGCTCCCGGCCCGCTGGTGGGCACGGCATGTGCTCCCCGTCGACCCGGTCTACGCCGGCCGCGCCCTGCCCGTCCTGCGCCGCCTGGAGCCCGCGCCACCGCTTCCTGCCGGCGGGGTCAGCGGGGGGCGTTCTTGATCAGGTCGGCCAGGATGCGGCAACCGCGGCGGACGTCGGCGAGCGACGCGGAGCCGTAGCCGATCACCAGGCCGTGCAGCCGCTCCCGCCCGTGGTGGTGCCGGCCGGTCGAGTCGAGCAGGACGCCGCGTTCCCTGGCCCGCTCGACCAAGGCGGGAACCACGGCCGCGGGCAGCTCCGCCAGCACGTGCAGCCCGGCCGTGTCGCCGCGCAGCCTGCAGACGGGTCCGAGGAGCTCGACGACCGCGGCGCGGCGGCGGGCGTATTCCAGCCGCATGCGCCGCAGGTGCCGGTCCAGGTCACCGCGCTCCAGCAGGGTCGACACCGCCTGCTGGACGGGCCCGCTGGTGCGGTCGGCCACGGCGCGGCGCAGGCGGGCGATCCTGGTGACGAGTTCGGGGTCGCCGACCAGCCAGCCGACGCCGACGTCGGGCGTCAGGGTCTTGGAGAGCGTGCCGAGGAGCACCACCCGGGACGGGTCGAGGCCGTAGAGCGCGGGCAGCGGGGCGACGTCGTAGCGGAACTCGGCGTCGTAGTCGTCCTCGATGATCGTCGCGCCCGTGCTCCTGGCCCAGGCCAGCAGCCGTTCCCTGCGCGGGATCGGCAGCCGCCCGCCCAGGGGGTATTGGTGGGCCGGCGTCGTGTAGAGCACGCGCAGATCGGCGGGCAGCCCGTCCACGATCACGCCGTCCTCATCCACCGGGCACGGCACGATCTCGGCCCCCCGGGCCGCGAACACGGTCCGCGCCACGTGGTAGCCCGGATCCTCCACGCCGGCGCGGGCGCCCCCGCCGAGCAGGGCAAGCGCGCACAGGTCGAGGCCGTTGCCGGTGCCCCTGGTGACCAGGATGTTCTCCGGGCCGACGGCCATGCCTCTGGCCCGTCGGAGGTGGTCGGCGAGCAGCTCTCTGAGACGCGGCAGGCCGTGCGGGTCGGGCGCGGCGCGGGGCGGCAGGTCGGCGGCCTTGCGCCAGGCCCGCTTCCATGCCGCCCGGTCGTAGTCGCGCACCCAGGGCTCGCCGGCCGTGAGGTCGATCCAGGTGGCCGGAGGCGTGGGCGGCGCGGGCACGTACGTCGTCTCGTGGGGCGGCGTGGGCGCCTCCATGTCGGCCACGAACGTCCCCGAGCCGTGCCGCCCGTCCAGCCACCCCTCCGCGTACAGCTGCTGGTAGGCCTCCGTGACCACGGTCCTGCTCACCTCCAGCTGGGCCGCGAGGGCCCGGGTGGACGGCAGCCGCTCGCCAGGCGCGAGCGCGCCGTCCAGCATGGCGCGGCGCAGCCAGTCGGCCAGCTGCGCGGTGAGCGGCTCGGCGCTGTCACGCGAGAGAGAAACGGGCAGGTCAACAGACGTACGCACGCAAGTGGTCCCTACGAAGGGGTCGATAGTGGCCCTACAGGATAGGTCCACTTCGCGACTACGGTCGAATCATGCTCTCCACCACTCCTCGCACCACGCTCGGCCGCTCGAAGGAACGCGGCAGCGCCGACAGGAACGATCTCTACGAGGTGCTCGACACCGGCCTGATCTGCCACCTGGGCGTCGTCGTCGACGGTCACCCGATGGTCGTGCCCACCGGCTACGGCCGGCTCGGCGAAACGCTCTATCTGCACGGTTCCACGGGCGCGAGGTCCCTGCGCGCGGCCGGTGACGGCGAGGTGTGCGTCACGGTCACGCATCTGGACGGCATCGTGCTGGCCCGCTCGATCTTCCACCACTCCGTCAACTACCGCTCGGCGGTCATCTACGGCCGGGCCAGGCTGGTGACCGACCCGGATGAGCGGCTGACGGGGCTGCGGGCGCTGACCGAGCAGCTCGCGCCCGGCCAGTGGGACTACGCCCGGCCGCCGTCGCGCAAGGAGCTGGCCGCCACGGCCGTGCTGGCGTTGTCCCTGGAGGAGGCCTCGGTCAAGATCCGGCGCGGCGCGCCGATCGACGAGGAGGAGGACTACACCCTTCCGGTATGGGCCGGCGTGCTGCCCCTGGTGACCGGGTGGGGCGCGCCTCAGCCAGATCCGCTGCTCCCAGAAGGTATCGATGCTCCTGTTCACATCCTCCATCGGGAGTAGTTCCATAAATCAGGTACCACCTGGCAAACCCGACTCCTTGATCGCACGTCTCATCAGGTGGGCCGGCTCCTGATGGGAGAGGCATATGGAGTGGAGTGCTCCCGGGTACACGGAGATCAGACAATTAGGCGCGGGCGCCAGCGGGCGGGTCGTGCTGGCCGTACACGACGAGACCGGCGTCAAGGTCGCGATCAAGTACCTCTCGGCGAACCTGCTGCGTGATCCGGCCGCGCTGGCCAGGTTCCAATCCGAGGCGCGGCTGCTGACCACGCTCAGGGACCCCAACATCGCCACGATGTGGGAGTACATCCAGGACGCCGGCGGCGCGGCCATCGTGATGGAGCTGGTCAACGGCGTCTCGCTGCGCGCGTTGTTGCGCGAGCACGGCGCGACCGAGCCGGAGGCGGCGCTGGTCGTGCTGAAGGGCTCGCTGCTGGGCCTGGCCAGGGCGCACACGCTCGGCCTCGTGCACCGCGACTACAAGCCCGAGAACGTGATCGTCAGGGACGACGGGATCAGCAAGCTCGTCGACTTCGGCATCGCCGTGCGGCAGGGCGCGGTCGCGCATCCGGAGGGCACGCCGCCGTACATGGCGCCCGAGCTGTGGTCGGGCGCGCCCGCCGGGCCCGCGACGGATGTGTACGCGGCTACCGCGGTCTTCTTCGAATGCCTGACCGGGCACCGGCCATACCGCTCGACCGAGCCCAGCGTGCTCGGCTACCAGCACATCCATGCCCCGGTGCCGTTCCACGACGCGCCCGAACCGGTACGCGGATTGATCAGGCGCGGCCTGGCCAAGGATCCGGGGCAGCGGCCGGAGAGCGCGCTGGCGTTCGTGGCCGAGCTGGAAGCGGTGGCCCTGGCGGCGTACGGCGAGGACTGGGAGGAGCGGGGCAAGCGGCGGCTGGCCGCGCTGGTGGCCCTGCTCGCCCTGCTGCTGCCGACACCGCCACCGGCTGCCACGCCGGAGGTGTCCACGTCGCTGGCCAGGACGGTCTTCCGCGGGCTGCGCTCGAATGCGAGCTCCGTCGCGCGGGTGGCGATCGGCGGCGCGCTGGCCGCCGCCGTGGCGGTGGCGGTGGTGGTCGTGGTGGCCAACAGGGAGCGGCCGCCCGGTGGGCCGATCGGCGCGGCGGCGGCCGTACCGCCGACCGAGATCACCCCGGAGCCCGCTTCGGCCCCGCCGACGACACCTGAGGGGACGCCCGAGGAAACGCCGGAGAGCACGCCCGAGCCCGGCCCGGAGAACACGTCCGAGGCGGTCCTTCCCGAGGAGAGCCCCGCCGCGTCCCCACCGGCGTCAACCAGACCCGCGCCCACGCCCACGCCCACGCGGACCCGGACGCCCACCCCGACCCCGACCCCGACATCTACCTCCACCCCCACCTCGACCCCCACCGTGACGCCGACGGTGACGCCCACCGTGACGCCCACCGTCATCCCGACGCCCACGGTGATCACGCCGTCGCCGGTCACGTCGGTGCTCGCGATCGGCCTCGGCGACCTCACCGTCAACGACGACGGTGTCGCCACCACCACGGTCACGGTGCGCGCCAGCGGCACCGCCGCCGTCACCGCCACCGCGACCTGGGCGGCCTCCGGCACGGACGGCCGCACCGAGCGCGTGCGCCTGAGCGGCTCCACCACCTACACCCGGACGCTCACCTGGTCCATGGGGGAACGCCCGTGCGGCAAGACGGTCACGCTGACCGTCTCCACCTCACCCGCGGCGCCCGGCGGCGAGAGGACCGCATCGGTGTCCGTGCCGCGCTGCCCGACGCGGGTGACCGGGCTGCGGGTGAGCCTCGTGCTGCCTGCCGCGCCCGCCCGCGCCGCCCAGGCCAGGATCAGGGTGACGGCGAGCGGCACCGGCGAGATCCCGGTCCAGGCCGAGTTCGCGGTGAACGGCGACCCGGTCGGCACCCGCACGGCGAGCCTGTCCGGCCAGACCTCCTACACCCGGACCCTCACCCACACCTTCAGATCCCGCCCCTGCGGCGCGACGTTGTCGGTGAAGGTGACCGCGGGCGGCCGGACGGAAACCGCGCGAACCTCGGTCGCCTGCCCGCCGGAGGTGCGGCGAGTCTCGATCGTGCGGGCGGGCCCCGGCGACGGTCTCTCGGCGACCGTCCAGGTGCTCACGTCAAACAGCCAGCCGGTACGGCTCAGCGTGTCGTTCTCGGCCGGCGAGCTCGGCGAAACGAAATCGGACACGCTGTCCGGCGAGACGTCCTACACCAGGACCTTCACCCTCCCGGTCAAGCAGCTTCCGTGCGGCACGAAATGGTCGGTGACCGCCTCCACGGACCCGGCCGCGGGCAACGGCAGCGACACGGCCAGCGGGGTCACGCCCGAGTGCCCGTCCGAGGAAGAGCCCACGAAGGAGCCGCGCCCCGAGACATCCGACACTCCCGGCAAGATCGACTAAAAGTCGTAATCCAGACTTATCAGGATGTTGGTAGCGAGAATGCGGTTCCTTCTGGTTAAGCTACGCATCCGTTTGATGCGGGTGGGGGCCCAGACAAGTCCAGAGGAGGCCGTTATGTACGGCGAGGGGCAATGGGGGGTCCCCGGCTACACCGGGGTTCGCGAACTGGGCTCAGGAGCCGCCGGTCGTGTCGTGCTGGCCACACGCGACTACGACGGCGTGGAAGTGGCCATCAAATACCTCAGCGACGAGCTGAGATCCGACATGGGCTTCGTCGCCCGTTTCCGGCACGAGGCCAGGCTGCTGGCCACGCTGCAGAGCACGCACCACGCCCGCTTGATCGACTACGTCGAGTCCGGCCAGGGCGCGGCGATCATCATGGAGCTGATCAACGGCGTCTCGCTCCGCGAGCTCCTCAGGTCCGAGGGACCGACCGGGGCCGAGGCCGCGCTGACCGTGCTCAAGGGCTCGCTCCAGGGCCTGGCCTCCGCGCACGCCATCGGCGTCGTGCACCGCGACTTCAAGCCGGAGAACGTCATGGTGGAGGGCGACGGCACCAGCAAGCTCGTGGACTTCGGCATCGCCGTCAAGGCGGGCGAGGAGACGAGCGTGGCGGGCACGCCGCCGTACATGGCGCCCGAGCAGTGGTCGGGCGCGCCCGCCGGGCCCGCGACCGACGTGTACGCCGCCACCGTGGTGTTCTTCGAGTGCCTGACCGGCGGCCGTCCCTACCGGGCGACCAACATGGCCGCGCTGGCCCGCCAGCACCAGAGCGCGTCGGCCCCGGTCGAGGAGGTGCCCCCGGCGCTACGCGGCCTGGTCGAGCGCGGCCTGGCCAAGGACCCCGCGGAGCGCCCGCCGTCGGCGGAGGCGTTCCTGACCGAGCTGGAGGCCGTGGCGGCCGAGGGGTACGGCCCCGACTGGGAGGAGCGCGGGCGTCGCCGCCTGGCGGCTCTCGCCGGTCTGCTGGTCCTGCTCTTCCCGAGCCCGCTCGCGGACCCTGCGGAGACGCAGACGTCGCTCGCCGAGACCCGTTTCCGCGACCCGACCCGTGTGCTGCGCAAGCTCCCCGCGAAACTCGCCATCGGCGCGCTCGCGGCCGGCGTGCTGATCGGCGCCGTCGTGATCATCGCGACGTCCTCCGCCGACGAGCCCGTGCTCCAGGCGCAGACCACCACGACGACGCCGAGCCCGGCGACGCCGTACACGGGCGAGCCGGCCGAGACGGACGAGGCGTCGGCCACGCCGGAGGAGACCACGCCAGAAGAAAGCACGCCGGAGCCGACGGCCACGACCAGCGACACCCCGCCGCCGGTGCCGACGACGAGCGCCGCTCCGACCACGACGGCCACGCCCACACCCGCCAAGACCAAGAAGCCGGCCTCCACCCCGAGCGAGAGCGCCGAGCCCGAGGCGAGCGGCACGATGAGCGTGCCGGACGACACCCGTCCGCCGGCCTCCCCGACGCCGACCCCGACGCCCACCCAGACCACCAGCCGTCCGACGACCCCGCCGACTCAGTCCACGCCGCCGACGACGCCGTCGACCACACCGCCGACGAGTACAACGCCGGAGAATCCGGGAGACCAGGTGCCGACCGAGGAGCCCAGGATCGACGCTGTCGGCATGGCGCAGTCCGCGTTCGTCGCGTTCGGCCTGATGACGTCCGGCGCGGTTCCGGTCACACTTGCGGTGAGACGCCGTATGGCGGGCCGCCACAGAAGGAAGCACTAGCAGAGTCGGGGGGCGACGGCGATGAACAACCCTACGACCGATATCGCCGGATTCCGGCTCACCGAACACACCTGGATGACCGAGCTGGGCAACTGGATCGACGCGATCTCGCCTGACGGCCGCCGCGCCGGCGCCTTGCTCTTCGACCCGAAGATCATCGGGCTGCCCGGCGTCCGTGACCGCGTCGTCCAGGCGGTCATGACCGACCAGCGGCTCGTGCTGGGCGGGATGACCGGCCTCATTCCGGTGGCCGACGTCGTGGCGGCGGGCGACCAGGTGTGGTTGCTCACGGGCCAGGCGGTCAGCCCCACGCTGGCCGACCTGCTCGCCAGTGGCCCTGTCGATCCGGCGGGCGCGGCGTCCGCCCTGGTGGAGACCGCCCAAACGCTGATCGCGCTGCACGCCGCCGGGATCACGCACGGCTCCGTGCACCCAGGCACCGTGGTGATCACCGCGGAGGGCGCCGCGTTGTTGTCCGAGCGCGGCCTGACCGACGCGATCCGCGGCCAGGTGTCCCGGCCCGAGCGGGACGCGGCCGGGTGGGCGGCGCTCGCCCGCGGTCTGGCCGCCTCCTCGGGCTCCGCGAGCTCCGTCGCGCCGGGTTCACCACAGGCCGGCTCCTCCGGGTCTGACGCGCGGCAAGCAGGCGCGTCGCAGGCCGCTCAGCTGTTCGAGCGGGTCGCGGCCATGGCGGGCACGCTCGGCCTGGCCGCCGCACGCAACGCGCTGCTCGGCGAGCAGGCGGCGCTGCCCGGCGGCGCGATCAGCCGGGAGGGGCTGGTGCGGGCGGCACGCGGCAGGTCGGCGTTCGCGCAGCCGCGGGCGTACGCGCAACCACCTGCCCTGCCCCAAGACGAGGGCGACATCGTCACGCTGCTGCACGTGCCCGGCCGAGGGGCGCGGCCCCTGCAGTTCGGGCCGGGGATCGGCACGCAGGAGCAGCGGCCGGAGACTACGGCGGAGCGGATCTGGCGGGCAGGACGGGGCGAGGCGTCCACGGTGCACCGCCCGGGTGGCAAGCGGCCCAGGGCCTCGCGGGCGCGGCGGTGGCGGACGATCTGGGCCACGGCCGTCTTCGCCGCGATCATGGCGGGGGCGATCCTGGCCTGGTTCAAGCTGGGCAGCACGCCCGAGCTGGTGGTCCAGTCGATCGACGTCGTGGCGCCGAAGAAGACGCAGGGGTGCGACAGCAAGGTCCTGATCACCGGAAAGGTCGTCACCAACGGGGCGCCCGGCGAGATCACCTTCGAATGGCGCAAGAACCTGGACAAGGAAGTCGTCAAGGGATCGCTGCGCACGAACTCCGACCAGACGTCCTACACGCTGCCGCTGAGGTGGTCGCTGTCGGGCAAGAGCAACGTCAAGGCCACCGCCACGTTGCGGATCCTGACGCCGGGACCGGTGCGTACGGACAAGGCCAGCTTCACGTACAAGTGTTGATGCCGTCTCAGCGATGCATATCAAAGCGGTTCTTACTAATCTGGCGAATATGACCTCGCAGACCCCCGCGGGCTGGTACCCGGACCCGTACGGCGAGCCCCAGCTCCGCTGGTGGGACGGCAACCAGTGGACCGACGCCACCCATGCGCAGGAGCCTGCCTCCGGGCCCCAGCAACCGCAGCCGCAGGCCGCCTCAGGGCCGCAGCAGCAGTCGCGGCCCGACTGGTCGGCGACGCCGGCGAACCCCACGCTCCAGTACGGGCAGCCCACCTTCGGGCAGTCCGCCTACGGCCAGCCCACGCCGCCCACCCAGCAGTGGGGCGGCGCGCAGCTGCCCGGCCCCGGCTACGGCCCGCCGCCCAAGCAGGGCAATCCGCTGCCCTGGGTGTTCGGCGGACTGGCGGCGCTGGTGGTGCTCGCGCTGATCGTGGTGGGCGGGATCTTCCTCGTCAACAGGAGCAACGACATCCCGATGTCGGCGCCGACGGAGACGTCGGCGCCCCAGGAGCAGCCGCCCACCAACGAACCGCCGTCCAACGAGCCGCCCAGCCAGGGCACCGGCCAGCCGCCTCCTCAGCCGGCCGATGGCCGGATCACCGACGCGCAGGCCGGCATCTCCTACCCGGTGCCCGAGGGCTGGACGGTGCCCGCGCAGCTCAACCCCGCGACCCCGAGCCCGACGCAGCAGCTGTGGTCGGCCGGGGTGCAGGCCACGTCACAGGAGAACTTCGTCGATGACGAGGATTGGGTCGGCAACGTCTACTCGGGGCTGCTCAACGAGCTCTACCCCTATAGCGGCGCCGCCGGCATGGGAGATACGGCGAAGGCCGTCTTCGTGGACTTCTCCAGGTTCTACGCGCCGCCGCACGAGACCAAGATCGTGGCGGACAAGGCCATGAAGATCGGCGATCGGGACGCGTGGCTGCTGCAGTTCGAGCTCGACTTCACCAAGGTGTCGGAGGAGAAGGGCTACAAGTGGAAGAAGGAGAGCGGTGCGCTCGTGCTCATGGATCGCGGCTCCGGTGAGCGCCCGGCCCTCCTTTACATCTCCGTACCGGACAATCTGGGCACGGACGTGGTGGGCAAGGTTTTGAGCTCGCTCAAGCCCGCGTGAGCAGTGGCACTAGGCTGGTGGGGTAACAAGCGGGCGGATTGCTCCGAGCCGCTGGGCGAGGAGATCTCATGAGTGACTTGCTGGTCTGGATCGACTGCGAGATGACCGGGCTCGACCTCGGGCGGGACGCGCTGGTGGAGGTGGCGTGCGTCATCACCGACAGCGAGCTCAATCAGCTGGACGAGGGCGTCGACGTGGTCATCAAGCCGCCGCCCGAGTCGCTGGAGCAGATGTCGGAAGTGGTGCGCGAGATGCACACCGCCTCCGGGCTGCTGCCCGAGCTCGGCAGCGGGGTGACGTTGTCGGAGGCGGAGTCGCTCGTGCTCGACTACATCCGCCGCCATGTGCCCGAGCCGAAGAAGGCGCCGCTGTGCGGCAACTCGATCGGCACCGACCGCACGTTCCTGGCCAGGGACATGCCCGCCGTGGATGCTTTTCTGCATTATCGGATGATCGACGTTTCGTCGATCAAGGAGCTGGTCCGCCGCTGGTATCCGCGGGTCTACTTCGCCGCGCCGGAGAAGCAGGGCGGACACCGGGCCCTGGCGGACATCACGGAGAGCATCCGGGAGCTGCGTTACTACCGTGCGGCGATCTTCGTGGAGCAGCCGGGACCCGACTCGGCGACCGCGAGATCGCTGGCAGAGCGTGTCAGCGGCTAAAGGAGTGGCGTAAAGACTCCCGAATCCCGCTACACTTTTCCTGTGCCGCCGCGTAGCGGGTGGCCGTGGTGGGTGTAGCTCAGTTGGCAGAGCGCCAGGTTGTGGTCCTGGATGTCGAGGGTTCAAGTCCCTTCACTCACCCCACTGCACGACGGCCGGTCCTAGATGGACCGGCCGTCGTCGTTTTCTCCCGACTACGCCCCCAAATCATGACAATGCGAGTTATGCTCGCTGTCTACCGCTAACGCCGGAAGCACGGGGGCCCTCGGCGATCTGACCGTCTTCGCGCCCCCGGAGGCCGGATGAGAGTCGACGACGCAGCGTTCGAGAGCGTGTTCACGTCCCTGAGCAAACGCGAGGCCGAGGTCATGGACCTCATCGCCACGGGTCAGTCCAACGGACAGATCGCGCAACGACTGTTCCTCAGCGAGAAGACCGTCAAGAACCACGTCAACCGCATCTACGCCAAGCTAGGCGTGGACTCCCGCGTCACCGCCATCGGCCTCTGGCTGTCCCGCCGGCAGTAGCCGTGCCCGGCGTCACTGACCTCCCTGTGGTTTAAAGGCCGTCGGCGGTGTCATAGGAGTCCCATGAGCATGACGCGTAGAGCGCGGGTCGTCGTCGTCGGGGCAGGGTTCGCGGGGCTGGAGGCGACGCGGGCGCTCGCCAAGGGCGGAGCGCTGGTGACGCTGGTCGACCGGAAGCCGTACTCGACGTTCCAGCCGCTGCTCTACCAGGTGGCCACGGCGAGCATGGGCACGTCCGACGTGTCCTACCCGATTCGCACGTTCGCCGCCCGATGGCCGAACGTACGGGCGCGCCACGCCGGGCTGAGCAAGGTGCTGGCCGAGGAGCGGCGGGTGGAGCTCGATGACGGCAGCTCGCTGGAGTACGACTACCTGGTGCTGGCGACGGGCGTCACGACCAACTGGCTCGGCGTGGCGGGTGCGCGGGAGAACGCGTTGCCGATCTACTCGCTCAACGACGCGGCCAACCTTCGGCGGCGGCTGCAGCAATGCCTGGAGGACACGGCCACGGGCCGGCGGGAGAGCACTCACGTCGTGGTGGTGGGCGCGGGCGCGACCGGCGTCGAGGTGGCGGGCACGCTGGCCGAGTTGCGGTGGCGCACGTTGCCGCTGACGCATCCGGAGATCAAGCCCTCCCAGACGAGCGTGAGCCTGGTCGAGCGGTTCGACTATGTGCTGGCGCCGTACAAGCCGCGGCTGCGGGACGCGGCGGCGGCCGCGCTGCGCAAGCGAGGGACGCGGCTGCATCTGGGCTCCACGCTGGCGTCCGTGGAGCCGGACGCGGTGGTGTTGACCGACGGGACGCGGCTGCCGAGCGACCTGACCGTGTGGGCGCTCGGCGTGACCGCGCCCGATGACGTGGCCGACTGGGGACTGCCGCAAGGCAAGGGCGGCAGGATCACGACCACGCAAGAGCTGCGCGTCCCCGGCCACCCCGAGATCTTCGTGGCCGGCGACCTCGCCGGGCCGCCGGAGCCGCTGCCCCAGCTCGCCCAGCCCGCGATCCAGATGGGCAAGCACGTGGGCAGGCAGATCCTGGCGGCGGCGCAGGGACGGCCGGTGCAGGCGTTCTCCTACGACGATCCCGGCATCATGGCGACCGTGGGCAAGGCGGAGGCCGTGCTCCAGTTCCGCAACGGGATGACCATGCGCGGGCTGCCGGCGTGGCTGACCTGGATCTTCATTCACGTGGCCTACCTGCTGGGCGGGCGCAACCGGGTGAGCGTGCTGCTCAACTTCTTCTGGCGTTACTTCGGGCCGCGCCGCGCCGCCACCAGCGTCACCCCGTGAGCGCGCCCGCCAGGGCGCTCAGTCCGTGGTCCAGGTCGGGCTCAGGGATGTTGAGGGCCGGGCGCAGGCGCACTGAGCGGGGGCCGCAGGGCAGTACGAGCACGCCGTGGTCGTCCCTGAGCCGGGTCACCAGGGCGTCGCGGGCGGCCTGGTCGGGCAGGTCGAACGCGCACATCAGGCCACGGCCGCGCACGCCCGACACCGCCTCGGGGCGCTCGGCCTCCAGCTTGGTGAGGCGTTCGAGCAGCACGCTGCCCAGCGTGGCGGCACGCTGGATGAGGCCGTCGCGTTCGACGATCTCCAGGATGCCGCGGCTGCGGACCATGTCCACCAGGCCGCCGCCCCACGTCGAGTTGATCCGGCCGCTCAGCTGGAACACGTTATCGGGGACCTGGTCGACCCTGCGGCCCGCCATGATCCCGCCGACCTGGACCTTCTTGGCGAAGGCCACCACGTCGGGTGCCAGCCCCAGCTGCTGGTAGGCCCACGGCGTGCCGGTCGTCCCGCCGCCGGTCTGGACCTCGTCGAGGATGAACAGCGCGTCGTACTCGTGGCACATGTGCTGCATGGCCTGCAGGAACTCCGGCCGCATGTGGTTGTCGCCGCCCTCGCCCTGGATCGGCTCGGCGATGAAGCAGGCGATGTCGTGCGGATGGCGCTCGAAGGCCTCCCGTGCCTGCGCCAGCGCGCGTTCCTCGGCCGCCTCGACGTCGCCGAAGTGGATGGCGGGCACGTCGATGCGCGGCCAGTCGAATCTGGGGAAACGGTCGGTCTTGCCCGGCTCGGTGTTGGTCAGGCTCATGGTGTAGCCGCTGCGGCCGTGGAAGGCCCGTGTCAGGTGCAGGACCTTGGTGCCCAGCTCGCGCGGGCGGCCCGCGGCCTCGTTGTGGCGGCTCTTCCAGTCGAAGGCGGTCTTGAGCGCGTTCTCCACGGCCAGGGCGCCGCCCTCGACGAAGAACAGGTGGGGCAGCTCGGGGTCACCGAGCACGCGGACGAAGGTGTCGACGAAGTCGGCCAGGTGCTCGGTGTACATGTCCGGGTTGGCCGGCTTGTTGCGCGCGACCTGCCCGAGCAGCTGGACGAAGTCGGGGTCGAACGGCGGGTTCACGCCGAGCGGGGCGGAGGCGAAGAAGGTGTAGAAGTCCAGGTAGCGGCGGCCGTTGCGGGCGTCGACGAGCCAGGAGCCGCGGCTCAGCTCCAGGTCGAGCACCAGACGGTAGCCGTCGATGAGCAGGTGGCGGGCAAGGCGGGTGTGTACGTCCATGTCCACTCCACTGTGGGCAGGTGGGCCGTACGTTCCTCCGGCGGAACGCCGACACATGCGTAATATTTACGGTACATCTACCCACAAAGTGGAGTTCTTTATGCGTGGGAGTAGACCACGATCGACACCGCGATGTACTGGACCAGGTAGGCGGCGACGGTGAACGCGTGGAACACCTCGTGGAAGCCGAACCAGCGGGGCGACGGGTCGGGACGGCGCAGCCCGTACACGACGGCGCCGGCCGAGTAGAACACGCCGCCCACGGCCACCAGCACGACGGCGGCCACGCCCGCGCCCTCGAGCAGCTGCGGCATGACGAAGACCGCGGTCCAGCCGAGCGCCAGATAGAGCACGGTGTAGAGCCAGCGCGGCGCGCCCATCCAGAACACCCGGAACAACACGCCCGCCAGCGCGCCGCCCCAGATGACGCCCAACACGGCCACCCGGGCCACCCCGTCCAGGGCCAGCAAGGCGAAGGGCGTATAAGTCCCGGCAATGATCAAATAGATGTTGGCGTGATCGACCCTGCGCAGGAACTCGGCCAGCTTCGGGCCGAGCGTGCTGCGGTGATAGGTGGCCGAAATGCCGAACAACAACGCCGAGGTGAGTGCGTAGACGGCGGAGGCCACACGGGCCTGCAACGTCGGGCCGAGCGCCACGAGCACGAACCCGGCGATCAGCGTCACGGGCAGCGCTCCAGTGTGCAACCAGCCTCGCAGCCTGGGCTTAACGGTGATGGTCGTCATGTAACCTACGGTACCGTAGGTTAGAGCCCATTCAAGAAGCGGGCGGCGATGGGAGCGGCGGTCGCGGCACCACTGCCGCCGTGCCGGACGAACACGCAGAAGGCCAGGTCGTCGCGGTATCCGACGAACCAGGCGTGATCCTCACCGTCGACCACCTCCGCCGTGCCGGTCTTGCCCGCCACGCCCTCCGGCAACCCGGTGTCGGCCGCCGTGCCGTAGTCCACCACCGCGCGCATCATGTCCCTCAGCGCCGTCACGATCCCCTCGTCCATGGGCGCGGGCTCGGGTGGCGGCGTGCCGTCGATGCGACTCACCTGCTCCGTCGACAGCAGTCTGGGCGAGCGCCACACGCCGCTCTGCACGGCTGCGGCGAGCGCCGCCATGCACAGCGGGGTGGTGACGACCTCGCCCTGGCCGATCACGTCCTCGGCGAACGCGTCCACGTCGTCGGTTTCCCGCACGGAGCCGCAGCTCCCGCCGATGCCCGTCATGATCGGCCGGCCGAACCCCCACTCGTTCGCCGTCTCCACCAGGTCCTTCGGGCTCAGCCTGGTGGTGGCCTGCTCGACGAACGTCGTGTTGCAGGAATGGGCGAACGCGTCGGTGAAGCTGATGAGGCCGCGATCCACCGCCCCGTCGTTGTCGACGGTCCGATGGCCGGGGATGGTGTAGCTGCCCGGGCACGAGACCTCCGAGAACGGTTCGAGGCCGTTCTTGAGCAGCGCCGCAGCCGTGATCGTCTTGAAGACGGAGCCCGGCGGGAAGACGTCCTGCACGGCGCTGAAGTTCTCCTCGAGGCGGTCGGCCAGCCCCACGATCTCGCCGGTGCCCGGCCGGATGGCGACGATCGCGGAGTCCTCCACGCCGTCCAGCGCCCGGGCGGCCGCCGCCTGGACAGGCCGCGACAACGTGGTCTGCTCGACGTTCGCCCCGGCCTGCTTGCTGAGCAACGGCCGGTCCGGCTGCCCCGGAACCTTCAGCACCAGCTCCCAGCCCTGGTTCGCCTCGGCGAACTCGGGTTTGAGCCGCTCGAGGTACGCCTCCGCGTAGCTGTCGTGAGGAATCCGGTCGCCCTCGCTCGTGACCAGCTCGGCCCCCACCATGTCGATCTCGCCCAGCTCCAACCTTCCGCCGTCCTTGAGCAGCGGGTGAAGCGTCTCGGGCGCCCATAACACCTTCCACACCCCGTCCCGCACGGCCAGCCGCAACGTGCTGTCGAACGGCCACGCCCCGAACTCGGTCAGCTCCCGCACGCCCGCGAACGGCACCTCGGCGGACCCGTCCCCCATGCTCTTCAACGGCGCCGGGGTCAGCTGGATGGACTCGACGTGCAGCTCGTCCGACAACGCCCGATGCCGGACGACGAAGTCGGCCGGCGGCTGGTACACCAGCCGCTCCATGCCCGTGATGTCCCCCTTGCGCCACGCCTCGAAGTACGCGGCCGCCGTTCTCGAGGGGCTCCCCTTGACCCGGTTGGACGCCAAGACCGCGAACGTGCTCGCCCCGACTATCGCGACAACCGCGATAACGAGCACGATCAGCCTTCGTCGTCGCATACGGTTTCTCCCAGGAGGGATCAGCGTGACACGTGGACAGCGGGAACCGATGCCCGGCCTTTATCCGGTGACGTTCGGCGAGGTGGAACTCCTCCGGGATCTGGACAGGCAGGACGGCTGGGTGCTGTCCAAGGATGGCGTACCTCAGTCGTATGTGGATCTCAAAGATCCCACATTCCTCGAATTCGAGTACGTCCGTCTCATGGCGGACGTTATTGACCTTCTCCAGGACGGACCGCTCAGCTGCGTCCATGTCGGCGGCGGAGCCTGCACGATCCCCCGCTACGTCGCCGCCACCCGCCCGGGCTCCCGGCACATCGTGATCGAGCCCGACGGCCTGCTGGTCAATCTGGTACGGGAGCAGCTGGAGCTGCGTTCCGTGCCCCGGCTGAAGGTCATCGTGGAGGGCGGCCGGGAGGGCGCCGCGAAGGTGTGGGACGCCACGGCGGACCTGGTGGTGCTGGACGCGTTCACCGGGGCGACGATGCCGGTGGAGCTGGCCACGATCGAGTACATGGGCGACATCGCCCGGGTGCTGCGCCCGGACGGCACCCTGCTGATCAACCTGGCCGACGGCAAGGGCCTGGCCTTCGCCAGGCGCCTGCTGGCCACGGTGATCGCCACGTTCCACCATGTGGTGTTGCTGGCGGAACCGGGCGTCATGCGGGGGCGCCGCTTCGGGAATCTCATCGTGGCGGCCTCGCGTACGGATCTGCCGGTGGACCTGCTCACGCGGCGCGCGGCCGGCGGGCTGACGCAGGCCAGGTGCGTGCATGGGGAGGCGCTGACGAACTTCGTCGCCGGGGCCTATCCCATCAGGGACGGCGACCCCGTCCTGGCCCCGGTGCCCCCGCCCGCCGTCTTCGGATGATCCCGCACTCTTTTAGGAGCACACTTATTATAATCGTGCTCCTAGGAGGTGCCCATGCGCATTCCCAAGCCCGCGGACATGTTCGATCGCACGTGGGAGTGGGCCCAGCTCACCAACTTCGTCTCCGACGAGCAGCCTGGGGCCAGCCTCGGCATCGTGTCGGGTCGCCGACGCCAGGGCAAGACGTTCCTCCTCGAGGCCGTATGCGAGGCCACGGAAGGCTTCTACTACGCGGCAACCGAAGTCGTCTCTGCCGAGGAATCACTCAGGCAACTCGGTGAGGCGCTAGGGCGGCACATCGGCTCGCCCGGGCCAATCCGCTTCGCAAGCTGGGAAGAAGCCATCGACGGCCTGCTCGCACTGGGCAAGGTCCGCCCCACGCCCGTGGTCCTCGACGAGTTCCCCTACATGGTGCGCGGGGCGCCGCAGCTGCCGTCGGTGCTCCAGCGGGCACTGTCACCCCGGCGCAGGGAACGCCGCGAGTCCCGTGCGCGGATCTTGCTCTGTGGATCGTCGATTTCGTTCATGGGCAACCTGCTGACGGGATCGGCCCCTCTCCGTGGCCGGGCTTCTATGGAGCTCATTGTGCCGACCTTCGACTTCCGCGCGGCCAGGGAGTTTTGGGGGCTCGACGACCATCGCCTCGCCGCGCTCGTCTACCTGATCGTGGGCGGCACACCCGCCTATAAGTCCGAGTTCCTGCGCGGAGCGGCACCCGCACGTATGGAGGACTTCGACGACTGGGTGATCAATCATGTGCTCAACCCGGCGAGCTCTCTCTTCAGGGAGGTCAGATTCCTTCTGGCGGAGGATCCGACGCTCAGGGACACCGGCCTCTATCACACGGTGCTCGCGGCGGTCGCCGAGGGAAACTGCACACGAGGTTCCATAGCCAGCAGGATCGAGCGCAAGGCAACCGACATCTCCCACCATCTGACCGTCCTCGCCGACGCAGGCCTGCTCGCCGTCGAGCCGGACGCGTTCCGCCAGAACCGCTCGGCCTACCGCATCATCGAGCCGCTGGTCCGCTTCTACCACTCGATCATGAGACCGATGTTCGCCCAGCTCGAACAGGTGCGGCCGGGCCGCACCGAACGCCTGTGGCAGGCCGCCCAACCCCGTTTCCGCAGCGCCGTCGCAGGGCCGGTCTTCGAGCACATGTGCCGGACATGGGCGCACGACATAGCGTCCGAGGAGACACTCGGCGGCTTGGCCGTCCGGGTGCTGTCCGGCGTCGTTCACGAACCTGCTTCACGCACCAGCCACGAGGTCGATCTCGTATCGATGGACGAGGCCGGGAACCTCCTGGCCATCGGGGAGGCCACGTGGGGTGACACGCTCGGCATGGCGCACCTCGAACGGATGGAGAAGATCTCGGCCCTCCTGAAAGCCCGTGGCAGGGAGCCCAAGGCGATCACTCTCTTCAGCGCCGCCGGATTCATGCCCGCCCTCCGGGCCGCTGCCGCGAAGAGCGGCGGGCAGGTTCAGCTGGTGGATCTCGAACGGCTCTACACGGGTGAGTGATCCCCTACGGCGTCGGTGATCAGGTGACCGGGAGGGCGGCGGCCGTCTGGCGCCAGATCCGGCCGTCCCTGACCACGAGCGTGCCGTACGTCGTCACCCGGTTGCCGCCGATCGTCATCACCGCGTTGTAGAAGATCACGTCATCGGTCACCTGCAGCGAGACGATCTCGTCGACCTGGGGCTTCGCCGACAGATACGCCGTGAACAACTCCCTGATCTCGGCGGGGCCCCTGGCGACGCGGTCTAAGCGGATCACCGTGGCATCGTCGTGGTATTGGGCGAGGAGGGCCTCGAGGTCCTGGCCGGCGATCGCGGCCAGCTGGCGGTCGAACAGGTCCTTGGTGGTCATGCGGCGCCTTCCGGTCGTGGTCGGAGCAGGACGTACGCCACCTGCGCGGCCGCGTACAGGAGAATGAGCGGCAGCGCAGCCGCGGTGGGCAGCGCGGCGGTGGCGAGGGTGAGCGCGGCGGCGGCCAGGCGGATGACGGCGGCGTGGCGGTCGAGCGAGCACAGGTGCTGCACCCCGAGCACGGCGAACACCAGCGCGGCCGGCAGCCCGATGGCCCAGCTCGTGCTGGACGGGTGGGCGATGGCGTGCTCGATGCCGATCCCGAAGGCCACCAGGCCCAGTGACAACGGCAGGTGCGAGTAGACCCACACCTGCCCGGCCAGCCGGGTGCGCAGGACGACGGACTCGTCGAGGTGGCCGAAATAGAGCCACCAGAAGCCCATCGCGACGGCCACGCCGGCCAGGGCGATCAGCAGCGTGCCCGGCGTGACGTCGTGGCCCTTGAGGCCGACGACGACCGCGGCGACGACCTCACCGAGCACGATCACCACGAACAGACCGAAACGTTCGGGCAGGTGCTCGGTCTGCGGAGGCAGCTTGCCCTGGTAGCGGCGGGCCAGCAGGGGCGTGGCCAGGTCGATGACGATGGCGACGGCCCAGAACCAGTAACGCGTGGGCGGCTCGACGGCGAGCGAGGCCAGCCAGATGACCGCGGCCGCGGCGAACCCGGCGGCGTAGCGCACCGTCAGCGGCCGGGCCTCGGGCACGTGGCGGCCGGCGCGGGCGTAGGCCACGATGAGCAGCACCCGGGCCACCGCGTAGGCGATCGCGAAGAGCCCGGAGCGGTGCTCGATGTCGCCCACGCTGGCGGCCATGGTCGCCACCGCCAGGATCTGGGGCAGCGCGAGCAGCCGGTGGCTGACGTCGTCGGTGTCGAATCTGTTGGCGTAGAAGACGTATCCCGCCCAAGCCCACCAGATGGGGACGAACAGCCCCACGAACGCGCCGACGTTGTCACCTTCGGCGAGCACCGCGGCCAGCTCCGCTACGGCCACGACGAAGACGAGGTCGTAGAGTAACTCGAGCCAGGTGGCGCGGCGGTGGGCGTCCTCGAAGAGTCTTAATCGGGGTGGCTGCCATTGGCGGCTACTGGTCACTCATACCTCCGCTATGTAATTGTGTAATTATGCCCTGCCTGCCGGGCTTAGCGTAGCGTGAGGCAGGCGACGCGGTCCCCCGCCTGGCCGGCCTTCGGACCGCTGGTGACGGTGGGCTTGGCGTGGATCACGAGCGAGTGGGGCAGCCGGTTGGGGTCCAGCGCCCAGGGGTTGCGGGCGGTCGAGCGGCCCGCGCCCTGGGCGTCGGTGGCGACGCCCAGCCAGACCTCGCTGACCGGGTCGATCTGTCCCTGGCGGTGCTGGTAGTGCGATCCCGCGTCGTCGGGCTTCTTGCCACATGGCTTGGCGTGCAGGTGGACGCCGTAGGTGTGGCTCGGCAGGAATCCCTCGACGACGAGCGACGTGCGGGTCTGGCCGCCGGAGGACTCGGCGGTGACGCTGGCCTGAGCACCCTTGGGGGCCAGCTTGCGGTCGTAGACGATGGCGTCGGTGTCGGACAGGGTGAAGTCGCCGGCGGCGGACAGCGAGAGCTGGCTGTTCGCGGATGCGCCCCGCGCGGGGGCGTTCTGCAGCGGGGCCGACGGGCCCGCGCAGGCGGCGGCGCCGATCGCGACGAGCGGGATGAACAGGACGGTGGGCACGCGCATGAGATCTCCTCATCGGCCGAGCCGCTGTCAGGCTCGGAGAAAGCACCCACTCTAACGAGTAATCGACCCACTACTCTGGGTATTCGCCGCCAAGTCTTTCAAGCGCCGTGTCTCGCCGCGATGTCGTCGATCATCGCGGCCAGGGTGAAGTCGAGGTCGGTGAGGCCGCCCTGGTCATGGGTGGTGAGCGACAGACGCAGCGTGCGCCACCGGATGTCGATGTCGGGATGGTGGTTGAGCTCCTCGGCCTTGACCGCGATCTCGTCGACGATGCGGATGGCGGCGGGGAAGTCGGGCGCGGTGACCGTGCGCCGGATCTCCTCGCCCTCGCGCCGCCACTCCGGCAGGGCTTTGAGCTTGCTCTCGACGTCCATGACTGCACTTTATTTCAGTGCCCCCGTGCCGAGCCCGGACTGGATCTGACGCTGGAAAATGATGTAGACGATCATTACCGGCAGGATCGTCATGCTGAGGGCGGCGAACAGGCCCGGCCAGTCGGCCTCGTACCCGGCCAAGGTGGAGATCCTGGCGATGCCCTGGGTGAGGACCCATTTGTCCGGGTCGCCGGCGAGGAGGACGAGGGGCAGCAGGTACTGGTTCCACTGGCCGAGCACGTTGAAGATGGTGATGCTGATCAGGCCGGGCTTGGCCATCGGGACCATGATCTGGAAGAACGTGCGAGTGTGCGAGGCGCCGTCGATGAGGGCCGCCTCGGCAACAGCATCCGGCAATGTCCGGAAAAATGCCGCCAAGAAGAACACCGTGAACGGCAGCGAATAGGCGATGTAAACCAGGACCAGGCCGAGGTGCGAGTTCAGCAGGCCGACCTGCTTGACGACGAAGAAGAGCGGTCCCAGCGCCAGGAAGACCGGGAACGCCAAACCGGCCACAAAGTAGTAATAAATCAGCTTGTTGCCGATGAAGCGGTATCGCGCCAGCACATACGCCGCCATCGACCCGAACACCATCGTCCCAGCCGTACCGAAGAACACGACGACGACCGTGTTGAGCATGTACTGCCCGATGTGCGCTTTGTCCCAGGCCCGGCCCCACGCGTCGAGCCGCAGCGCGCCGGGCAACTGCAGCGGGTCGCCGAAGATCTCGGTGTTGGTCTTGAACGACGCCAGGAACGTCCACGCCAGCGGCGCGATGATCAGCAATGCCCAGACCGCCAGCGCCATGTGCGACAGCCCACTGAGCACACTGGGCCGCGGCCGGCCGATGTCACGCGCGGCCATGTCTAGAGCTCAATCCTCTCGCGCCTGGTGGTACGCAATGTCAGCACGGCGAACGTCACGGTCAGGAAGAACAACGCCACGCCCATCGCGGAGGCGTACCCGACCTTGTTGAAGGCGAAGGCCGTCTTGTAGATGGTGACCGGGAGAATGGTCGTGGCCCCGTCGGGCTCGCCCTTGTCCCCCGCCAGCACCAGGATCAGCGCGAACCCGTCGAAGGCGGCGATGCCGAGATAGATCCAGCCGACCTGGACGGTGTCGCGCAGCAGCGGCAGCGTGATCGAGAAGAACAGCCGCACGCGCCCGGCGCCGTCGAGCGCCGCGGCCTCGAAATAGTCCCGAGGAATGGCGGCCATCCCCGCGGAGAAGAGCACGACGTAAAACCCGACCGCCTGCCAGACCATCACCGCCATGATCGACCAGAGGGCGAGTCCCGGCTCGGTGAGCCAGCCGACGGGCTCGACGCCGAACCTGCCGAGCACGCCGTTGAGCACGCCGTCCTCGTCCGGCCGGTAGACGGCCTGGAACAGCACCCCGACCACGGCCACGGCGAGCACTTGGGGGAAGAAGTAGACCACCCGGTAGAACGTCGACCCCCACACGCCCTTCATGCCCGCGCCGCGCGTGCCACCGCCCAGGTTCAGCAGGAACGACAGGAATAGCGCGATGACGAGGGTGACGACCGGCAGGACGAGCAGGAGAAGTCCGTGATTGCGCAGGGCCCGCCAGAACACCTCGTCCTCGAACAACCGGCCGAAGTTGTCCAGCCCCACGTAGCGCACGACCGAGGAATATCCGTTCCAGCTCGTCAGCGAGAGCTGGAACGCCTGGATATAGGGGCTGATGACGAAGACCGAATAGAGGGCGACGGGGACGACGAGGAATCCGGCGACGAACCCGTACCTGCGCAACCGCTCCATCGTGCTATTGGCTCCGCGTCTGCTTGGCGACGGCGTCGTCCTTCTTGATGGCGTCGGCTTTCTTCTGCATGTTGGCGCAGAACTTCTCCGGCGTGATCCGCCCGGCCATGACCACGTTGATCTGCTCGGTCCCGTAGTCGAAGAGCTCTTTGTACCAGCCTTCGAAACGGGCGTCGGTGATGATGTTCTCACCGGCCGCGTCCTGGGCCTTGGCCGCGCTCTTCAGGCCGGCGGGCAGGTCCAGGCCCTCGGCGGCGCCGTTCACCACCGTGAGGTTCTTGGTCTTCTCGGTGAAGCCCTTCGCGCCTTCCTTGGAGAGCATGATGCGCAGGTATTCGAGGCCTCCCTGCGGGTTCTTGCCCTTCGCGGCGACGACGAAGTTCTCGCCGACGCCGACCTGGATGGCGCCGTACGGCATCTTGTCGGCGGCGGTGACGTCGGGAATGGGGGCGATGGCGTATTGGAAGTCCAGCGGGATGTCCTTGGTCATCTCGTTCTCGATCCAGGACCCGACCGGGTAGAACAACACCTCGTTCTGCAGGTGCTTGATCTGGGTCTGCGTATGGTCGAGACCGAAGTATGCCTTGTCGCCATATTTCGCCTGGACGTCGGCCCACGCCGTGACCGCCTGCTTCACGGGCTCGGCGTTCCAGGCGTTGTCCACCAGGTTGTCGAGGTCGATGATCACCTGGTTGTCGCCGATCTTGGCGGCGGTGTAGAGCACGTTCCACAGCTGGTAGTACGGGCCCTTCTGGCCGGGGTAGGCGAACAGCAGGATGCCGTCCTTCTTCGCGGTCTCCCCCAGCGCCGTGAACTCGGCCCACGTCTTCGGGACCGCCCATCCCCTCGACTCGAACAGCTTGGCGTTGTACCAGAGCGCGCGGTGGGACACGGTGTAGTTCAGCACCAGGTCCTTGCCGTCGATCTTGGCGTTGTCGAGCACGGCCGGCGTGATGGTGTCGCGCACCTTCTTGCCCGGCTCGTCCACCGACGGCGCGTCGAACAGCGGAGCCAGGTCCGCCAGGTGGCCCTCGGCGGCCAGCGCGACCAGGTCCATCGCCTCGGGGCCTGAGTTGTTGAGCACGTCGGGAGCGTCGCCGCCGACGAAACGGGGGCGGAGCTGGGTGCCGATCTGCTGGGTGGCGGTGTGCTTGATCGACACCCCGGCGAACGCCTTCTTGTAGAGCTCTTCGTGCAGGTCCTTCGCGTAGGCGTCGCCGTACCCGCCGCTGAAGATGACCACTTCGAGCGGTTTCTTCGCGTCGACGCCGAAGGGGTTCTTGGGGTCGGCGGAGGCGGCGATCGAGGTCGCCGGGGCGGCCGTGGGATCGCTGCCCGTGCCGGCGGTGGCGCAGGCGCTCAGCAGGCCCGCGCCGGGGCCGGCCACGAACGCGGTCATGCCGATGCGGCGGAGCAGTTGGCGTCGCGTGATTTCGCCCGGGTGGGTCATGAAGGCTCCCGAATTAGGAAAGTTTCCTAAACGTTTGCCCGAAAGGTACGAACGGCCGCTGGCCTGCGTCAAGGTCCGAGATGGAGCCGTGACCTCGCCGTGACCGCGGGCGGCATGGCCGTGACCTGGAGGTAGACGACAGCATCGTCTACCTGGGCGAAGAGGGCAAGAGCCGACGGCACGTCAGGCCCGGCCTCAGCCGAAGTGTGCCCGAGTCTCGGCGAAGGCCTGGTCGGTGCCCTCCAACGCCTTGGCGACGTCGTCGTCCGTGTGCGCGGCCGACATGAACCAGTTGTGCCACGGGTGCAGATACACCCCGTGCCGCAGGCAGGCGTCGCTCCAGTACATGGCCACGGACAGGTCCGCGTCGCCGTCGAAGCTCAGCCACGGGATCGTGACCGGCCCGGTCTGGTTCACCACGAAGCCGTGGGACTTGGCCTGGTCGTTCAGGCCCTCGCGCAGGAGCGTGCCGGCGCGCTCCATGGCGGCGATGCCGTCCGTGTCGCGCAGGGTCTCGATGGTGGCCTTGGCCGCCGCCATCGCGACCGCCGAGAACCAGAACGAGCCGGTCGAATACAACGTCTGCGCGGGCCCGCGCAGCGCGTCGGTGCCGGTGACGGCGGCGATCGGGTAGCCGTTCGCCATGGCCTTGGACCAGGCCGTCAGGTCGGGCCGCACCCCATAGGGCTCCCACGAGCCTCGCAGGTCGATGCGGAAGCCGGCGCGCACGTCGTCGATCACCAGCGCCGCCCCCAGCCGGTCGGCCAGGGCGCGGGCGCCGCGGGCGAAGGCCGGCTCGACCAGTTCCTGGTCCTCGAACGCGTCGTGCTTGAACGGCGTCACGATGATCGCCGCCACGTCCCCCTCCACGGTGGCCGCCGCGGCCTCCAGCGACTCCAGCGAGTTGTAGGTGAACTCGACCAGGTCGGCCCGCTCGTTCGGCGTCGTGCCCGCCAGGGAGGGCGTGCACCAGGGGTCGGCGCCGTGGTAGGCGCCGTGGGCCATCAGGACCTTGGTGCGCCCGGTCGCGGCCCTGGCGACCATCAACGCCTGCGTGGTGGCGTCCGTGCCGTTCTTGGAGAACATCGCCCAGTCGGCGCTGGGGACGGTGTCCACCAGCAGCTCGGCCAGCTCCACCATGATCGGACCGGGGCCGTTGAGGCAGTCGCCGAGCGCGGCCTGGCGGGCGGCGGCCTCCTCCACGCGCGGATGCCGGTGCCCGAGCACGATGGGTCCCCAGCTGCACATGAAGTCGATGTACTCGCGGCCGTTCACGTCCCACTGGCGGCATCCTTCGCCGCGCTCGAAGAACTGCGGGAAGCCGGGGGCGAAGAGGGCGGCGTTGAGGTGCCCGTACATGCCGCCGGGCACGACCTTCGCGGCGCGCTGGCGGAGTTCGGCGTCGTTCACGTGAGCATCCCTAGGGTCGAGTCGAGGTCGGTGAGGCCGGCGTCCGAGCCGAGGCCGGTGGCGACGCGGGCGGCGGCGGCCGTGCCCCATCGTGCGGCCGTCAGAACGTCCTGGTCGTGGAGGAGGCCGGTGAGGAAACCCGCGCAGTACGCGTCGCCGCAGCCGGTCGTGTCCACCACGTCCGTCTTGAGGGCGGGCACCCGTTCGGATCCCCCGGCGGTGACCACGAGGCTGCCTTCCTCGCCGAGAGTGACGAGGACGCCGCGCGGTCCGTCGGCCAGCAGGGTCGCGGCCGCGGTCTCGAGGTCCGTGGCCCCGGTCATGAGGAGGGCCTGGGACTCGTTCGGCAGGACGTAGTCCACGTGCGGGAGGAAGGCGCGGGCCATCCCCAGTAAGTCGGCCATCTCCGACAGGACGTCCATGGTGACGATGGTCCCGGCTGCCCGTACCTCGTCCAGGAGCGCGAAGAAGGCCGGGTCCCCCAAGCCGAACGTGACGTCCATGCCGCCCAGGTGGATCGCCCGCGCGCCGCGCAGCACGCTGACGTCCAGGTCGGCATACGTCACGGAGAGGTTCGCGCCGGGCACGTGGAAGCTGGGCCGTCCGCCGTCGGGCCTGATGGGCAGGATCGAGGCGGCCGTCTGCTCGCCTTCCCTGCGGGCCAGGCACGAGGTGTCCACCCCCCGCTTGGCCAGCACCATCAGCAGGAAGTCGCCGAGCTCGTCGTCACCGATGGCGCCCATCGTGACCACGTCGTTGCCCAGCTTGACCAGATCGACCGCCGTGCCGGCGGCGGCGCCCGCGGCGGTGAGGCGGATCTGGTCGACCAGTACGGTGTCCTGGCCCTCGGGAATGTGATCGATGGGCCTGGCGAGGATGTCGGCGATGTGGACGCCGACGGTGGCGACGGTCATAGTCTAAATAGACAGACGTCCGAATAAAAAGTCAATGGAGGCGACCGATGCCGAAGATCGTCGATCATGACGAGCGCAGGCGCGAGCTGTTGTCGGCGGCGCGCCGGGTGATCGTCAGGGACGGCATCGACGCCGCCACCACCAGGGCCATCGCCAAGGAGGCCGGCTACTCCAACGGGGTGCTCGCCCACTACTTCGCCGACAAGGACGAGATCCTGCTGTCGGCGCTGCGCGAGTCGCACGAGCGTATAAGGGCGCGGCTGACGCGCAAGGTGGCGGGCGTGAAGGGGCTGGCGGCCCTGCGCGAGCTGCTGCTGGACAACCTGCCGCTGGACGCCGACCGCACCCAGGAGTCCCGGCTGGAGGTCAGCTTCTGGAGCCGGAGCCTGGCCTCGGAGCGGCTGGCCGAGGTGCAGCGGGCGGAGGCGGCCGAGCTGCGGGCCGCCGTACGCGAGCTGCTGGGCCAGGCGCGCGCGGCAGGCGAGCTGCGGGCGGACGACAACCTCGACGACCTGACCGAGCACCTGCTCGCCCTGGTCGACGGCCTCAGTCTGCACCTGCTGCTCTACCCGGGCCGGCTGACCCGCGTCGACCTCGAGCGGCTCATGCTGCAGGCACTCGACCGGCTGTGATCCGCCTTTGATTGCTGTATATCGGACGACCGACTACATTGCGAGCGTATGAGCCTCCGCGAGCAGCTGTGCGAGTACGGGCGGCGCGCCGTCGAGCTCGGCCTGGTCATCGGCACCTCCGGCAACCTGAGCGTGCGTCAGGGCGACCTGGTCGCGGTAACCCCGTCGGGGGCCGCGCTGGACCGGCTCACCCCGGAGATGTGCCCCATCGTGGACGTCGAGGGCTATCTGGTGGAAGGCGAGCTGCAACCGTCGAGCGAGACGCCCATGCATCTGGCCGTCTACGAGACCACCGACGCGCAGGCCATCGTGCACACGCACTCGGTGTTCGGCACCGTCGTGGCGACCACGATGACCGAGCTGCCGCCGGTGCACTACAACGCGCTGCTGCTGGGCGGCGTGGTCAAGGTCGCCGAGTACGCCACCTATGGCACGCCGGAGCTGGCCGCCAACGTGCGGGCGGCATTGGAGGGCAAGCGGGCCGCCCTGATGGCCAACCACGGAGGGGTGACCATCGGGGCGACGCTGGAGCAGGCGTTCGAGGCCACCCTGCTGCTCGAGTGGCTCTGCGAGGTCTACGTCCGCGGCCTCAGCATCGGCGAGCCGACGATCCTGACGGAGGAGCAGCTCGCCGCCGTGGTGGACCGCGCACTCAACCCGCCCGAATTCCCCCGGCGCTAAGCCAGGGCCGCCTGCTCGGCCAGGCCCAGCGGCAGGCCGCCGGATCCCGCGATCTTGTCGTGGAACTCCTTCAGCGTGCCCTGGAACGACGCCCGGATGCGGTCGATCTCGATGGCGCCGGTGAGGTAGGAGGGCGCCTGCGTGGGCCACGCGCAGTAGCGGTTCACCTCGCCCTGGGCGGTGCCGGGCGAGAGCGACGCCTTCGTGGCCATGAACGTCTCGGCTTCTTCGATCGACATGTCCTCACAGTGCAGCGCCGTGTCCACGACGATCCTCGCGGCGCGGAAGATCCGGCAGTCCAGGTGCGCCAGCTCGGTGGCGGGGGTGTCGAAGTAGCCCTGCTCGTGCAGGAGCTTCTCGACGTAGAGGGCCCAGCCCTCGGTGAAGTACGCCGTGCGGAAGACCTTCCTGACCGTGCGCGGGTTGCCCGCCATGTACGACAGGTGCCAGTGGTGCCCCGGGTACGCCTCGTGGACGGCGATCGACGGCATCTGGGCCCGCGAGTTCGTGCGCAGGCGCTGGCGCACCTGCTCGGGGGTGAAGTCGTCAGGCGTGTACGGCACGAAGAACACGCCGGTCCGTGAACTGGCCAGCGGCGGCGGCGCGAGGTAGTGGGCGACGGCCAGGATCGGCCGGGTGTACTCGGCGGACGGCAGCACGTGGCACTCCTCGCCGTCGGCGAACGTGACCAGGTCCCGCTCCTTGACGAACTCCCGTGCCCGCCGGGTCTCTGCCTCGTACTCGGCCCGCATATCCGCCAAGGTCGGCGGGTGGTCGTCCATGAGGGTCTCCATCGCGGCCCGCCAGTCCTCGCTCCCGTTGACCCGGACCGCCACCTCCCGCATCCTGGCGTCCAGCTCGGCCCACGCGCTCTTGCCCTTGTCGTGCAGCTCGGCGGCGCCGTACCCGAGGAGCTCGCGCTCGCGCAGCAGCGTGGAGTAGAGCCGCTCCCCCATCCGCCAGGTGCCGCCGCACTGGAAGGACTCGAGGAACGTGACAAGCCGGTCGAACGCCTCGGCGGCCGGCTCGGCGGCGGTCGCCAGCTTGGCCCGCAGCTCGGGGTCCTCGACCATGCCCGGGATCGTCCTGGTGAGGAAGTTGCGACCGGTGCGGGCCTGGCCAAGACCCCGCTGGATCAGCAGCGGGGCCGCCAGGTCGGGGTCGAGGTTCGCCCGGCAGGCCGCCAGCACGCCGGGAACCTCCGCTAACCGGGAGATCGCGGCCGACACCAGCTCGGGCTCGGGCCTGAGGCGCCGCTGGAACGGCGTGTACATGGAGCCGAAGATCGACGAGAGGTAGGCGGCGGGGTCGCGGCGCCACTCGGGCCAGGACGCCAGCGCGATGGAGCCTCTCAGCTGCGAGAGGACAAGATCTCTGTCGATCGCGTCGTCGGGCGAGGCGGCCTCGGTCGCCGACAGGCGCTCGAGCCAGCGGACCTCTTCCTTCTCGCGGGCGGTCCAGGCAGAGGCGGTGAAATCGCCGAGGGTGTGATCGTAGCCGTCGGCTCCCAGGAAGCTGGCGACGACGGGACGGTCGGAAAAGTACCACTTGAGAAACTCGTCCACCGGTGCACCTTATCCTGAGCAAATGCCCCTGCAGATGACTGGCGCGCTCGGTGACCCCGACCTTATTCGCCTCCCCTGGGACGTTCCACTCGCTGACTGGCCACAGCACCATCTCGTCGATCTCCCGCGCGGCATCTCGCGGCACGTGGTGCGCTTCGCCCGGCTCTCGGGCAAGGTGTACGCGATCAAGGAGATCAGTGAGCGCTACGCCAAGCGCGAATACCAGTTGTTGTGGGACCTGGCCCGGCTCGACGCACCGGCCGTGGAGCCGGTCGCGTACGTCACCGGCCGCGAGCACGACCTGGACGCTGCGCTGATCACCAGACACCTGCAGTTCTCGCTGCCCTACCGCGCCGTCATGTCGGGCACGCTACGCCCCGACACGCTCACCCGGCTGCTCGACGCCCTGGCCGTGCTCCTGGTGCGGCTGCACCTGAACGGCTTCTACTGGGGCGACTGCTCGCTGTCCAACACGTTGTTCCGCAGAGACGCGGGGGCGTTCGCGGCGTACCTGGTGGACGCCGAGACCGGCGAGATGCACCCGATGATCAGCAACGGCCAGCGGCTGGCCGACATCGACGCGGCGCACACCAACATCTTCGGCGAGATGCTCGACCTGGAGGCGGGTGGGCTGCTGCACCCGTCCATCGACCCCATGGAGACCGCCGAGGACGTCGTCACCCGGTACCACCGCCTCTGGGACGAGATCAACGAGAGCGAGATCATCGAGGAGGTGGACTGGCACCGCGTGGAGCAGCGGATCAGGCGGCTCAACCTGCTGGGCTTCGACGTGGCCGAGATGATGGTGCGGCGCAAGGTCGGCACCGGGCGGCTCATCGTGCGGCCCAAGGTCGTCGACGCCGGACACCACCAGCGGCGGTTGCTCCGGCTGACCGGACTCGACGTGGAGGAGAACCAGGCGCGGCGGCTGCTCAACGACCTCGACGGGTTCCGGGTGGCCAAGGGGCTGCGGCACGAGGACGAGGCCATCGTGGCGCACAAGTGGCTGGCGGAGGTGTTCCAGCCGACGGTCGAGGCCATTCCCGCGAGGCTGCGCGGGAAGCTGGAGCCCGCGCAGCTGTTCCACGAGATTCTGGACCACCGCTGGTATCTGTCGGAGCAGGCGGGCGCCGACGTCGGGCTGGAGGCGGCCGTGAAGTCGTATGTGGACAACGTGCTCGTCCACAAGCCCGACGAGAAGGCGCTGCTGCCGGAGGACGCCGCTCAGTAGGCCGGCGTTCAGTACGCCTCTGCTCAGTACGCCTTCGTTCAGTAGGCCACCGTGATGCGCCGGCGCGGATGTGCGCCGTTCTCCAGCTCGTCCGCGACAGCGACCGCGTAGTCCTCGGCGGAGATGAAGCTGCGGCCCTCCGCGTCCACCAGCAGCTGATCGCCGCCGATGCGGTAGACCCCGGTGCGCTCGCCGGGCGCGATCTCGGCGGCCGGCGAGATGTACGTCCAGTCCAGGTCCTCCACCTCGCGGAAGAGGCGCAGCACGGCACGCGCGGCCAGTGCCTCTTTCTTGTAGATCTCCGGGAACTCGGGCGTGTCGACCAGGTCGACCCCGGGAGCGACCTGGAGGCTGCCGGCGCCGCCGACGGCGATCAGGCGGCGCACGCCGGCCACGCGCACGCCGTCGATCAGCGCGCGATAGGCGGCGACGAAGGGCGGTTCCGGCTCGGTGCCGTCGCGCGGGGGGCTGATAGCGGAGACGACGGCGTCATAGCCCTTGGCCAGAGTGGCGGAGTCGTGAACGTCGCCCTTGACGGGACCCGAGCGGCTGACGCCGGTCACCTCGTGCCCGCGGTCGGTGAGCTCTGCGGCGATACGCTGGCCGATCATGCCGGTCGCGCCAAAGAGAAGGATCTTCATGGCAGCAAGAGTATCCATTGGATACTGGTTACTTCATCGTGCTATAAGTACCTTATGGATACCGGCAATGTCTTCGATATGAATTGCCCGACTCGGGTGGTTCTGGATCGGATCGGCGACAAATGGTCGGTGCTGGTCGTGCTCAGCCTCATCGGCGGGCCGATGCGGTTCACCCAGCTGCGGGCACAGATCGGTGGGGTCACACCCAAGGTGCTGACGCAGACGTTGCGGGCCATGGAGCAGGACGGGCTCGTCACGCGGGAGGTGTTCGCCGAGGTGCCACCGCGGGTCGAGTACACACTGACGGAGCTCGGGCGCTCGCTGCACGAACCGATCGCAGCGGTGGCCGAGTGGGCCGAGCGGAACATCACCGAGATACTCCGGTGCCGCGAGAAGTCGGCCTGAGCGGCACGCAGGCCGGTGCGGGCCGCCGCCGGGCGTTCAGGCGCTGGTGAGCTTGGTGATCTCGGTGACGATGTCGGGCCAGAGGGGGCGTGGCAGGTCGTGGCCCATGCCGGGATAGGTCACCAGCCTGGCGCCGGGGATGGCCGCCGCCGTGGCCTGGCCGCCCGCCACGGGGATGAGCTGGTCCGCCTCGCCGTGCAGGACCAGCGTGCGCACCTTCACCTGGGCGAGCAGCTCCGTCCGGCCGCCCGAGGCCATGATGGCGGCCAGTTGCCTGGCCGTGCCCGCAGGATCGAAGCACCGGTCGTAGGCCATCCCGGCCATCGCGATGATCCGCTCGCGGTCCAGGTCGTAGCCGGGCGAGCCGATGACGGACCAGGTGCGCAGCGCCTGCTCCAGCACGCCGTCACGGTCGGCCGGCGGCGTGGCCATCAGCACCTCGGCCGCCGCCGCGGTCGGCGGGGCGACCTCGGGGCCCGGCGTCGACATGATCGAGGTCAGGGTCAGCACCCGTCCGGGATGCCGGATGGCCAGGGCCTGGGCGATCATCCCGCCCATCGACGCGCCGACCACATGGGCGGCGGGCCAGCCGAGTGCCTCCATGAGGCCGGCGGCGTCGTCGGCCAGGTCGTCGAGCAGGTATGGCGCAGGCGTCCCCGCTGGGGGGACACCCTGGTCGTGGAAGTGCGTGGACAGGCCCGCGTCGCGGTTGTCGAACCGTACGACGTGGTGTCCCTGCTCCGCCAGGAGCCGGCAGAGCCCCTCGTCCCAGTGGATGAGCTGGGCGCCGAGCCCCATGATGAGGAGCAGGGGTCGTCCTGCCGGTGAGCCGAAGGTCTCGTAGGCGATGTCGATGCCGTTGACGGCTGCGCGCATGGTCACGGAGACCAGAATGACATTCTGGTCTCCGTCTCGTAAAGTCAGCGCTTGATAAGCCTGCGCAGGCGCTTGTGGCCGAGCACCACGCCGCCCCCGGCCATGGCCAGGGCGCCCGTGAGGAGGACGCCGCTCACGGCGCTCGACTCCTCCGCCTCGGTCTTGGGCGTGACGGGGTGCCCAACCGGAGCCGCCACCGCCTTGCCGCCGGCGGGCTCCTCAGCGGGCTCGACCTCGGCGGACTTGGCCTCGGGGGTCTTGACCTCGGCAGGCTCCTCCTCGGCCACGACCTTCGGAGGCTTGGCCGGGTTGGTGTCCTTCCTGCCCCAGGCGCCGGTGGAGAAGGGGACCGGGTAGTTCTTCTTGCCGACGCCGTCTCCCCACTTGGTGATGACGTAGTCGATCTTGATGTGACCCTGGCCGCCGACGCCGTCCACGCTGAGCGAATTGGGGTTGAACCTGCCGCCAGTCAGCTCCGCGAAGGTCTTGGCGTCCAAGTCGAGCATGATGCCACGGTTGGAAGGCACGCCCGGGCCGCGGTCACCGACGAAGAAGGGGAGCTTCTTGCCCTTGTAGACCACATATCCCTCGGTCAGCAGCGGCCAGCTCGGACTGGCGGCCAGGCCTTTCTGCATGGGCTTGCCGCTGGCGGGCATGCCCGTGTCACCGTTGCGGCCGGATCCGTCGTCCCAGTAATAGGACGCCGTGGTAGAGCCCTTGAGCAGGATCTTCTCTTCGGTGTCGGAATCGGCGTGGGCCGCCGTGCAGGCGATGGCCACAACGGTGGTGGCGGAGGTGGCGAACAGGGCGCAGGAACGCAGGCCAAAACGTGCAGACATGGGGCAGTGAGGTCCTTTGCGAGGGGTCAGGGACACGCGCTCCCAAAAAAGGGCGTAGCAAGGCAGAACGCCGAACGGGGGTTACTACGCGGAGCGCGAAAAGAGCCTGGGAAAAGGGCCGATCAACCGGAGGCCGGCACGACGCTGTCTGGGGGTACGTACATCAATGCGGTGTCCTCTCCATCACGCCTACCGGGTTAGCTGACGGGTTCGGGCGGTGGAGATGCCCTACCGGCACGTGGCCGGATTCACCCCAGGGGTTGGGTCCCCGGTTCCCGATCTATCGGGATTCGGCTAGGTAATGGCCCACACTTTAACCACGTATTCCGGACACGCGCAAACAAATCATCATGAATCTGCAGAAAGATCTACCTAGGGCTGTAAAGGGACGAATCGGGCAGAGGTTGGCGTTCGCGGGCATAGAAAGAGGGGGTACGGCATGCCGTACCCCCTCGCAATCCCAGCCTCAGCCGCCGCTCTTGCGCCTGAACGATCTTTTACTCGCAGCCGGACCGTGCGCCCCGTGGATCTTCGATGGGTCACCGCCCCTGCCACCTTCGCCCGAGCCCGCGTGCTGGTTGCGCTTGCGCTCCAGCGCCTCGCGGAACTTGCGCTTCATCTCGTCCTCGGGAGTTTCGCTGTTTTCCGGCTCCGGTGTATCCGCCATGAGGACCTCCATGGTGTTGGGGACAATCACAGCTTCGCACGGCGGCGGTTATGGCGCGAAACCGGGGCTGAGGCCGTGCCTTGGGCAAAGACGAACCGTTCCTGGTATTGCGTTGGTACGCACCGGGGAAGCAGAAGCGACATGATAGCCAACCCCCCGGAGCGGCAATGAGCGTCCTCGGCCATGACCTGGCGATGGATCTCGGGGCCGCGTCCACCCGGATCTACGTCAAGGGCAAGGGCATCGTGCTGGACGAGCCCTCGGCCGTCGCACGCCACGCCGAGACGGGCAAGGTCCTCGGGTACGGCGCGGCGGCCGTCGACGTCCTCGGCGAGACGTGCTGGCCGATCAGCGACGGACTGCCTGCCGACGGTGAGCTCACCCGGCGTCTGATCCGGTATTTCGTCCGTAAAGTGCACGGGCATCCGTTCGCCCGGCCCCGTGTGGTCCTGGCGCTGCCCGACGGGTGCACGCGGATCGACCGGGCGGCACTGCGGGACCTGGCGTTCGAGGCGGAGGCGCGGGACATCCTGCTGATCCCGCACGCGCTGGCGGCCGCGCTCGGCGCGGGCGTGCCGGTCAAGGACTGCGCCGGGTGGATGGTCATCGACATCGGGCGCGACGCGGCCAGGATCGCGGTGCTGTCTTACGGGGCCGTGGTCGCCTCTGGCACGGTCCCGGGCGGCGGCCATGCCATGAGCAGGTCGATCGCCCGCCTGGTCGAGCGCGAGCACGGACTGCTGATCGACGAGGGCGAGGCGGAGGCGGCGAAGCGGCGCGCGGGCTCCGAGTGGAAGCCTCTGGACCGGCAGGTGCTGGTCCACGGCAGGGACGCGGAGACCGGCAGGGAGCGCACGGCGGCGCTCCCGGTGCAACTGATCTATGAGGCGACCAGGCAGCCGGTCGAGACCATCGAGCGGGCGGCGGTCGGGATCGTGGAGGACTGCCCGGCGGAACTGGTGGCCGACCTCGGGGAACGGGGTGCGGTGCTGGTGGGGGGTGGCGCACTGCTGCGAGGGCTGTGCCGGCGGATGCGTACCGCCTTGTGCATGCCGGTGCGCCGGGCGGAGCGGCCTCTGGAGTCCGTGGCGCTCGGCCTCGGACACTGCGTGGACGACCTGGGACTGATCGCCAAGCTCAGGGGCGGCGCCAGGTGACACCGGGCCAGGCCCGGCGAACCTAGCGTTCGTCGACCAGCTCGGCCGCGGCCTCCAGGTCGGCCGGGGATTCCCAGCGCTAGATGTCGACCCAGGTCCGTTCGTCGATCCGGATCAGCTTGGCCTCCGAGGGTCCGGAGATCTTGGCGCGGAGCACGGCGATGAGGGCGGCCCGCGCGGCGAGCACCTTTTCGGTGGCGGCGGGGTCGGCGGTGAAGCGGGTGGTCAAGAGGGTCGGCAAACTCACGCAGAAGGCCAGGGAGACGCGCAGGCGGATCCTGCAGGCGGCCGGGAGTTGTTCGTGCGCGACGGGTACGGCACCACGAACCTGCAGGACATTGCGAACAAAGCGGGCGTGGCCGTGCAGACGATCTATTTCGTCTTCGGCAACAAACGCTCGCCGCTGAAGGAGCTGGTGGACGTCACGATCGCCGGGGACGACGAGCCGGTGGCGACCATGGACCGGCCGTGGTTCCACGCGGCGATGGCCGCCGATCATGAAGGTGCTGAGCACGGCCGCGGCGATGGACCCCGAGGTGGGGGCGCTCTGGTCGTACGACATCGATCCCGCTACACGGTGCAGCGGGCCGCGGCCGACGCGCTCATGGCCAAGCCGGGAGCATGGGCTGGCGTCTCGGCCGAGTTCGCGGCCGACGTGCTCTACACGCTGCTCAGTCCCGAGGTCTACCTGCAGTTCGTCGAGGAGCGCGGCTGGAGGCCCGAGCAGTGGGAGGAGTGGGTCCACGGGACCCTGGCCGCCCAGCTCCTCCAGCCGGAATAGGACGCCGGCCCGCGCCCGGGCGGCGGGCGAGGGCCGAGCGTGCCCGGGTGGGCGGGGGTCACGGCGTGGAGAGTGCCTCCGTCGGGGACAGGCGGGAGGCGCGGATCGCCGGGTAGAGGCCGGCCATGGCGCCGATGGCCAGCGTCGCGGCGAGCCCGCCGACCGTGGCCCAGGCCGGGACCACGGAGGGCCACCCGCTGTAGAGCGCGTACCCCATGGTGACGGCGGTGCCCAGGAGCACACCGCCCGCTCCGCCCATCGCCGACAGCAGCAGCGACTCGGCCAGGAACTGGGTGCGGATCTGACCGCGGGTCGCCCCGAGCGAGCGGCGCAGCCCGATCTCCGAGCGGCGTTCCAGCACCGAGATGACCATGGTGTTGGCCACGCCCACACCGCCCACGAGCAGGGCCACCGCGCCCACGCCCAGCAGGAGGTTGGCGAACGCCTGACTGGTCGCCTGCTTGGCGGCCAGCGCGTCGGACGGGCGGGAGACGTCCACCTCGTTCGGCGCCTCCGGGTTGGCGGTGCCGGCCAGGACCTGGCGTACCGCCTCCAGCTTGGCCTCCTCCGAGCGGGTGTAGAGCGTGGTCGGGTGCCCGTCGAAGTCCAGCCGTTCCTCGGCCACCGGCCAGCCCACCATGACGCCACTGTCCAGGTCCGTGGCGAGCGCGACCGGGTTCAGCACGCCGACGACGGAGAAGCGCTGGCCGCCGACGACGACCTGCGTGTCCTGGCTGACCGCGCCGATGCCGAGCCTCTGGGCGGCGGCCGAGCCGAGCACGGCCGCCGGATAGCGTTCGGTGGCCTGGTTGAGCCAGGTCCCGCTGCGCAGCGTCGCGCCGACGGTGGCGGGCAGGTCGAGGCGGGCCGCGTACGTGGCGATGCCACCGGTCTGGGCCTCGGGAATCTGCTCGGACCGGTAGACCTTGGCCGCGGAGATCTTCGCCACCGCGGAGGCGGCCTCCACGGGCCCGATGCGCTCGATCATCGCCTCGGCGTCCTTCGGCATCTGCGCCGCCTCGCCCGTGAGCGTGGTGCCCGAGGCGACGGTGAGCAGGTTGGTGCCGAGGGCGGAGAGCGTGCGGTCGAGCTCGGCGCCCGAGGAGGACGAGAGCCCGACCACGCCCACCATGGCCGCGATGCCGATGGCGATGCCGAGCGCGGACAGGAACGCCCGCAGGGGGCGCGTCCGCAGGCCCACCGCGCCGACCCGCATGACGTCGCCCAGCCGCATGCCGGCCGGGGCCAGTTTGGGCCGTTTCACCTCGACGACGGCCATCACGCCACCCCTGATTCGGCCATATCCGATGTGCCCGAGTCCGGCACCGCGTTCGATGTGCCCGAGTCCGGCACTATGTCGGACGTGCCCGAGTCCGGCATGTCCGGCACCGCGCTGTCCGCGATGATCTCGCCGTCCCGCATCCGCACCTGCCGGGGCAGGCTGGCGGCGATCTCCCGATCGTGCGTGATGATCACGATGGTGGTGCCGGAGGCGTTCAACTCGTGCAGCAACTCCATCACCCCCGTGCCGGACACCGAGTCCAGAGCCCCGGTCGGCTCGTCGGCCAGCACCAGCGGCGGCTCGCCCGCCACGGCCCTGGCGATGGCCACGCGCTGCCGCTCGCCACCGGACAACTCGTGCGGCTCGTGGTCCATCCGGTGCCCGAGACCGACCCGTTCGAGCGCGGCGGCCGCCCGGCGGCGCCGCTCGGACCTGCTCATGCCGGTGTAGATGAGGCCGTCGGCCACGTTGTCCAGCGCGGGGATCTTCGCGGCGAGGTGGAAGTGCTGGAAGATGAAACCGATCGTGGTGGCGCGCAGCGCCGAGAGCTGGCCGTCGGACAGTTTCGACACGTCGTAGCCGTCGATGTGGATGGTTCCCGAGGACGGCCGGTCGAGGGTGCCGACGACGTTGAGCATGGTCGACTTCCCCGACCCCGACGGGCCGGCGATGGCGACGAGCTCACCGTGCTCGATGCGCAGCGACACCGAGTTCAGCGCCGTCACCCCGCCGGGGTAGGACTTGGACACATCCGTCAGAGAGATCATGGGGTACGTCACTTCGGCATCCCCACGGTCATGCCCTCGGTGAGCCCGTCGCCCTCGACCTCGACCCGCCCGCCGGCGAACAGCCCCGTCTCGACGGCGATGTACCTCGACGTGCCGCCCTCGATCACCTCCAGGCCGAAGCCGCCCTCCCGCAGCGCCACGAGCGCCGCGACCGGCACGGTCAGCACGTTCTTGCGCTGGGAGGCGGTGAACGTCACGTCCACCGACGCCTTGTCGAGCCCCTTGGCGGCCTTGGCATTGCCGATCGAGACCAGCGCCTCGACCCGGGTCTCGGGGTCGGCGTTCTGGCTCTCGCCCGGCACGATGACCGTGGCGACCTCGGTGACCTTGCCGTTCACGTCCTTGCCGTCGGGCAGCGTGACCTCGACCTTGGCCCCCTTCTTGGCCATCCGCTGGTCCTCGGCCTCCAGCTCGACGGTGACGACCTTGGACGTGCCCGTGTACGTCAGGACCTTCTGGCCGGGCTGGGCCGGCTGGCCCTCCTCGGACTCGACGCTCTCCACGCGTACCTTGCCCGGCGCGAAGACGACGCGGCCCAGCTCGACCACGCCGGTCTCGTCCAGGCCACGGTCTTCCTGCCATTCCATGACGGCCTCGGCGGTGTCGTAGGTGTACTCGTCGTCGACCGTGAAGCCGTCGTAGCCCAGCTTGCTGAGGTTGCGCTCCAGGTTCTCCACGTCGTTGCCCTCCGCGCCGATCTTGAGGTCGCGGTAGGCGGGCGTGTCGCCGTACATGAGCGTGACGGGGTCGTTGTCCAGCCGGTACATCGACTTGCCGCGGGTGATCTGCTGACCGCTCTCGGGCAGCCAGGTGATGGTGCCGGGCTTCCTGGTCACCGCCGTGGTGACCGGTCCGTAGCCGAGCTCGCCATCGGCGTCCATGGTGTCGTTCAGCGTCTGCCTGGCCACCGTGGCGGTGGCCGGGGGCAGGGCCTTGGCCGACTGGGTCGGGCCCGAGGCGCCCTCCAGCAGGCCCGCGCTGTTGATCGCCACGAACCCGCCGCCCGCTGCGGCCAGCACGATGAACAGTCCGGCGACCACCTTGCCCCGCCCGCGACGGCGGCGCGGGCGGGAGGGCATCGCATCGGGCTCCGCCTTCCCGTCAAGGGTGGCCATTCCCATCACATTCCTCCCATACCGGCCTCAGCCATCTGCTCCTGGCACTTCTCCTTGGCGGACTTGAAGTCGGGGTCCTGGCCGACGTCGCCGGTGATGCGCATCATGCCGCCCTCGGGGTCCGGGTACTTCTCGACGCCGTTGTCCCGCATGCACTGCGCGACCTTGCGCAGGGCCTCGGCCCGCTTGGGGTCACCCCCGCCCGCCTTCTGACCGCTCGGGGCGTACTGCTTGCAGGCCTCCTGGGCCTTCTGCATCGTCTCCCTGGGGGTGTTCTTGTCGAGCCGCAGCATGACGCCCTTGCCCGGCTCGGGGTCCGGCATGTCGATGCCGTTCTCGCGCATGCACTGGGCGTACTTGAGCGCCCTCTCGTGCGGGTCCTCGCTCGGCTTGGCGCTGGCCCCGGCCTGATTGCCGGTGCCGGTGACCGAGGCCACGTCGGAGCCGCCGGCGGCGGCGCCTCCGCAGCCCGCCAGCAGCATGGTGGCGGCGGCCAGAGTTATGAGAGCTCGTGCTCGCATAGATGATCTCCTCCGTCGAATCAACGTCGTCGAGGGGAGATGCAATACGGCCCGCCGTTTCCTCCGCGTTTCCGCAGCTGACTTATTTGGAGCAAACGCCCCGTAGGTCACACTCGGCTCTGAAAGCAGAGAGAGGGGCCTGAGCTACGCCATGCGGGTGCTGGTGGTAGAGGACGAGCGGATGCTCGCCGACGCGATTGCCGAGTGGCTGCGCGAGGAGACCCACGCGGTCGATCTGGCTCACGACGGCGAGGCGGCGCTGGAACGGATCGCGGTCAACGACTACGACGTGGTCGTGCTGGACCGCGATCTGCCGCGGGTCCACGGCGACGAGGTGTGCAGGGAACTGGTCGCCTCGGAGTCCGACGCGCGGGTGCTGATGCTGACGGCGGCCGCGCAGCTCGACGACCGGGTGACGGGGCTGTCCATCGGGGCCGACGACTACCTGTCGAAGCCGTTCGCGTTCCCCGAGCTGGCCGCCCGCGTCCTGGCCCTGGGGCGGCGCTCGCGGCCGGCCGTGCCGCCGGTGCTGCGCCGGGCCGGGATCACGCTGGACCCGGCGCGCAGGGAGGTGTTCAGGAACGGGCGGTTCGTGCCGCTGTCGAAGAAGGAGTTCGCGGTGCTGGCCGAGCTGATGCGGGCCAACGGCACCGTGGTCTCGGCCGAGCAGCTGCTGGAGAAGGCGTGGGACGAGCACGCCGACCCGTTCACGGGGGCCGTCCGGCTCACCATTCTCAAGCTGCGCCGCAAGCTCGCCGACCCGCCGGTCGTGGAGACCGTGCCGGGGGTGGGGTACCGGATCGCATGAGAATCCCGCGCCTGCAGCCCACGTTGCGACTGCGACTCACGCTCGTGTACGGCGCCGTCTTCTTTCTCGCCGGGCTGACCTTGCTCGGCGTCACCTATTTGCTGTTCAACCAGCAACTGACGCAGACGTTCGAGAGCCGGTACGCGCCGGAGCCCGGCAAGGTCAAGAACCTGTTCTTCATGAAGGACGGCGTCCTGATGGAGGGCCAGGCCGCGATCGAGTGGCTGCGCCAGCAGGAGCTGGAGCTGCGCAGCGCCGCCATCACGTCGCTCCTCACGCAGGGCGCGATCGCGCTGATCGTGGTCGGCGGCGCGGCCGTCGGGCTCGGCTGGGTGGTAGCGGGGCGGGTGCTGGCGCCACTGCACCGGGTCACCGACACGGCCCGCAAGATCGCCGCCGAGCCCATGGCCGAGCGCGGCCTGCATCAGCGGATCGGTCTCGAAGGGCCGGAGGATGAGGTCAAGACGCTGGCCGACACGTTCGACACCATGGTGGAACGGCTGGACGACTCCTTCGACGGGCAGCGCAGGTTCGTGGCGAACGCCTCGCACGAGCTGCGCACGCCGCTGACGCTCAACCGGGCGCTGGTCGAGCTGGCCATGCACCGCCGTACGGCCTCGGCTGACGTCAAGGAGCTGGGCGAGAGCCTGCTGGAGATCAACGCCCGCCACGAGCGGCTCATCTCCGGGTTGCTGCTGCTGGCCAGGTCCGAGCAGGAGATCGCGGACCGGTCGCCGGTGGACCTGGCCGACGTGGTGACGCACGTGGTCAGGCAGACCGAAGGGGACGCCGCCGAGGCCAAGATCACCGTGTACGAGGTGACCGCGCAGGCGCCGACCACCGGGGACGCGTTGCTGCTCGAACGGCTGGTGCACAACCTGGTCGAGAACGGCATCCGGTACAACGTCGACGACGGCACCGGGTGGGTGCGGGTGGTCAGCCGTACGGTGTCGGAGGGAAAGGTCGAGGTGGAGGTCAGCAACACCGGGCCGGAGGTGCCGCCCTACGACATCCCGCTGCTGTTCAAGCCCTTCCACCGGCACGGCGCCGAGCGGGTGGTCACCGCGCGGAGCGCGGGTCTTGGCCTGTCGATCGTGCAGTCGGTGGCGCTCGCGCACGGCGGCGACGTCAGGGCACGGCCGCGCGAGGGGGGCGGCCTGATCGTGACCGCCTCGCTCCCCCGCGCCCGCCACTGATAGGTCAGCGCCTAGCCGCCCGCGGCGGTGCGCAGCGCGCGGTAGAGCAGGCGGGCGTCGCCCAGGTGGTGGCGCAGGAGCTTTTCCAGGCCGCCGATCGGGACGAGGTTCTGTGGCGCGCGCGGGTCCTTGTAGTCCACTCCGGCCAGCGGCGGCAGGGCCAGCGTGACGGCGTCGGCCAGCCCGACGACCTGGGCCGGCTCCAGCTCGGCGCCGGCCTCGCAGCGGGCCACACCCGCCCAGGGTGCCGATGACTGGACGGGGAGCCGTACGTACCAGGCGTGCCGCCGCCAGCTGGTGCCCATGAGGAAGACCGGCGTACGCTGCCCGGGCATGAGCGCGGCGACCACCGCGGACTGCGGCGGCGGCAGGTAGGCGGTGTGGTGCGTCTTGATGTAACCGACTGTGCGCGGCAGATGCGTACGCCCCCGCAACGGCCCGTCCACCAGCAGCAGGTCGTCACTCTGCGACCGGTGCCGCACCGCCAGGTCCACCTCCAGCTGCGTGACCTGCCGCTGCAACGCCAGCGACAGCTCCTCGAAGCTGCCGTCGGCGGCCTTGCTGGGGTGGTAGGTGGCGTGCGGGGTCTTGACCTCGGGCGCCTGCGGGAACGCCGAGATCAACGCCCGGTGGACCTCGATCTCGGCGAGATCGGCGCCGTCCGGGCCGCACCGCACGATCCCGGCCGCGTAGGAGGCCGCGATCCCGGGAACGGGCATGGGCGCGTCGGGATCGTGGACCCAGACGCGGGCGTCGATCCTCCGGACGCCGTCGGCGACCAGCAACGTCTCGGGGGCGGCGGCGTCAGGGCCGGGCGTGACGGGCTTCCAGTCTGCGGCCGACCGCTCGATGTCCAGCACCAGCTCGGCGCTGGTCGCGCCCAGCTCGGAGAGGGCCTCGACGGCGAGGGCGGCGGCGTAGCCGGGGTCCCACGGGTCAACGGTGAAGCCCGTCACTGAACCTCCGCCTTCCGCACATGGGAACCCTTGGCGTCGCGCCTGACCTCGAAGCGTACCGGCACCCGATCGGCCAGCGCGGGAACGTGGGTGACGACGCCGATCATGCGATCTTGGCCGGCGGCGAGGCGTTCGAGCGTGGTGGCGACGATGTCGAGCGTGGCCGGGTCCAGGGTGCCGAAGCCCTCGTCGAGGAAGATGGAGTCCAGTCCCCTGGCGACGGCGCCGGACAGGGCCAGGGCGAGTGCAAGCGCGGCCTGGAAGGTCTCACCGCCCGACAGCGTACGGGCGCTGCGCCGCATCCCGGCCTCGCCGAAGTCGATGACCTCGATGTCGCCGGTCTTGTCGCTGAGCGCCAGCTCGTACTGGCCGTCGGACAGCTCGCGCAGCGTCTCGGAGGCCGAGGCGACCAGCACGGCGAGGGCTTCGGCGCACAACCAGCGCTCGAAGGCGTTGGCGCGCAGGCGCAGCGCGAGCTCGTGGGCGACCTTGGCCTCGTGCTCCTTCATCGCGACCTGGTTCTCCAGGTCGGCGGCCCGCTTGCGGTCCTCCTTGAGCCGGTCGAGCGCGCTTTCGGCGCGGGCCGCGGTCCCGGCGACGGCGGCGCCCAGCTGGTCGGGGGAGGCTTCGCGCGGGGCGACGACGCCGTGCTCGGCCAGGCGCTCGCCGAGCCTGCGGCGGTCGGCGGCGAGCCGCTCACCGACCTGGACGAGCTCCTCGTCGTGCGCGGCCAGCGCGGCGCGGGCGGCCTGTGCGGCCCGGTCCCGCCAGCCGAGCAGCTCGCTCCAGGCCCGGTGCAGGTCCTCGCGGACCAGGGGCGGCGGCGGGTCGTCCTGGACACCCGAGACGAGCAGCCGGTCGCGGGCGGACTCCAGCGTGCGCCAGGCGCTGTCGGCCTGCCGCTCGACCTGCTCGGCGGCGCTCCGCGCGCGGTCCAGCCGGCCGCGGGCGGCGCGTACGGCGTTGCGGGCCTCGGTGGCGAGCTCGTCGGCCTTGGCGATGGCGGCCAGCCGCGCTTCGAGCTCGGCCCGGTCGCCGGGGGCGGGCAATGCGGCCAGCTCAGCCTCCAGCCGGGCGGCCTGCGTGGCCAGCATCGACGCCGACGTCTCGGCCTTGGCATGCGCGGCTCTGGCCTGCTGGACCCGTTCGCGGGCGGTGGCGAGGGCGCGGTCGGCGGTGCGCATGTCGGTGGGCTGCTCGTGGCGCGGCAGCTCGATGATCGGGTGGCGGCAGACCGGGCACGCTTCGCCGACGGCGAGCCGCTGGACGAGGTGGGCGGCGGCGTGGGCGTCACGCAGGCGTTCGCGGCGCGCCTCCACGTTGGCGAGCGCTCGTTCGGCATCGGCCGCCTCGGCGGCCAGGCCCTCCAGCGGCGCGGCGGCTGAAGCGGCGGCGCCGCGGGCGCGACTGGTCTCGGCGTGCAACCGCTCGCGGGCGTCCAGCGCGGCCAGCGCCGCCCGCGGCGCGCCCCGATCGCCCAGGGCGGCCAGCGCCTCGTACGCCTCATGATCGTCGGCTTCCAGGGTGGCGACCTCGGCGGTCAGCGTCTCGACCGCCTCGGCGGCGGCGCGGCGGGCCGAAGCCAGGGTCGGGACCGCGTCGGGCATGCGCAGCGCCGACAACACCGACTGCCGTTCGGCGACGGCCGCCCGCTCCTGCTCGGCACGGCGGATGTCGGACTCGCGGGCCCGCAGCAGGTCCAGGTCGGCGCTGATGGTCTCGGCCAGCCGCCGCAGCGCCGCCAGCCGCTCGGCCAGCTCCCGCTCGGCCTCCTCGCTCGCGCCGGACAACTTGGCGAGCTGGTCGCGGGCGAAGGAGGCGGCCTGCTTGGCGGTCTCCTCCTCGCGGGCGGCGCGCTGCCTGATCCGCTCGTACACGTCGGCGTCGAGCAGCTGCACCAGCAGGTCCTGCCGCTCGCGCGGCGCCGCGTGCAGGAACTCGGCGAAACGGCCCTGCGGCAACACCACGCACTGGGTGAAGAACCGGTATTCCAGACCGGTCACCTGCTGGGCCTCGATGGTGACGTTCTCGCCCTCGGCGAGGGGTTTGACCACCGCGTCGAAAGCCGGCGGGGCCGCGGGGTCGAGCTCGTCGAGCCTGGCCTCCTTGGTACGCACCGCGCCCTTGGCGTCGCGCACCATCGCCCGGACCACGCCGTACCGGCGCCCGTTGCTCTCGAACACCATCGCCACCTTGCCGGCGCTGACGGACGGCGCCAGGGCGTGGGCGACGGCGCCCTCCCTCCCCCAGCGCGGCACCGTGCCGTACAGGGCGAAGCAGATCGCATCGATGATCGTGCTCTTGCCCGCCCCGGTGGGGCCGACCAGCGCGAAGTATTCGGTGTCGGTGAAGTCCACCGTCACCGGCTCGCGGAAGCTGCCGAAGTGGTCCAGGTGCAGCAGCAGGGGGCGCATCAGCCGGTCACCTCGTCGTAGAGCCGGTCGAACAGGGTGGCCACCTGGTCGTCGTGGCGTCCGGTGGCGGCAAGGTAGTCGCGGAACAACTCGCGCGGGCTGCGGTCGGCGGAGCTCGCCCGCCGCGTGGCGGGCACCGGACGGAACTTCTCATCCAGCATGACGTCCACGGCGCCGGACAGCAGCTCGCGCACGTCGTCGGCGAGGCCCACGCGGGGTTTCTCCTCGACGATCACCTTGAGCCAGTCGTCGCCGGGCTCGATGGCCTCCAGCTGCTCCAGCGTGCCGCGTACGGTACGCAGCCGGCGGGCCGAGCCGAACGTCAGCTCGCGCACCACGGCGGGCCGTCCTGGGGAGACCTCGACCAGCAGCGCGCCCGGGGTGTTGCCTTCTTCGCCGAAGTCGACGGCGAGCGGCGAGCCGCTGTACCAGATCGGGCACGGGCCGGGGATCTGCTGGCGGCGATGGAGGTGGCCGAGCGCGGCGTACTGGGTGGCCGTCGGGAAGGCGGTCGGCTCGAAGTAGTAGGAGAAGATCGACTGCGCCTCCCGCTCGCCGCCGCCGAACGCCCCGCCGGGCAGGGTGCCGTGGGTGGTGACGAGGTTGACGGTGTCGCCGTGGAAGCCGGCGGTCAGCGCGCCGATCAGCTCGCCGATGCGGGCGGCGTAGTCGCGGTTGTGGTCGGCGGCGGTGCCGGTGAGGACCTCGGCGGCGCGTACGACGTAGCGGTGCGACAGGAACGGCAGCACGGCCAGCCGCACCGGCTCACCGGAGCGCGCGGTGAAGGCCAGCGTGCCGCCCGCGTCGGGACGGCGGAAGGCGCCGAGCACGTGCAGCCCCAGCTTGCCCAGCACCGGCCGGTAGACCTCCAGCAGCTGCGGGTTGTCGTGGTTGCCGGCCAGCACGATCACGTCGCGGTTGTCGGCCCGCAGCGCCATGAGCGCGTTGAGCACCAGCGACTGGGCCTCGGGGGTGGGGGCGGAGGTGTCGAACAGGTCGCCGGCCACGATGACGGCGTCCACGTCATGGGTACGGGCGGCGGCGACCAACTCGCGGAGCACGGCCCGGTGCTCGTCGAGTCGGGGGCGGCCTTTGAGCACCTTGCCCACGTGCCAGTCCGCGGTGTGGAGGATCTTCACGAAACCACCTGTGATCAGAAGGGCGGGATGTCGTCTTCGACGCCGGGCAGGCCCTTGAACGGATCACCGCTCGACGCCGTCACCTGCGCCGCCGCCTCGGCCGGCCGGGTCGCCCACGCGGGGAAGGGGAAGGCCACGGCCAGCGGGACCGGGATCTCCGGCTGGGCCACGAACATGGTGCCCGGCTTGGCGATCGTGGCGCGCTCCCGGACGGCCGGGGGCAGCCAGCCGTACTCGGATCTGGCGGCCTCGGCCGGGTCGAGGCGGCCTGCGACGCGTACGGCGCTGTTGGAGACGATGCGCCGCTCCACCTCCGAGGCGGTCTGCTGGGCGCCGATGAGGATGACGCCGAGTGAGCGGCCGCGCTCGGCCACGTCCAGCAGGATCTCCTTGATCGGCGAGTCGCCTTCGCGCGGCGCGTACTTGTTGAGCTCGTCCAGCACCACGAACAGCAGGGGTTTGGCCGTGCCGGAGGACTCCTTGCGGTGGAACTCGCCGCGCAGCACCACGCCGACCACGAACCGCTGCGCCCGCTCCGGCAGGTTGTGCAGGTCCACGATCGAGACCTGCGCGTCGGAGGTGCTGACCGAGTGGGCGCGGTAGAACGGCAGGTCGCCGCGGACGATCGGGGACAGCGGGCGGACCGCGCTGCGGAGCCTGCGCAGGAAGGCGTTGACGGTGCCGAGCGGCGTCTGCGCGCCGGTCCACTGCAGCCGGCTGCCCTCGTCCTGCAGCTGGTCGGACAGCATCTCGACGAGGTCGGCGAACGTCCGGCACGTCGTGCCCTGCACCCTGACCGCACCGCCGTCGCCCACGGGCTCGGCCCACGCCTTCAGCCGGGCGGCGACCTGGCCGACGAGCAGCGAATAGCCGGCCCGCTCGTCGTCGGCGTCGGCGAAGACGAACCGCAACAGCTCGTCCTCACAGAACTCGACCAGCGTCCAGTAGAAGGCGCTCACCCCCTGGGTGCGGGCGGCGACGTGGGGCACGCCGTTCGGGTCGTTCGGCCGGGGCGGGGCGAAGACGTGCACGCTGCCGAACGGCCGCGCGGGCAGCCCGAGCCTGGCGTAGGCGCTCCTGGCCTTCTCGTCGAGGCGGAGGTTGTCGTGGTCGAGGAAGAGCAGGTCCTCGCCCTTGACGGAGAAGATCAACGCCTTGGTGTTGGCCGACTCCGCGTCCAGCACTCCCGAGTTGAAGATCGAGTAGAGGAGGAAGGTGGCGAAGGAGGTCTTGGTGGCCACGCCGGACACGCCGGAAATCGACACATGCGCGCCGCGGGTGCCGTCGAGGAAGTCGAAGTTGACATAGAGCGGCTGCCCGTCGCGGCCCATGCCCATCGGGATGCGCCGGTCCATGACGTCGAAGTAGAGCGCCTGGTCGCGGTCGCCGGCACTGGCCAGGTAGACCTGGGCGCCGGGCAGCGGCGGCACGAACACCTCCGGCTCGACCCTGGTCACCCGTATCTCGGCCACCTCGACCACGGCGGCAGGCAGCGCGCCCTCGGCGATCAGGAACACGTCCGAGTCGTACGCCGCGCCCTCGTGCCTGGCCTCCACGGTCGTCACCACGCCCGCCATCAGTACCGGCCCGTACCCGGGCACCTCCCGCCTGGTCACCACCACGTCGTCGAGCTGCAGGACCTTGCCTGGCTCCAGCCCCACCCAGAACGACAGCGGCGAGGCCGCCTGCGTGCCCAGAACCCGCCCGACCGCCTGGCCCGTCACCTCTGCCACAGGCGTCGTCGCCGACGCCCCGTTGACCGTCACTAATCCCTCCGCCCCCAAGAATGCCCTTCTATGGGAGCGTAATGGGGCCCGAGGCGTGCGTCCGGCTCATTCAGCCCGAACGCGAAGGACGCGCAGCTCGTGTGCCCCGTCCTGGCGCGTCATCTCGTAGTAAAGCCACCACTGGCCGTCGAGGATCAGTGCGTCGAGATAGCGTACGGATCCGCTGCGGTGCGGCGAGGTGACCCACGGCCCATATTCCGACAGCCGCCGCCAGTCGAACAGATCGGTGGAGACGGCGATGCCGCAGCGCTCCTCGTAGTTCTCCGCGTGCGAGGCCGAGCCGTCGTAGAAGCCCACGTATCCGCAGCCGGGGATCGGCACCACGCTGTTCAGCCTGGCCTGGTAGCGGTCCCAGCCGGCGCCGACCGGCAGGACGCTCCCCCGCCAGGTGAACGACTCGCCGTCGAGGCTGGTGGCCAGGCCGGTGGGGTGCGTGGTCGCGCCGACGTTGTAGATGTCGGCGGTCGCGTGCGCATCGGGGTCGGGGCTCTCCAGCGGCTCGGCGTAGCTGGCGAACAGGTAGGTGACGGGACCGGCCCGCAGCACGTACGGGTCCTTGACGCCTTCGGTGCCGGTGGAGGCCGCGGTCAACACGGGCCGGGCCCGCGTGACGTCGAAGGCGGAAGGGTGCGCGGCGGTCACCGCGTCGATGCGCCACCGGTTGTCGGCCGGGTCCACGTACGACAGGTAGAGCCGGAACCCGCCGCCGTCGGCCGGCGCCAGGCAGAAGCGCTCCATCGACGGCGTGCCCAGCTCGTCCTTGTGCACCGACCACACGTCGGTGAAGTCGAGGCCGTCGTCGCTGACCGCGACCGCGCACTGCCAGCCGCGCTCCGACGCGGCGCCCCTGGGCCGGCGTCGCCGGTAGGTCAGCCAGAACCGCTCGCCATCGTGCAGCACGCCGGCGGCGCCCGACCAGTAACCCTCCTCGTCCTTCTCCGGCGCGAGCACCAGCTCACCCGCCAGCGGGTCGAACGCGGTCAGCGGGGCGTAAACGCGATTAACCACAGTTCCTACCTTTCGTACAAGTAACAATCCAAGGCGACGGCGGCCCCGCCCACCACGCCGGCGGCCTCGCCGCCGAGGGTCGGCCGCTCCACCCGCACCGCGTCGCGGAGCACAGGGAACGCCTTGGCCCGCAGGGCGGCACGCACCCGGTCGAACACCGGCTCAGGGGCCGGCGCGAAGATGCCGCCGAGCAGGATCAGCTCGGGGTTGAGCAGGTTGACGGCGCTGGCCAGCCCGGTGGTCAGGTGATCCACCAGGTCGTCGAGGAGTCCGTCGGGGATCTCCGCGAGCGGGTTGGCGGAGCGGCGGCCAAGCTGCTCGATCAGGTATGGCTCCGACACCACGGTCTCCAGGCAGCCGGTCGCGCCGCACGGGCACGGGCGGCCCTTCTCCAGCACCCGCAGGTGGCCCAGCTCGGTGACCCCGTAGGCGCCTGGCCGGAACGGGTGGCCGCCGATCACCAGGCCGGCGCCGACACCGGTGCGGACGTACACGTACAGGAGGGGGTCGGCGCCGGCCGTCTCCCCGTAGCGGCACTCGGCCAGCGCCATGGAACGTACGTTGTGGTCGACGACCGTGGGGACGTCCAGCGCGGCCTCCAGCAGGTCGGCGAAGGCCACGTCGCGCCAGCCCAGGTTGACCGATAGCAGGTTGCGGCGGTGCTCGGGATCCACCGGTCCGGGGGCGGCGACCCCGATGCCCAGCAGCCGGTCGGCGGGCATGTCGGCGGCGAGCTCGGACGCGGCCTCGGCGATGCGCGCGACGACCCGCTCCGGGGCCTCGACGTCAAAGGCGAACGATGCGCTCCGGACGATTCGGGCCCTGAGGTCGCACAGCCCCAGTTGCACCGCGCCAGCGCCGACCTGGACACCGATGACGTATCGGGCGTCCGCGCGGATCCTGATGCCGGTCGACGGGCGGCCGACCCGCTGGCCGGCGCCTTCCACGGCGTCCTCCGCGACCAGGCCCTCCTCGAGCAGCTGGCCCACCACCTTGGTCATCGTGGTGGCCGACAGAGCCAGCCGCCGCGCCAGATCGGCACGCGGCTGAGGGCCGTCGTCGCGCAGGCTTCGCAGCACGAGCCGGCGGTGGTGCCGCCGTAAGTCCTGAACCGGCGAATACCTCTGGTCCATGAGCCGCCCCTTAATTAACTACTGGTGAGAAACTAATCCATGCAGGGCGGACCGGTCAAACCCCCAAAATGCCTAGATCTTTGCCAGGAGCTCCTCGAAGGTCGTCGCCGGGTGCCCGGTGAGGGCCGGGATGGCGTCGCTGACTCCTTCGAGCTCGCCGGCGGCGATCGCGAGGTAGGTGGACACCCACGCGTCGACCTGCCAGTCGGGTGCGCCGTAAACCCGGCGTGACTCGTAGGCCTCCTCGAGGGTCTCGGGGTGATAGGTGACGGTCCGCCCGGTGGCCCGGCTCAGTGTTGCGGCGACCTCGTCCAGCGTCATCGCGCGCGGCCCGGTGAGGTCGTAGGTCGCCCCTTCGTGCGCACCCGGGTCCAGCAGCACCGCGGCCGCCGCGTCGGCGATGTCGTCCTGGGCCACGGCCGCCACCCGGCCTTGGCCGGCCGGGCCGCGGATCACGCCGTCCTCGCCGGCCATGCTGGGCAGGAAGTCGGCGTACAGGCTGTCGCGCAGGAAGGTGAAGGGCAGGCCGCTGCCACGGATGTGCTGCTCGGTAGCCCAGTGGTCACGCGCCAGCGTGAACGTGGCCGACGGCGAGGCGCCGTAGAAGGAGATGTAGACCAGGTGCGTGACGCCGGCGTCACGGGCGGCGTCGACGAACGCGCGGTGCCGGTCGAGCCGGTCGGCGCTCTCCGACGCGGACACGAACAATACGGTCGTCGCTTTGTCGAGGGCCCGCCTCATCGCCTCGGGATCGCCGTAGTCCGCGCTGATCGCGCTCGCGCGGTCGAGCTGCGGCACGCGGCCCGCGTCCCGGGAGACGAGCCGCTGCTCGGCCCCGGCGGCCGCGAGCCGGGCGGCGATCCGGCCACCGAGCCTGCCGGTGGCGCCCGTGGTCACGATGAAGGTCATACCGCCCAGCCTACGGGCGCTCGTAGGCGACGACCACGGCCTGGGCGCGGTCGCGCAGGCGAATCCCGCTGCTGGCCGCGCTCGTGCCGGCGGGGGTGGCGATCGCGATGCTGGGCGCGTTTCTGCCTGCCCGCTCGGCGGCCCGGCTGACCATCGCGGAGGCGCTGCGTACGGAATGACGGCAGCGATCCCTTCCCGGCCCCTTCCCCCTCGCCCTGCTCAAGGCGAGGGAGGAGGCGGGGGTCCGATCGGCGGCCGGCGCCCCGGCGTCACGAAGGAATGGCTGGACTGGGAGAACACCGAGAGGGCATGGCCTCAGGGCGCGAACGCCGCCTTGGTCCACACGTATTGGGCGTCCAGCACCTCCCCCAGCAGGTCGAACAGCTCCCCTCTCGGCTTCCCCTCGACGCGGACAGGTGCGGCATAGCCGCCGGACGGACCCCGCTCGGCCACCAGCAGCACACGACCCTTCTGCCGGTCCACGCCCAGGGCCAGGGCCGTCTCCCGTGCGTCCACGCACGCCTCGGCGTCGCCATCGCGGTAATAGCCCTCGACCAGGTTCGCCCACAGTGCGCGGGCGGACGGGCTCTGCTGCGGAGCGAACGCCCGCGCCGAAACCACGAAGACCATCGCGTCCACCCGCATTACTGCCGCCACTCGCCGGTGCCCCTCGGCGAACGCCTCCTTCGGCGGCACCGGGTGTGCCCGCATCGACCCGGCGGCGGCGCGCAGCAGGGAGGCCGGGTCGAGAGCCGCCGCCTCCGGGCCCAAGTCGTTCTGCAGGTATCCGACCAGCGGAAACGGTGGATTGGGAAGCGCGTTGTAGCCGAGGAAGAGTTTCGGTCCGTCCTCGATGCCAGACAGGGACGTCAGCGCTCCGTGCGCCACCTGTCCCAGCCCTCCATGCCCATGGTCAGGCAGGCCATTGGCCGACTGCAGCATTTTCATATACGCATTGTAATGGCTTCATTACTCTATGTTAAGAGCGGCGTAAAACCATCTCAGAGAAGTCCCAGACAGGCTCTCCCGTCGCAGCGCTCGGACACCATCGCGGGACTCCAGCCGCGCTCACGCAAGGCGGCAAAAGGTGCTACTTGCATCAATCCGGCGCAGCAGGGGCGCATAAGCTGCTCGGATGATCGGTCGGCCCACCGAAGTGGAATCCCTCTTATCCCGCCATCGTCCCGCCCCCGTCACCGTCGTCGGCTGGCAACCCGTGCCGCCCTGGGCCGTCGCACGAGCACGGCTGGACGACGCCGAACGGGTGATCGCCAAATGGACGCGTCCGCACCGAGGTGCCGACGGTCTCCGTACCGCCTCGTGGCGGACCCGCACCGAACTGGCCGTGCTGCGCTTCCTCTCCGACGACCTCGGCCTCGGCCTGGCTCCGCGCGCTCTGGCGGCCGACCTGGATGCCGGGCTCATCGTGCTGGAGGACCTGGCGCCACGCACGCCGCTGGACGGGCTGCTGCGTGCGGACGGCGCAGCCGCCCACGCCGTACGCCTGGCCGCCTTCGCCCGCGCCCGCGGCGAGCTGAACGCCGCCACCGCCGGGCAGGCCGCGACCTACCACGCGCGCAGGGCCGCGCTCGGCCCGATCACGCCGGACGAGGACCGTATCGTGCATTTCGCCGGGAACCGCGAGGAGGGGCACAGGCAGGCCGCGGCCCTCGGCGCGCCGATCGTGGGGCGGGCCGAGCGGGAGCTGGCCGCCGTACGGGAGGAGCTGGCCGAGCCCGGATCGTTCCTGGCGTTGAGCAGCGGCGACCCGGAGACCAACAACATCCTCGTGCATCTCTCGGGCGACCCGGACGCCCGGCTCATCGACTTCGAGTTCGCCGCCTACGCCCACGCTCTCCACGACGCCGTCTGCCTGCACGTCCCCGGTCCCGGCTGGTTGTCAGTCCGCGACGACGGCCTCGCCGCCGAGTATCGCCGCGCCCTGGCCCGCGGCGTGCCCGAGGCCGAGGACGACCGGCGTTATGGTTTCGGACTGGCCGCGGCCTGCCTCTCCTACGCCCTGAACCGGCTGGAACGCTTCCCCAGGGTGGACGCCCGCCTGGCGGGCGACGACAGCCGCCCGCAGCTCGTCGCGATCCTGGAGGCCGCCGCCCGTACCGCCGAGGCCCACCGTGCTCTGCCGCATCTGGCCGGCTGGGCCCGTCAGGCGGCCGGCCTGCTCCGCCGCCGCTGGCCCGACGCGGATCTGGACCTCGAGGCCGTCCCGCCCTACACGCCCCGACGCGGCTGACCGGGTTGTCCATATGTGGACATTCGTGTCAACCTCGTGTCTCCACCAGGATTTTCCTCTGGTGCCTCATCTGCCACAAAGGAGGGCCCGCCGTGCGCGTCCACCTGGTCGTCCCGATCATCGCCCTGCAGTTCTTACCCGCCCCCGCGGCGAGCGTCGTGGACTACGAGTGCACCACGACGGCCACAGGCCAGAAGCAGCAGGTCAAGGTCGATGTCGAACTAACGGTCCCCGCGCGTGCCGCTGTGGGGGAGAACCTGACGATCGGCTGGCGCGGCACCTATGTGGCGGGAGCCGAGCTCCGCGCACCCTCGACCGGCCTGGACGGCAGTCTCAAGCTGTACGCGTACGCCGGCATCAGCAAAATCCCGCGGCTGACCTCGGCCACCGGCGTTGGGCAGCTCGGCACGATCACCCCAGGCCAGCCCATCCTGCTCCCCACGACCACGGTCAACCTGACGACGACACCGCCGGGCAAGGGCGAGGGCGAGGTACACGCCGCCGCCATCAACATCGGCCCCAGCCCTCAGGAGCCCTTGATCGAGTGCGAGGTCAAGAACAAGTCCGCTCTCACGCAGTACCCGCTCGCCGTCGGGGAATCCGATGGCGCGACAACCCCTACCTCCTCCCCCACCGACACGGCCGACGACGAGACCACGGACGACGAGGACGAGAGCGACGCCACGACCCCAGAGGTGACGACCACCGTCACGACCACCGCGACCCCGGAGGGAGGAGTCGATACGGGGGCCGGAGGCGAAGCCGGGCCGGACGGGCGGGCGTTGATGCTGGCCGGATCCCTGGTGATCCTCTCTTCCGCCACCGGCCTCGCATTGCGCCGCCGCGGGTCAAGACGGCCGGCACTGCGACGGCCCGGTCAGTAACCCTCCATCTCCCGCATGAAGGCCGCCCGCCCTTGCGAGGCTCAGCACAGCGGCGGGCCGAAGAGGCCGCGACATCACCGCAGCCCACCTTCACGTGTGAGGCAAACTGGGCGGGTGAGGATGAGCGATCATCAACCGGTCACGCCGTTCGAGGAGCGGCTGTGGGCAGCCCATCAGGACGGGCAGGAGGCCCTGTGTCTGAGCCTGCTCCGCGATGCCGACCTGGCACTGCCGATCACTGCCGCCGCGGCGGCCGGGACCGAGGCTCCCGCGTGGGCGACCGTCAGCGACTCGGAGCGGACGTGGCTGCTCGCCTACACCTCCGTCGAGGCGATGCGACTGGCCACCGGGGGCGTCGCCACGCACTGCCGGGTCATCTCGCTGGTCGAGCTGGCAGCCGGCTGGCCGGACCTGCGGTGGGGCCTTGCGATCAATCCCGGGTTGACGGCCTTCCTCCTGCTGGAGTCCGGAACGGTGGCCAGGCTGGCGGTGCCCACGCTGGCCCAGGACCTCCTGCTCGATCCCGCGTCAGGGGTGCCGGCGGTTCAGAAGCTGCTCTCCCCCGTCGACGTCAATGACCTTCTGACCGGGGGCGAGCCGAGGATCTCCGGCTACTGCCATCACGCCCTGGACGTCTCGCACATCGCGACGCCCGCCGTGCTCGCCCAGGCGCTGGGGCAGCCGGACATGCTGACCGCGGATGGCTCCCTGAACATCCTGCGCTGGCGCCCGGCCGGCCTCGACCTCTACCGCACCCCCTACGGCGGGACCGACGAGGAGAGCCGGGCGGCGGTGGCGGGCTGGGTGATCGAGGAGCCGCCGTTCGTGGGGATGGGCCTGGTGCCGAACGTCGATCACGTCATCCGCGAGTACAAGGTGTACGGCGTGGGCCTGCCGCACGGCGCGGAGATCTGGGAGCTCACCTCCAGGGGGACGGAGCACCGGCGCGCGATCTACCACGGCGACCTGCGGCGGTGGCTGCTGATCGGGACGCGAGCAGCGCGATGAGCAGGCACTTCTACCGGGCACGCTGGCGGGAGAAGGATTACGTGGCCAGCCCAGAGCCGCACTCTCTGGAGCTGTGGGTACGGCTGCGCCGCCCCGATCCGGCGGACGGCTTCGAAGAGGTCGAGCCCGGCTGCCATGTACGCACGGTCCCCGCGACCGAGTGCTCGGCCCTGCACTTCGTGACGACGGTGTGCACCTGGCGGGGAGAACAATTCCACGTGCACGACGAGCATGACGGGCGGCTGCTGCTCGAATACCTGGGCGGATCCGCGCTCGCGGCGGTCGACCTAGGGATGGAGCGCATCGAGCGGGGCGTTTACCGCCTCTGGGTGCCCCGCGCGGAGGTCACCGGGCTCCACGAGCACGCCGTTTCGCTGAATGTCGGAAATCAACACTTTTGACGGACACCCTTGTCTTCCGTTGTTCATGTGACGGAAACTGACTAGAAACGTAGGAGTGTCGTAAGAGACTTTCACGTGACATCAAGGGGATACATGGAGTCGCTGGAGCAGCCCGACGCGGCGGCGATGAGGGCTTATGCCGACGAGCTGCGCGACATGTTCCGGCAGATCCAGGACACGGGCAAGGAACTGCATGCCCAGGCCAGAGCGGTACAGATCACCGAGAAGTCGCGTGACGGCCTGGTGTCGGTGACGGTCGGCCCACGCGGCGAACTCGTCGGGCTCGACGTCGACCCGCGCATCTACCGGCGGCCCGACGCGCGGCACCTGGCCGACACGATCGTCGAGACGGCCCAGCGGGCGGCGGCCAGAGCTCGGGAGCGCATCACGGAGATCCTCGAGTCGGTGATCCCCCGTGCCGAGCTCGAGGCGCACCTCGACGGCGACCTCGAAACCGCCATGACGCAGCTCGCCGAGCGGATGGAGGGATAGCGGTGAGGCTCTGGGACGGCACAGAGATCGTGAAGTCTGTCGTGAACCGGGGGATCTCCGAGTGGTCGACGATGGCCGAGGACCTCGAACGAGAGGCGTCGAAGCTGATCGCCGAGGTCAAGGAGGCGCTCGCCGCCGCTCCTTGGGGCTCCGGCGTCGAGGGTGAGGCGTTCAAGGCCGCCCACTTCCGCGGCAACGGCCCGGACCGGATGCTCACCCAGTGCGCCCAGCTTGGCAGGGAGATCATCGACGCGGGGGACAGGGTGCGTAAATCCGTCGACAACACCCTGCTGACGGACGCCGACATCGAGCACCAACTCCGGGCCGGGCTAACGCGGGAGATCTGAGGCCCCAGACGTGACGGTGAACGCCGGCGTCGGCGTCGACAGCCCCGGCCAGCCGAATGCGCAGCCCCCGGTCCAGATCGACAGCGACGTCCTCCCAGCGTGGGAGACGGAAACGCTGCCCGACTGGGTTAACAGGTGGCTGATCCCCCTGCTGTCCGCCGGGCAGAAATGGCCGGAGACCAGCGAGAGCGGGATGTCGTACCTGGCAGGGAAGTACGACCGCCTGGCCACGGGGTCCATCGGCTTCACGCCGCTCGCGGGCTCGGCCGCGCGCACCATCGTGACCGGCTGGGTCTCGCCCGCGACCGCGAACTTCGTCACCAGGGCCCAGTTCCTGCACGGTCATGAGGGCGGATTGGCCGGGGTGTCCGGGAACGCGCGGGCCTACGCGCAGCAGGCCAACAACTTCGCCGTCCAGACGCAGTACTCGAAGCTCTCCATCAACGTGGCCTTCTGGGTGACGGTCATCGCCATCGCCATCGCCCTCTTCGTCGCGTTCTTCACCGCCGGGTCCTCCACCGCGATCATCGGGCCGTACGCGGCGGGGGCCCGCGCGGCCATCAGCAGGATCATCGTCAGGCTCGCGACGCTGGGCGCCAGGGAACTGGGCACGACGCAACTGGCCAGGGTGACCGCGCTCAGCGGCGCCACCGGGCGCGGCCTCCTCGCCCGGCTGCTGAGCACGGCGATCGGCAAGGAGCTCGTCGAGGAGATCGGCGAGGAGTTCATCATCGACGCGGTCGCCCAGTACCAGCAGATCAAGATGGGCACCCGGAAGAACTGGGACTGGCGGCAGTCCTGGGCCGCGATCATCGGCGCGGGCAGCGGCGCGATCATCGGCACGAAGGTGGCCGGGCCCGTGTCCCGCCTCACCAGGAGTGTGCCGGGATTCGCGGGCCGCGCCCTGACCACCGGCCTGACCAACACGATCGCCTCCCCGGTCGGCAGCTTCATCGCCAACGGCGTGGTCTACGGCCAGTGGCAGAACCCGTTCACGGCCGATTCCCTCTTGGGCGGCTTCATGGGCGGCGCCGGGCGTACCGGGACGATCAGCCCGTTCAATCCCGACGTCTACACCGCACTGGCCCACCCGCTGACCTCCCTCGCCTCCGCGTACAACGCCGCCGCGCACACCGACGCCGCCCGCGCGGCGGGTGATCCGCCCGGCGGCACGGCAGGCGGTAACCCGTCGAACGGCGGCCGCACCCCGAGCGGCGGCCAGCCCGACATGTCCGGGTCCGTGCAGCAGCCCGAGCCCGCGACGCCCGCGCCCACGAGGTCCGGCGGCACGGCAACTGCGCCGGACCTGAACACGACCTCGAGCAGGCGCGGCTCCACGCCGAACGCCGACCAGAACAGGACAGACGAGCGTCCGGAGGCGGCCAGGCAGGCCGACCCCGCGTCACGTCCCATCGGCGAAGCTGCCCCGCAGTCCGGGCGCAACACCACGGCGGCAACGCCCTCTGCGCAGAACAACGCCGGGACGGCAGAGCGCCTCGCCCCCAGCGCAGCGACGGCAGCGCAAACGCCGGACGGCACCAACGCACAGCACGACGACAACCCCGCCCGGCCGGACAGCACTCCTGCACAGTCCGACGGCCAGCAGGCACGGCCCTCCGACCAAGCGGTGCCCGCCGCCCAGGCCACCGGCGACCAAGCGGTGCCCGCCGCCCAGGCCACCGGCGACCAGACGGTGACCGCCGACGACGGTTCCGGGCACCCGGTCTCCTCCCTCACCGGGTCGGAGTCGGCCGCCACCCCCATGACCGCCGCCGAACGAGCCCGTACCGCGCTGATCGGCGCGCTCGCCACGGACTTCCCCGATGCGATGATCGGTCCGACGGGCGACCTCCTCATCACCTCCGCCAACGGCGTTCGCGTGATCTCCACCGCCACCATGACTCGCATCCGCGCCGCGCTGGACACGCGGGCCGAGGAGGTCCCGAACCTCGCCGAGCTGCAGGCCGAGGCAGCCGCCATGCTGGCGGTCGCCCAGGGCGAGGAGACGGCCGCCCCCGAAACCGACGCCGCGCCCGCCGACGGCCCCGCCGCCGCGCCCGCATACACGAGCAAGCCCGGGACGGTCACGTCGAGGCCGGTCCCCGGCACCAGGTACGTTCCCGGTGGCCGCCAGGGCGAGGACCTGGACCTCGACGAGGTGGGGCGCGCGATCGGGAATTGGCTCGCCCGCCACTTCCTCGACCAGGGCGTGACGCGCTTCACCTGGTCGAAGGATTCGAAGGGCCGCCGGACGCTGGCCGTCCATACGGAGACGGACGGCATCCACTACTTCCGCCCCGTCATCGGCAAGCCGTCCTCGGACCTGATGGCCAGGACCGAGATCAATACGGGCCGGGACGTGAACGACCCCCACGTGGTGCACTTCAACCCGCGTGTGGCCGCCGACCAGCTGTCCAGGGTCTGGCTGCACGAAATCACCGACACCCTGCAGGAGGTGCGGTCGGCCGGTGAGGGTAAGCGGCAGGGCGTCCTGCGACGCGGACGCGGCGGCGAGGCCACGCAGGACGCGTGTGTGCCCGCCTTCTACAACGAGCTGTCGTTGCTGGCCGGGAAGTGGCACCAGGCCCAGACGCTCGCGGAGAAGCGGCTACTCGCCGTCGACATCGACGGTGTGGCGCGCCGGCTGCGGGAACGAGGTCACACCCCGCCCCTGCCCCCCTGGGCGCCCGCACAGGCCACGCGGCCCCGCCACGCACCGGCCTTACCTGGTGAGGGCCTGTCAGCGGACGACGTGCGGGCCGTCATCGACGCGCTTGTCCGGGCGGAGCAGGACCTCCAGCTCCAGATCACGACGAAGACGGACAGCGCGAAAGAGGCGGGCGAGGAGGCCCGCAAGGCCGCGCGGAATTCGGTGCAGGCGCGGATGCAGCACGACCAGGGCAGGTTCGAGCGGGCCCGCAAGGCGCGGCAGGAGATCCGCAAGCACCGCGCCACGCGGGCGCGGCACATCAGGATCGCAGAGGCGAATGCCATCGCGCTGGCGCAGGCGACGCAGGCGCGGAAGGCCTACGAGCGACTGCTGGCGGCGATGAGCCAGGCAGGAAGGCTCGCCCTGCCGGGAGAGGTCGGCATGGCCACGATCGCCCAGTCGCTGGAGGCCGAGGCCAGGCGGCACCATAAGGGCTATCTGGACGCGCTGGCCGAGGCGCTGCCGCATAAGGACAGCCTGTCCACGACCATGCCGGGCCCGCTCGCCCACCTCAACGCCCTCACCGAAGCCGTCAACGACTTGCTGGAACGCAACAAGATCGGCCACCGCTTCGACCCGGACCAGCTGGAGCGCGCCCTGCGGGCCGACTGGCACAAGATCGTCTCCCCCGACGGCGCCGTGCTGCGCGTGGGCCGCGGCAGTAGGGCGGCGGAGGTGCGGATCAGGCTCTCACTCGCCGACCTGATCGAGGTGCTCGACCCGGCCGTCAAGGCGTCGGAGATGATGGTGGGCCTGTTCTTCCAGTCGGGGCGCACGGTCACAGCCACCGAGTCGGGCAGCGGCGGACTGCCCCTCGGCTTCAACACGGCCGCCCTGGCGAAGCTCCTGCCCGAAGGCGAGTCGGCCAGGATGCTGGCCGAACTGCTCGGGGTCGGCGTCGGGGTCGTCGCCGGGCGCAACTGGTCGGCGACGGGCGGCGCGGGGATGTACGCGCAGGGCGGCTCGGTCGCCGACAACAGGAGCGAATCCCTGCTGTTCGACGCCGCCGCGACGTGGACCGTCGAGATCCGCACCGGACAGGACGAGAGCTGGCGGGACACCACCGTGGTGGACTCCGGCAAACCCGGCGACTTTGCCGGCCAGCGGATGTGGGTCTCGCACTCCTTCACCGACCGGACGCCGCGGAGGCTCGCCTGGATCGACGGCAAGAAGCGGGACCCGAAACTCCCCAACCACGTCCTCGCCAACATGACCGGCCTGGAGGGCGCCCTCGACAAGATCGCGGCGACGCTCGGCGGGGAGTACACCGAAGTCGGCGCCGTCCCCCACGACCAGCTGCGCACGTTCGTGACCGACGAGCTGCCCCACCGGCTGCGCGACGCGGTCAACAACGGGCTGGAGCGGGTCTTCACCAAGGACGGCGAGCCGCACGCGAGGGTACGCGCCGAGACCCGGGTCGTGCTCGTGGCGAGCGAGCCGCTGGGCGGGACGACCCAGGATGAGTGGGAGGAGGAGGTGCTCGTCGACTTCGTCTCGGCGCCCGGCGGGGCCTCGTCCGGCGGGTCGCTGGAGGCGAACGCCTCGGCCGGGTTCAACGATCCCGCCCTGCAGGAGGTCGGCGGACCCGGCGGCTACCAGCCCAGCATCGGGCCGCGGGTCAGAGGTTCCAGGTCGGTGTCGCGGTCGTACTCGGCCACCGCCAACATGCAGGCCATCCATCCGAGCGTGCACAGGAAGACCAGCACCAAGCAGAGCTATCGGCTCGCGCTGGAGACCACGTTCACCGTGGAGGTGTTCGGCAAGCCGCCCGTCACGCTGCGGCCGGTGCACAGCGAGGCGGTGGTCAGCATGCGGGAGTCGGCCGCCTACCGCTTCGGCCTGCCCGTCGATCACGCAGCACTGGTGTACAAGGGCGGAAAGCCACTCATCGTGGACGGCAACCAGGTGCTGCGCGGCGATCCACGTCCCGGTCCGCCGCCGGGCCGCAAGGCCGAGCTGCCCGTGTGGCTCGGCGACGGCCCCGGTCAGATGCGCGGTGCCGGCCCCGCCCTCGTCCAGGAAATCACTGGTCTGGACGACGTCAGGAAAAAGGTGCTGGCCGAGCTCGCCGAGCGCGGAATCATCCCGAAGGTCGAGAACGGCGTGCCGCAGTACTCGTCCAACCGGCTCGCGCGCGCCGCCCAGATCCTCAACCTCCAGGAGGTCACGGAGCAGCTGTCCGAGCACCGGATCAGGTCCGCGTACGACTCGCTGGCCCAGGACGGCATCCTCGTCGACCTGGTGATGCACGGCTTGAACAACGCACCGGAGCACCACACGCTGCGCGTGTCGCTGAAGCAGGACTTCAACGACACGAAATACGTCGGATACTCCGAGTCGGAGACGGTGGTCAACCTCGAAATCGGCTCCGACACCTCGGCCCGGGCCGTCGGCCGGTCCAGGACGTACGCAGGCGGCGCCTCGGTCAGCGAGAGCGACGGCCCCGACCAGGGGCACGACGGGCTGTCGCACGAGGCGGGGGTCAACGCCGGCGGCAGCCGCACCCGTGCCGTGGGCTGGAGCGTCGGCAGCACGGTCAACGTGGTGACCCTGCAGGAGAGCACCGGCCCGGTCGCGATCTTCTCCGTGGGCCACGAGCTGACCGTCGAGCTGGTGCACGACGGGGAGACGACCCTCTTGGCGACCGACGAGGGCAAGGGCAGGGCCAGGCTGCTGTTCGCGGCGGACCTCCTCCCTTCGGAGAACGAATCGGCGCCCACGCCTCTGGGCAAGATGTCGCGGAAGGTGCTGTCCAAGGCGAAGCTCCTCCACTTTGACTCGCACGGCAGCCTGGAGCCTGCGGCGAAGCGAGTGCTGCCGAGGGGCATGCGCCCGGATTCGGTGGCGTACCAGACGATCAAGGCGATGCTGGGCGTCCGCAACCTCGTCTCCCACCCCAGGATGCTGATGAGGATGCTCACCACCGGCCTCGGGATCCGCACCAAGGGAATGCCCAGCCGCTCGTCGTTGACGGTGCAGGGTGAGGTCGGCGACGTGGAGGTGCTGGGCGTCGTCGACCATGTGAGCGGCGACATTCTGTTCGGGCTCGGCAGCGCCGGCGTGTCCTGGGGCGGGTCGTCCGGCGTGTCCGCCGGCGCCTCGACGAACGTCTCCGACCTCGACGGCGGCGGCGCGTCGAGCGACGGCGGCAAGCTCTCGCTGCCCTCCCGATCGGGAGGCACCTCCGTCTCCACGTCGATCCTCGACATCTGGGGCTCTGAAGAGCTCGCGATCAACTTCGGCCGCCAGTACATCTTGCGCGCCAACGTGGACCTCACCCTCACCGGCTCGGAGAGCGCGGCAGACGCCTTGCCGCTGGCGGACCGGGTTCCGCTCGGCGAGGCCGGCGAGGATACGGCACAGGGCACCGCGCTGTTCTCGCTCCCGGAGGACGACGCGCTGCTCCTGTACTCCGAAGGCGAACTCCCACTGCCGGGAGCCCTGGTTGCCGATGCCATCGAGCGGTTCGTCAACGGTAGCCTGAGCCTCGACCCGAGCCTCGCCGTGCCCCTGGTCCAGCGGTACGTCATGGACGTGGCCAAGGCGCGGGCGGCCGGCGAGGACGTGGGTTACGCCGACCGGCACCCCCGGCGGGCCCTGCTCGCCAAGATCCAGGAACTGACGGGTCTCGGCCCGACGGCGACCACGGCCCGGCAAGCTGGCGAGCAGCAGCTCGACCAGACGCTGAGCGACGCGGCGGACCTGGTCGAGCGCTCCAGGGAAGTCGTGGTGGCACCGTCGTTCGACAGGGGAATGGCCCGGGTGAAGTCGTTCGAACTGAGCGACGATCAGGGCAATCCCGTCGACTTCATGGACGCGGTGCTGGGCGCGGTGCGTACCGCCGCCCCCGAGGGGGTGGACGAGAGCCCGACCCTGAGCGAAGAGCTGAGCGTCGACTTCTCCCACGACGCCGCGCGGATCCACGTCATCGACATGTGGTCGGCCCGCGGCTACGAGAAGACCTACCACGTGCAGACGGGCCCGCAGACCTCGCAGGCCGAGGAGGTGACGGTCACGGCCCGGCTGGTGTACGACGACCCCGCCGACTCCCGCAAGGCCAGGCTCCTCATGCACACCTCGCAGGCCGGGGACATCGACCAGGACTACCGCTACCTCGACCTGTCGCACTCGGAGTCGTACAACGGCTCCTACTCGGCGGGCCTGGACTACAGCAGCTCGGACCATGGCGACGGCAACGGGGCCGGCGTGTCGACGGACCGGGGCCGCTCGTACACGGGCTCCACCAACCAGCAGAGCACGGAACTGCAGCGGATGGCCCAGTTCAACGGCGTCAACTGGGTCGAGCAGAAGATGACACTAGTCATCGAGGTCACGCGCAAGCCGGTGCGCCGCGGCAGGATATCGGCCGCGGCCCACAGGGCGGCCGACGCGTTGCGGCGCAGGCCCCGCACCGCTCGGGTCACGCACCGCGCCACGCTCGTGCGGCGCATTCCGACCGGCATGATCCGGCCCATCGCCGAGGATCCGGGGCCGGTCGTCATGGTGTCCGACCCCCGGCAGGTCGAGCTGCGCCCCGGCCACTTCGCGCAGCGGCTTGTGGGGCACCCGGGCAAGCCCACTCTCGTGGATGTCGTCACCGCGCAGCTGACGAAGATGCTGGGCGCCAAGGCGGTCGACGAACACCAGTCCAAGCTGACCACGAAGCTGTCCCTGAGCGCGCTGAAGACCGAGTTCGAGCGGATGACGGGGCCGCGCGGCGACGTCGTCGATCGGGTGCCCAGGCAGAAGTTCAAGGACCAGGGTGCCCAGTTCTCGGTCCGGGCCCGCATGTCGGACTTCACCATCATCGCCGGACCGTTCGAGACGGAGAGGGGAAGGGTCAACAGGAAGGCGGACGCCGAGAACGTGACGGTGTCCCGCAGCCAGGTGCTACCCGTAAGCCAGGGCGGCTCCCTGAGCGACGGCGAGTCGGGCCTCAACGGCGGCGTGCGGGCCGGCGAGCAGGCGTCCCAAAGCGTGACCGACCACCACGGGGCGCGCCGCGAGCGCAGCGAGTTCATCAAGGGCAAGGCCTACACGGTCCGGCTCAGGGTGGACTACGACCTCACCTTCGAGTACGTGGCGCGGCTGCGGAACGGCGACGAGCGCGTCGTCGGCGATCCGATCCACCTGCCGGGCGCCACGAGCGGCGAGGTCGACGTGGTGCTCTTCGAGGACGAGATCGCAGAGCTGCGCGCCCGGGTGGAGGCGGACGTACGGCTCGCGCCTGCCGTCGATCACGGATGGCCGACGTTCGCGTTCGCTCCTCATGTGGGCCGCGAAGGGCTGATCCAGATCCTGCAGGACGCCCGCCTGGCCGCCCGCGAACGCGGCGCGGTGGCCCGTGTGGCGGTCCGGGACGCCGACGGCATCCACCGTTACCTGGCCGCCCCCGACGGCTCGGTGCAGAGCGAGACCCCCGACGGCGGGTTCGCCGAGGCGTTCGCCACCCTCTCCCCCGTCGTGCTGGACGCCGCCGACGAGGCCGGTCTCGACCTGCGCGACGTCTTCATGAACTCCGAGGAGCCCGGCACCTTCTCCCATCAGGTCAAGGCCGCGCTGATGGCGCGTGGCGTCTTCCCGGTCGACACCGCCAAGGCGGCCTGGCCCGTCGACCGGCAAGAGGAGAAGCAGCCGGTGGGCGGCAGCGTCGCCCAAGGGCTGGTGGGCGGCACCGTGTCCGATCCCGCGATCGAGGACACGCCTCTCGGCCGGTCAGCCCGGCCCGACGACGTCCCCGACCTGACCTTGGACGAGACGCGCCGCCAGGACACCACAGCCGGCGACCTGGGCGGGGCCGCAGCCCACCTTCGCTGGGGCCGGGGCGGCATGCTGACCGTCCAGGTCCCCACCGCACCCGACCAGCACATCCGCGTGCTGATCGGGGAACCGGGCGAAGGGCTCGACGCCTCCACCGACCTGCGCGCGGGCACGCAGGACGACCCGCATCTCCTGCGTATCTGGCCGCGCGTGCATCCGGACGTCGTGTCGTCGGTCCTGGTGCACGAGCTCTCGCACATCACGCAGGCGGCGGTCGCCGCGGCGGCGGGCGCGCCGCATGGCGTGATCAGGACCTCTCTGTCGGAAAACCAGGCCGAAGGCACCGACTACTGCCTGATCCCCCGCCTGGACGAGCACGCCCACCTGTCGCGCAAGTGGCACGCGACCTCCGACCAGGCCACGCGCGAGCTCCTGGCCGACGCGATCGACGCCATCAGCGCCGACATCGACCGCCGCGGCCACACCCCGCCCCTGCCGCCGTGGGGCACGGGCCCGCGCGCGCCGGCTCCCTCCCCGCCGCAGAGCAGGATCGCGCGGCTGCTGAACGGGGAGTCCCCCGCGGGACCGGACACCTCGCCGGCCGGGCTCGGCAGGCTGGCGGAGATCGCCGGCGTCGCCGAGATGGCTCCGGCGGGCCGCGCCCGCGAGCTCACCGTGACCACGAGAGACGGGACCTTCACCGTGGCGCTGGCCGACGCGGCACCGGACGCCACGGAAGTGACCGTCGACTCGCGCACGCAGGACCGGCTGGTGCTCCGGGTGCCTCGAGGAGCCGGGCGAGGGGCTGACGTCGCCGTGGCCGAGCAGATCGCGGCACACGCGGCCGCGCTGGCCGGCCGCCCGCCGGCCCGGACGCTCGCGCCGGGACCGATGACGCCGGGCCAGATGCCCGGAACGGGCCCCATAGCGCCAGGACCGGTGCTCGGGGTGCCCGACGCCGTGACGCTCGCGAGGCTCCGCGGGCTGACCCGGGTGATCTCCGAAGCCGGACCGGCCGGCGCGACCGCCGAGAGGGCCGCGCTGCGTACCGAGGCGGAACGGGCGGGACTGGCTCCCGGCCGGCCGGGGGCGGCGCCCAGGTTGCTGGCGCTGGCCCGGGCAGGCGAGCTTTCTCCCGCTCACGTCGCGGCGATCCGTGGCCACGCGACGCTGCCGGAGATGGCCGCGGCCGGGGCCATCGAGCGCGGCGCGGCGCTCATGGGCGCCCGAGTCCACACGTACGGTCCTGGCCTGATGGACATTGTGGTGCCCGGCCGCGCGCCCATTCCCGTCGAGGTGCGGCCGGACCAGGCCGGTGACCCCGAGCCGGGCATGCTGACCTTCCCGGTGGACGGCCACCGCACGATCGGCGCGAACGAGCGGGCCGCCGCCGCGACGGCCGCGGGAGCGGTCGCCCGGTCGCTGGGCGGGCGACCGGGTGACCACGCGGCCCTGGCCGAGCTGTACGAGGCCGTGCGCCAGGCGCGAGCGGCCACGGCGCGCCAGCGGCCGGCGCGGCTCGGCGTGCTCTTCGACCTGCTGGCCACCGCCCGGCCCGAGGTGTGGCGGCTCCTGCCGGAACCGCTGGCCACCGAGCTCGCCACGCTGGCGAACGGTCGGCGCCCCCGGGACTGGCCCGCGTACCTGGACCACCTGCGCGCGCTCGCCAACACGACCGGCTGGTACCGGCCCGACTGCCGGTGCCCCGCCGACGAGCCGTGCGTGTGCGGCCGACGCGGCGCACCGCCCCCGCTGGAGGTGGCGGCCACGGCATCCGTGTGAGCGGGACCGCTCGTTCCGGCATGATGGGACTCCTGAGGAGAGGACGGCAATGGCATTCGCGGTGGCACGGACGAGGGACGAGGCGCATCTCTACCTCGATCTGCACCCGTGCGCCTGCGGGTCGGTGGACACGACCTGGCAGAGCGGGCTGGTCAGCGTTGAGGAGGGGCTGGTCAACCGCTATTCCGGCGCGTGCGAGGAGTGCGGGACACGACGGGAATACCTGTTTGGCCTGCCCGAGCGTCCGGTGGTGGCCACCGGCTATCCGACGTTCGGCGGCGCGGAGCCCTCGGAGCTGCTCGACGCAGGCGAGTGGTTGTGGGTGGCCGACCTGACAGCGGGCAACGTGCCGGTGGACGACCAGGCCGAGGCCCGGCGCGCGCTGCGGATCGCGACCGCGGCCGTCGAGGAGGTCGTCAAGTTCGTGCCGCCCGGCGCGGAGGCGGTATCGGACGACGGGTTCTGGTCCGAGCGCGGGCAGCGGATGCGGGCGGCCGAGCCCGGCAGGTTCCAGCTCGACCGGCTGCTGGTCGTCAGGGACACCTACCAGGAACTGGCGGGAGAGCATGCCTGAGCGCGGACTCGCCCGTTCACTCGTGGAGGCGTACGTCTACTTCGACCTGGCGCACGCCGGCGAGCCAGGCGCGTCGCGCCGCGCGGAGGTCGCGCAGGACGAGGACGGCTGGGTGCTGCGGCTCGGTGGTGCGGAGGTGCTCGTCCCCCAGGAGGCCGAGGCCGCGGCGAGACAGCTGGAGCTGACCTTCGGCTCCGGCCTGTCCGAGCTGATCGACCCCGGCCAGTGGGTGCTCATCGCCGCCACCTACGCGAGCAGGGCGCTGGAAGGTGCGCTGTTCTACGCCGCGGACCCCTCCGACCCCGCGGGGTTCGACAAGGTCGCGGCCGACTGGCGCTTCGCCGCCGACGCTGTGGCGGAGGCGCTGAAGTTCTTCCCCGACGGCGCCACCGAGCTGGCTCCTGACGCGTTCTGGACCGAGATGGGCAGATCGCTCCGGGATTCCGAGCCGGATCGGGTCACCAGGACAAAGCTGGAGAGCGATCTCTCCTTCTACCGCCAGAGCCTGGACGACTTCCGCCGCCTCCACCACCGCTGACAGGCGGTGTCAGCTGCCCGCCACGCGGGCGACCGTAATGAGGCCTCTCCAGCCGCATGTGGTCCGAACCACATTCTGTGGAAGAAGCAGTGCGGCGCATCATCCCACGTCTACAGACAGCGATGGCGCGTCATGATGCCGCCTGCGCCACGCCGTGGAGTGCGGCATTACACCTTGACCTACCGCCCCCGCTCACGACCTCGTCGCAACCCCGTCGGGCCAGTTCATCCGCCCGTTCGTTGCCAGGGTGGCCGTTGTGCCCCTTGACCCACAGCCACTCGACCTGGTGCCTGTCGGCAGCCTGATCGAGCCGCTGCCACAGGTCGGCATTCTTGACCGGCTCCTTGGCCGCAGTGTGCCACCCGTTGCGCTTCCACCTGGCGATCCAGGAAGTGATTCCGTTCCTGACATACGTGCTGTCGGTGTGCAACCGGACCTCGCAGGGCCGTTTCAGCGTCTCCAGCGCCATGATCGCAGCCAACAGCTCCATGCGGTTGTTGGTGGTTTGGCCCTCGCCACCGTGCAGTTCCCGCTCATGTTCGCCGTACTGCAGCACGGCACCCCAGCCGCCTGGCCCGGGATTGCCGCGGCATGCGCCGTCGGTGAAGATGTCGACCACGTCCGTCACGCTGACAGTCTCTCAGGCCTGCAGCACGGTGACCGACCGGCCGGAGGGCGTGGTGGCGGTCGTCAGGGTCGTGCGTTCGGCTGCGGGCGGGGCGTCCCGCCGTACGTCAAAGACGATGAGGAGCCCGGTGCGCAGGTCGAGATGGTCCAGGTAGCGGTCCAGCTGGGCCAGGCCCTCGACGACCGGGTCGGGGCGGTCCGGGCGGTGGACCTTGAGCTCGACCGCCTCCCACTGCCAGACCCGCTTGCCCTCCCCGTCGCGATACGGCCAGCGGACACACAGGTCGATCCGCCCCCGGCCCAGCGCGTACTCACGGTCGATGATGCCGCCACCGTTGACGACCCTGTGCAGGAACCCCATGAAGACCAACTGGGCGGCGGCCTCGGTATAGCCTTGCCCAACCGTGAGGATTTCCCCGTCCTTGCGCCAGAACGCCGCGAACTCCGCTACCAGCCTGGTCATGTCCAGCCGCCCATCGGCAGCGACAAAGCTACGCGGCTCCAGCACGACCTGGTCCTCGACCTTCGCCGCGAGTACCCGGGTGATCACTTCCTGGTAGATCGGGTTGGAGATCTGCAGCGGCTTGCCCCGCGTGACCAACCCCAGGTCCTGCACATAACGCACGTCGTCGCTGTACACGGCGATGTTCTCGGACGGCACGGTCAGCCCGGCGAGCATCGGCTCGATGACCCGCTGCACCCGCGTCTCGTGCAACCGGGCCGCCAACGAGTCCAGATGGGTCTCGCGCTGCCGGATCAGCCGCTCGACCGCCTCGTCCATCAGCTCATCGGTGACCGGCCCGGTAATGCCACGCTCAGTGATGATGTCGTAGGCCAGGGCGTTGACCAGCCAGGGCTGCCCCTGGCTCGCCTCGAAGGCCCGCTGCACCGCCGCGAGCGCGAACTCCTGGCCGGTGGCCGAGGTGTGCTGGCGGTACAGCTCGGCCACCTGATCGAAGGTGAAGTCCGCGACCCGCATCCCCACCTTCATATTGAAGGGGGACGAGGAGACCAGCCGCTCCGGATTGCCACCCGAGGCGGCCTTGTAGTCGCGTCCATCACGCATCCCACAGACCGCCACGCTCTGCGGGAACGCCGCGGGGCGGCTGTTGTGCCCATCACGCAACTGCCGCAGCACGCTCACCAGATGGTCGCCGGGCAGCGCGTCGATCTCATCCAGGAAGAGCACCACAGGACGGGGAGAGCGGCGCGCCCACTCGTGCAGCCCCCGGCGCAGTTTGAAGCCCCCAGGGGCCTGCGGCCACGGCTCCGGCGGGAGGCATTCGGGCGGAAGCTGCGCCTGGGCCGCCATTACAGAAATCGCCGCCAGGATCCGATCCTCCGGCGAGGCGGCGCCCGGTTGTTCGGTGGAAGCGGTCTCGCAGGACGCGTAGACCGCCGCGTACACACCCTCGGCCGTCAGAACGTCGGCATAGGCCTTGAGTGTGGTGGTCTTCCCGGTCTGCCGGGGGGCGTGCACGACGAAGAACTTCTCTTCCTCGATCATCCGACGTACCTTCGGCAGGCGCGCCAGGGGATCCAGTTGGTAATGGAGATTCGCGCGGCACGGGCCGGTGGTATTGAAGAACTTCACACATTGCACCTTAGTCACTGCGCTCCGTTACATCCCGCCCTTCAGGAAACCCATGAGCACCCTGGACGCCGTCCAGATGCTGCCGGCATCCGCGACAAGTCAGAGGAGTCCTGACATCGGCCGGTAACTCTTGAATGCCGTGATCGAGCGCACGGGTGACGAACGGGTCCGGACTCGCGCACTGAAACTGGAACTACCCGAAGCCTGAGCCAGGGCCCTGGTCACTCGTCCACATCGTCCTCCCACGGGGGTCTCCTCGGGGAGGACCTTCTCCAGGACTATCTCGCGCTGCCAGCAGTCACCGAGGTCGTAGGTGTACGACAGCGTCGACCGGGGGGCGGGCAGCACCCGCTTCAGGTGGCATAGACCCTCGTCCCCGCACTCCTCCAGCCGGGCGAACGGGTCGCTGTAGCGGCGCCTGCCCACGTTGAACACATGCAGGTGGTGGCCAGAGCAGCCGAACAGCACCCGGATGACCTGGTGCAGGCGGCCGAGCGAGCACTTCTCCGGCACCAGGACCCGCCGCCACATCGCGGCGGCCAGGGAGATCTTGAGCTCGTAGACCGGCATCGGAGTCGACGGCGATCTACCGGGTGGCCTGGCCGTGGAAAGCGGCCCGCAGGCGGCTGGTCAGTGGGAGCAGGCCAGTTACCTGGCCGAGCGGGCACGACCGGGCGCGAGCGACCCACTCCTCGGCAGCCGACTCGTCCGCGCAGACGCACCTTCGCAGGGCTTCACCTGCTGTTGCGGCCCGCGCGGGCCACTAAACCTTTGAGCTTGTACGACTGCGCGCCAACTGGGTGGCAGCGAATCCCAGCCAGATCAGCCCGCCGAATCGGACGATTGGCAGCAGGTAGGAAAGGGGCGTGATGGCCGGGCTGAGGATGGACACCAGCCCTGCGGCGGCAAGGAGCAGGCCGGTCACGTTGATCGCGCGCGGGAGGCGAACGCTTGCCGTCGAGGTGCCCAGGATCAGCACGGCGAGTGTGGCGGCGAATGCCGGGCCGCCGAAGATGAACGACCATTCGGCGAAGGCGACTGCCTCGTCGGTGGTGGCGGCGCCGGCGCCACGCCAGATGTAGAGTGCGCTGCCGGTCAAGGCGCCGGCGGCCATCAGCCCCCCCGTCAGGGTGAGCGCGCGGCTGTACGTGGTGGCGCCGAGTGCCCGCAATCGCTGGTGCATGGCCGCCGCCAGCAGCACCAATGCCACAGCGGAGGCGATGAGCAGAAGCGCGCCCAGCGTCATCGTGCCGCCGTGGCTTTGCGCGTAGTGGAGCACCTGGGTGTCGGTGGCACCCGGTTGCGGGGTGGATCGGTTGGCGATGACGTAGCCGATGGTCAGTGCGACATGGCCGGTGGCGGCCACGATCAGGCTCGAGTGCCGGGCTACGCCGTCGGGGCGAGGTTCCCGCTGGGCAGGGGCGGCCATGGATTGTCTCCTTGATAGGCGGTTTCTCGCAACGCGAGGCGGTGCTGTGTCGGGCACGTAGGGTGCCCAGGGAGGCTCTGAGAACCAAGGGGTGGATCAGCGGTGGTATTCACCAGTTGCATACCGCACCCGCCCCGTTGGCTTGATCTTGCCGAATGGCTTGTAGAGCGAGAGCCAGGCGGCCACCAGGATCGCCTTGCGCCACGGCTTGGCTAGCCGGAATCCAAGGGTTTTCGTCACGATCGCCTCTCCCAGGTCCAGGTACCGGTTCAGAATGGCGGGCGGCGTCGGGCGCTGAAATCCGCCTGAGGAAGAGTGGTCCTCTACAACCAGCGGAGTAGATGACCAAACCGGCGGCCGCCAGTAGACGGCGCGGACTTGGCGAGCATTGGCAGACCAGCGGCAGACAGTATTTCCGCGATCTCGATCGGCATTCGGATGGCCACTCAACAAAGAAACCCAGGTCACGTTCATGACCTGGGTTTCTTCTCGGTGCGCCGCCAGGGACTCGAACCCCGGACCCGCTGATTAAGAGTCAGCTGCTCTAACCAACTGAGCTAGCGGCGCCTGCAGAGGAATATACCGGTGATCCTCATCCTGGTCGAATCGGTATCAGGCGGGCTCCTGACGCCGGGCCGGGCGGCGAAAGCTCAGCCTGGCTAGAATAAAGTTCGGCACCGAGCCCCGGCAGACAGGATCATCGATGTTCGACTCGCCCGCCGACGTGACGGAACGGCTCGCCGCCGTGGACTACCTCTCCGACGACGCCATCTCCACCTCGGTGTTCCTGGCCGCGGCGCTGGGCAAGCCGCTGCTGGTCGAAGGGCCCGCGGGCGTCGGGAAGACGCAGCTGGCCAAGGCGGTCGCCCTGGCCACGGGCGCCCAACTGGTCAGGTTGCAGTGTTACGAGGGGCTCGACGAGGCCCGGGCGCTGTATGAGTGGAACTACAAGAAGCAGTTGCTCAGGATCCAGGCCACCAGCGCCGATGACGACATCTTCAGCGAGGAGTTCCTGCTGGAGCGGCCGCTGCTCAAGGCGATCAGGTCGGCGAACCCCACCGTGCTGCTCATCGACGAGACCGACAAGGCCGACGTGGAAGTCGAGGGGCTGCTGCTGGAGCTGCTGTCCGACTTCCAGGTGACGATCCCCGAGCTGGGGACCATCGCCGCGACGCGCCGGCCGTACGTGGTGCTGACCTCCAACGCCACCCGCGAGCTTTCCGAGGCGCTCAAGCGGCGCTGCCTCTACCTGCACCTCGAGTACCCGACCCCTGAGCGGGAGCGGGACATCGTGCTCAGCCAGGTGCCCACGATCCGGGCCGATCTGGCCGAGCAGCTGGCCAGGACGGTCGCGACGCTGCGGGCGCTGGAGCTGAAGAAGGCGCCGTCGGTGGCCGAGACCGTGGACTGGGCCAACACGCTGCTGGCGCTCGGCCGGGAGGAGCTGGACGAGGCGACCGTCGCGGGAACCCTGGGCGTGGTGCTCAAGCACGCCTCCGATCAGGTGCGGGCGGTCAAGGAGCTGGGGTTGCCGGATGCCTGACTCTCTCGTGGATCGGCATGTGGGGTTCGTGCACGCGTTGCGCGCCGCCGGGGTGCCGGTGTCGGTGGCCGAAGGGCTGGACGCGGCGCACGCGCTGCGGATGATCGAGCTGGCCGACCGGGAGTCGTTGCGCGCCGCTTACGCGGCGACGCTGGTGAAGAAGCCCGCGTACCGGCCGGGGTTCGACGTGCTGTTCGACCTGTGGTTCCCGGCGGCGACAAGCGGCATGTACGCCGAGCGCCTGGATAAGACGATAAATCCGGAAAAGGCGTCGGTTGAGGACCTTCGTGAGCACCTCGCAAGCCTCTTGACCGGCGGCGCCGACCAGGAGATGCGCGAGTTCGCCCAGGCCATGGTCGAGCGCTTCGGACGCCAGCCCGCCGGCCCCGGCCGCCAGGGCTGGTTCTCCTACAGCGTCATGCGTGCCCTGTCCCCCGAGACCCTGATGGCCCGCATCCTCCGCAATGTCCTGACCGGCCAGGACCGCGGCGGCCTGGCGGAGAAGACCGTGCGCCAGCAGGTCAACGCCGGCATCCGGCGCTTCGAGGAGGCCGTCGCCACCGACGTGCGCCGTCGCATCGCCGAGGACTCCGGGATCGAGCGCATCGCCCGCTCCACCGTCCGCCCCCCACTCGACCAGATCGACTTCCTGCGCGTCACGAAGGCCGACCTGGCCCGGCTGCGCAGGGAGGTCTATCCGCTGGCCAGGCGCCTGGCGGCGCGGCTGACGATCAAGCACAGGAAGGGCCGGCGCGGGCGGCTGGACTTCCGCAGGACGATGCGGGCCTCGCTGCAGAGCGGCGGCGTGCCGCTGATCACCCACTTCAGGCCGCCCCGGCCGCACAAGCCGGAGCTGGTCATCCTCTGCGACACCAGCGACTCGGTCTCGTCGTTCGCGCACTTCACGCTGCTGCTCACGTACGCGTTGCGGGAGCAGTTCACGAAGGTGCGGGCGTTCGGCTTCGTGGACACGGTGGACGAGATCACCAGGTTCTTCGTGCCGGGCGCCGACGTGGTCGAGGCGATGACCAGGCTGGCGAACGAGGCCGACATGGTGCGCTTCGGCCGCACCAACTACGGCCACTCGCTGCAGCGCTTCGCCGAGCGGTACGGCGACGCGATCGGCCCCAAGACGTCACTGCTGATCCTCGGCGACGCCCGCTCGAACTACCAGCCGCCCGCCCTGGACGTGCTGAAGGATCTGGTCTCCAGGTCCCGGCACGCCTACTGGCTCAATCCCGAGCCGAGGCGGCAGTGGGACACGGGCGACTCGGTGGCGGGCGACTACGGCACGGTCGTCCCGATGCACGAGTGCCGCAACGTCGCCCAGCTCACCGCGTTCATCGAAACGCTGGCTTAGACCTTCTGCAGCGCCCTGGCCGCCGTGCGGGTGAGCAGCTCGATCTGCTCCTCGGTGTAGACCCGCCCCTCGGCCGCCTTGATCACCTTGGCCGCCAGCCGGGGCTTGAGCAGCGTGAGCCCCTCGGCCACCAGGATGCCGCCCTTGGGCATGTCCCCACAGTGGACCGCGAGCATGGGGGAGATCGTCACCGGGACGCCCGTCTCGCGGGTCAGCAGCTCGGCGAACGCCTCGGCGGTTCCCACCAGCGCCTTGGCCTCCTTGGAGCCGTACTTCTCGCCGAAGAACAGCCGCCCGGCGTAGCAGGCGATCTCGGTGTCGGGGCTCCAGGACTCGTTGTCGACGATCCACACCCCGGCCGGGCCGATGACCAGGTGGTCGATGGAGGCCTGGTCGCGGATGGCGCGGCCGTCGAGCACGTTGTAGCCCTGCTTGCCGAGCGACCTGCGCAGGAGCCTTCCTGTGATCGCCTCACCGCGTTTGGCCCCACGCCAGACCGCGGTCGCGTGGAACGAACGCCAGTCGAGGAACCAGTCGCCCCCGGCGACCAGGCCGCCGAGGAAGAGGCCGATGAACGGCGCGGCGCCCGTGAGGTCGAACCTGATCGCCAGCGCCACGCCCAGGACGAACCCCACAGCCGTCTTGACGTATCTCGCCCGGCGGCGGTTCTGGGCATCCTCACGCCAGAACTTCTCGTACCACCACTGGGGGGAATTCCCTGTGTACTTCTCGCTTGGCTGCACGTAGATAGAGCCACCGGGCACGGCAAACTCCCCGAATGAGTAGGTGAAACAGGATCTGCCACGCCGAAGATCCCTCGCCGGTCAAGGGATACCCTTCCGCGAACCAAGGCAAGCCTAAGGTGACGCCATTCGAACCAGCAAGGCCAGTAACCGACCAGTCGGTATGCTAGGTCCGTGACTCATGGGAAAGAGGAACCGGTCAGGCAGCGGCTCCTGGCCGAGGCGACCCGCTTGTTCGCCGAGCGCGGGTTCGAGGGCACCTCTGTGCAGGAGGTCGTGTCAGCCGCCGGCGTCACCAAGGGCGCCATGTACCACTATTTCGACTCCAAAGACGATCTACTGCACGAGATCTACGCCCGGGTGCTGCGCATGCAGATGGACCGGTTGACGCAGATCGCCGACGGCCCGGGCACGCTGAAGGAGCGCCTGCACAAGGCAGCGGCCGACGTCGTGGAGACCACGACCGCGAACCTCGACGACTCCAAGATCTTCTTCAGGTCGATGCACCTGCTCGCGCCCGAGACGCAGAAGACCGTGCGGGCCGAGCGCCGCCGCTACCACGAGCGGTTCCGCGAGCTGGTGGCCGAAGGGCAGCGCACGGGCGTCTTCAGCGACAAGGTGCCCGCCGAGCTGGTCGTGGACTACTTCTTCGGCTCGGTGCACCACCTGGGCACGTGGTTCCACGCGGCGGGGCCGCTGACCGGCGCCCAGGTGGGCAGGCACTTCGCCGACCTGCTGCTCGCCTCACTCGGGGCCGGGGACGCCGGCGAGTGAGGCCAGCGCCTCACGGTGGTCGCCGGGCGTGCCCAGTGCGATCTCAGTGGCCTTGGCGCGCTTGAGATAGAGATGGACGGGGTGCTCCCACGTCATCCCGATCCCGCCGTGCAACTGCAGGGCCTCCTCGGCGGCGTGTACGGCCACGGCGGCGTTCCATGACTGGGCCACGGCCACGGAGAGCGGCGAGGGGTCGGCGACCGCGTTCCTGGCGGCGGCCCTGGCCCTGACCACGTCCAGCCACAGGTCGGCCAGCCGGTGCTTGATCGCCTGGAAGGAGCCGACGGGACGGGCGAACTGGTGGCGCTCCTTGACGTAGGCGAGCGTCGACTCGAGGCACCACTCGGCCACCCCGAGCTGTTCGGAGGCCAGCAGCGCCGCGCCGGAGCGCAGCACCGCGGCCAGGTCGCAGGCCCCGACGCGGCGGGCCCGCGCCCGCTCGAACGTGACGGTGGCCACCGGCCTGGTCAGGTCGAGCGACGGCACGAGCTCCACGGTCGCCCCTTCGGCGGTGTACAGGTCGCCGTCCACCGGCACGAGCAGCACGTCGGCCACGTCCGCCCCGGCCACGCCGGTGACCGTGCCCGACAACCGCCCGTCCTCGATCCGCACCGACGAGCCACGCAGCGGCCGGTACGGCGAGGCCGCGAACGACACCGCCAGCGCGGCCGTCGTCCGGCCCTCGGCCAGCTCCCCGAGCAGGGCGTCCCCGGTCGGCAGCAGCGCCTGGGTGGCCAGCACCGAGCTGGTGAAGAACGGCACCGGCGCCACCGCCCGGCCCAGCTCCTCCAGCACGACGGCCACCTCGCTGGCCGACGCGCCGGCGCCGCCGAGCTCTTCGGGGATCAGCAGCCCGGCCACGCCGATCTCGCCGGCCAGCGTCTTCCACACGTCCAGGTCATAGGGGTCGGATTCGATCCGTTTCAGCACCGCGGCGGGCGGGCACCGGTCGGCGAGCAGCCCGCGCACGGCCGCCCGCAGCTCCTCCTCGACCTCGGAGTAAAGGAGTGTCATCGCGGCAGGTCCTTCCAGGGCACGTCCTTGTCGACGCGGGGTTCCGAGGGCAGGCCGAGCACCCGCTCGGCGATGATGTTGCGCAGGATCTCGGACGTGCCGCCCTCGATCGAGTTGCCCTTGGCCCGCAGGTAGCGGTATCCGGGGCCGCGGCCGTAGAAGTCGACGTCCTCCGAGCGGCGGAACGCCCAGTCGTCGTAGCCCAGGTCACGCTGGAACTCGACCTCGAAACCCGACAGCGCCTGGTTGAGCTTGGCGAACGACAACTTCATGCCCGACCCCTCGGGCCCGGGGTGCCCGGCGGCGAGCTGCTCGCGCAGCCGCGTCCCCGACAGGCGGGTGACCTCGGCCTCCACCCAGAGCGCCAGCAACCGCTGGTGCAGGTCGTGCGTACGCAGCTCGGGGTGCGCGTGCCAGGCGTCGAGCACGGGCCCGACCATGCCGCCGCCGCGCCGCACGGGCGCGCCGCCGATGGCGACCCGCTCGTTCATGAGCGTGGTCTGCGCCACTCGCCAGCCGTCGCCGACTTCGCCGAGCCGCAGGTCGTCGGGCAGCCGCACGCCGGTGAGGAACACCTCGTTGAACTCGGCCTCGCCGGTGATCTGCCGCAGCGGCCGCACCTCGACGCCGGGCGCGTGCATGTCACAGACGAAGTACGTCATCCCGCGGTGTTTCGGCACGTCAGGGTCGGTACGGGTGACGAGGATGCCCCACCGCGCATGATGGGCGCCGGACGTCCAGACCTTCTGGCCGTCCACGACCCATTCGTCCCCGTCCCTGACCGCCCTGGTCGCGAGCGTGGCCAGGTCCGACCCGGCGCCCGGCTCGCTGAAGAGCTGGCACCAGATCTCCTCCCCCGTCCACAGCGGACGCAGGAAGCGGCGCTGCTGCTCCTCCGTGCCGAACGCCAGGATCGTCGGCGCCGCCATGCCGAGTCCGATGCCCTGGACACCGGTGTTGATCTGCGGTGTGCCGGCCAGCTCCCGCTCCACGACCTGCTGCAGCTCCCTGGTCACCCCCAGCCCGCCGAGCCCTTCGGGGAACCACACCCAGGCGAGCCCGGCGTCGAACCTCGCTCGCAGGAACGCCGGCCGGTCCCCGCCGGGGTCGTGCTCGCCGAGGAACGCCGCGACCCGCTCCTTGATCTCCGCCTCGTTCACATCCACCTCTTGAGCTCGCGATAGGCCAGCGACCGCTTGTGCACCTCGTCGGGCCCGTCCGCCAGGCGCAGCGAGCGGGCGCCCGCCCACAGCGCGGCCAGCGGGAAGTCCTGCGAGACGCCGCCCGCGCCGTGCACCTGCACGGCCTTGTCGAGGATCCACTCCACGGTGATCGGGGTGGAGATCTTGATGGCCTGGATCTCGGTGTGGGCGCCCTGGTTGCCGACCGTGTCCATGAGCCAGGCGGTCTTGAGCACGAGCAGGCGCAACTGCTCGATCTTGATGCGGGACTCGGCGATCCAGTCCTGGACGACGCCCTGCTGCGCGACGGGCTTGCCGAACGTGGTCCTGGCCAGCGCGCGCTTGCACATGAGCTCGACCGCCCGCTCGGCCATGCCGATCAGGCGCATGCAGTGGTGGATGCGGCCGGGGCCGAGCCTGGCCTGGGCGACGGCGAAGCCGCCGCCTTCCTCGCCGATCAGGTTTTCGGCCGGGACGCGGACGTCCTGGAACTCGATCTCGGCGTGGCCACCGTGGTCGGCGTCGGTGTAGCCGAACACGTGCATGCCGCGCTTGATGTGCAGGCCGGGCGTGTCGCGGGGCACCAGGATCATGCTCTGCTGGCGGTGCGTGGGCGCGTCGGGATTCGTCTTGCCCATGACGATGAAGATCTTGCAGTTGGGGTTCATCGCGCCTGAGATGAACCACTTACGGCCGTTGATGACGTACTCGTCGCCGTCGCGCACGATCGAGGTGGCGATGTTGGTGGCGTCGGAGGAGGCCACGTCGGGCTCGGTCATCGCGAACGCGGAGCGGATCTCGCCGTCGAGCAGCGGCTGCAGCCATTCCTTGCGCTGCCACTCGCTGCCGAACATCGACAGCACTTCCATGTTGCCGGTGTCGGGCGCGGCGCAGTTGGTGGCGGTGGGCGCGATGGTGGGACTCCGGCCCATGATCTCGGCGAGGGGCGCGTATTGGAGGTTCGTGAGCCCGGCGCCATGCTCGCCCGGCAGGAACAGGTTCCACAGGCCGCGCTTCCTGGCCTCGTCCTTCAGGTCGGACATCAGCGGCGGTGTGCTCCAGCCGCTGGTCGCCGCCTGCTCCTCGAAGGCAGGCTCGGCGGGGTAGACGCACTCGTCCATGAAGCGCAGCAGACGCTCGCGCAGGTCCTCGGTGACTTTGTCAAAGGCGAAGTCCATGACGTGAGCCTACCGACCGGCCGGTATGCGTGTCGACAGGTGGTCTCCCGCAAAAACCGCCATGTGGCCATAATCCTGACATTCGGCTCCCCCTAGGGTTGCCGCCATGACCACGAAGTTGCCTATCCCTGTGGTGCTCGAGAACGACGTCGTCCGGCTCGAGCCACTCGCCCTCCACCACGTGCCCGACCTGTTCGCCGCCGGAGGCGGGGACGAGGAGGTGTGGCGCTGGATGTCCGTCGCGACCCCGCGGTCGGAGGAGGAGCTGGGGAAGGTCGCGCTGGGGCTGATCCACGACGACAAGCACATCCCCTTCGCCGTGGTGCTCAAGGAGAGCGGGCGGGCCGTCGGCTGGACCACCTACGCCGACGTGCCGGGCTTCGAGGCGAGCATCGAGATCGGCTGGACCTGGTACGGCCGCGCGGTCTGGCGCACAGCCGTCAACACCGCTTGCAAGCTGCTGTTCATCGACCACGCCTTCGAGTTCGGCTACAACCGCGTCCTGCTCAAGACGGACAACCTCAACCTCCGCTCCCAGAACGCCATCAAGCGCATCGGTGGGTTCCATGAGGGCACCCTGCGACGGCATCGGAAGAGGCCCGACGGCACCTGGCGTGACACGGTCTGTTTCGGCATCCTCGAAGAGGAGTGGCCGGAACACCGGGCTCGCCTGCATCGCGGGTGACCGTCAGGTGCCGAGCATGCCGGTCAGGAGGTCCCGCATGGCCTCGATGAGCTCGTCCAAGGTGGGCATGGCACCGGCGCCCGCGATGGCGTCGAACATGAGGCCTTCGCCGAAGGCCACCAGCTGGCGCGCGTGCCGTACCGGATCGCGTGAGCCCACCGCGGCCAGCAGGGCGACGGCGGGATCGCGGAAGCGGCGGCCCGCCGCGTCGTAGATCTCGCGCAGCTCGGGCCGCCGCGTCGCCTCCAGCGCCAGCTCGTAACGGGCCAGCGTGCGCCTGCGGTCCTGGAGCTGGATGTGCAGCGCCTCGCCCATCACAGCAGGCAGGTCGGACAGCTCCAGTGCCTCGCTCCGGTACGCCGGCGCGAGCGCCCGCAGCTCCAGCTCCGTGAGCCGCGACAAGGTCAGCTCCAGCAGGGCGGCGCGGGTGCGGGCCAGGTTGGAGGTGGAACCGGACGGCAGGCCCGCGGCCTCGTCGACGGCTCGGTGGGTGAGGCCGCGCATGCCGCGCTCGGCCAGCAACGTGATGGCCGTGTCCGCAACGGTCTCCGAACGCTTCACGGATCCCGATACTACAGCGGTAGTGCACCTGAACTACAGACGTAGTATGGTGAGACTACAGGCGTAGTAGTGAGAGGGTCGTGAGATGCCCAGGGCTGTAGTGATCGGCGGCGGGATCGGCGGGCTGAGCAGCGGGATCGCGCTGCGGCGCAACGGGTGGGACGTGACCGTGTTGGAGCGAGCCCCCAAGATCGATCCGGTCGGGTCGGGGCTGGCGATCGCGGCCAACGCCCTCAAGGCGCTCGACACGCTCGACCTGGGGGATCACCTACGCAAGCTGTCCAGGATCCAGGGACAGGTGGGGATTCGCCGGGGCAACGGGCCGTGGCTGGTGCGGACCACGCCCGATGCGGCGCAGGCCCGCTACGGGGATTCGGTGGTCGTCACGCTGCGGGCCACGCTGATGGAGGTGCTCGCGGACGCGCTGGGGGCCGATCGGCTGCGGTTGGGGGTCAGCGTGTCCGGTGTGGACGCCGACGAGGGCATCGTGCGTACCCATGAAGGTGATCTACGGGCGGATCTGATCGTGGCCGCCGACGGCATTCACTCGAAGGTCCGGCAGGCGCTCTTTCCCGAGCATCCCGGGCCGGCGTACTCAGGGGTTTCGGCCTGGCGGGGTCTCATCCCTCGGGGTGATCTGGATGTCCAGAGCACGGAGAGCTGGGGAAGGGGGCTCGTGTTCGGGGTCGCACCTCTGGCCGATGACCTGGTGTACGTGTACGCGACCGATGTGCTGCCCGCGGGAACCACGTTCGGGGACGAGCGGGAGGAGCTGCTGCGGAGGTTCGGGGACTGGCACGAGCCGATTCCCGCGCTGCTGCGGGCGGCCGATCCCGGGATGATCAAGCGTAACGACGTCTACTCCTTCGACACTCCGCTGCCTGCCTTCCACCGCGGGAAGGTGGCGCTGGTCGGGGACGCGGCGCACGCGATGACACCGAACCTGGGGCAGGGGGCCTGTCAGGCGATCGAGGACGCGGTCGTCCTCGCCCACATGGCGGGTAGCGGCGGCCTCAGTGCCTACACCGCCGCCCGGCTGGGGCGGACGTCGAAGGTCGTGCGGCAGTCGAGGCGCATCTGCGGGATGACCAAGATCCGCAACCCGGTGGCCGTCCGGCTGCGCGACCTCGGGATGTCCCTGGCCGCCCGGACCATGCCGGACATGATGTTGCGATCCATGGATGAGGTGCTGAGCTGGCGTCCACCGGTGGGGGCTACATGTGCCCGATCAGGTGGCGTCTGAGGTCGCTGTCACCCGGTGCGGGGACGGCACCGGGGGGACCTCGACTGGGGCCGGCTGGGTGTGATCGGGGGCAAGGCGGCCAAGGGTGATCGTGCCGCCGATGGTGAGGGCGCTGGCCAGCAGGGCGGGGATCGCGGTGGACGGGCTGGTCGGCAGGGGCTCGCCGAGGAGGAGCGCGCCGGCCAGCACCGAGGTGATCGGGTCGACGACCTGCACGCCGGCGTACGCGATCCCGAAATACCCCACGGCGTACGAGCGCTGCAGCAGCACCACCGCGCAGATCAGCAACACGGGCACGGCGAGGGTGAACCAGTGGATCAGCCGCCCCCAATCGCCCTCCATGCCGCCGCCGACCACCCGCACGAACGTCGACACGCTGGCGGTGACCGCCCCCGCCCCCACGCTGAGCAGCAGCGCTCGCCCGGGGCCGTGGACGCGGCCCGCCATCACCTGGGTGACCAGGACGATCGCCCCGATCACGGCGATGAACCCGAGTGCGGCTCCGGCACCGAGCCGAGGCGGCACGTCGTGGTGCGGCACCAGCAGCATCAGCCAGAGCAGCCCCACGGCTACCGCGATCGAGCCGAAGATCTCCGCCTTGTACGGCTTGCGCCCGTACATGAACGCCGCCAGCGGCACGGCGAACACCAGCGTGGCGACGCTGATGGGCTGGACGGCGACCAGCGGCGCGAAGCTCAGGGCAACGGCATGCAGGCAGGCGCCGGTGAACCCGATGACGCCGCCGATCCACCAGCGGGGGCGTCGGACCAGCCTGAGCGAGGCACCCTCGGCCACCGCCTCGTACTGTTGCAGGGCTGCGCCGAGCGCGTATCCGAGCGCTCCGGCCAGGGCGATGATCAGGCCGACCCAGGTCATGAGCGCCCACGCGGGGGCATGGATCCTTCCAAGAGCATTGCTCCAGCTTAGGAGGCGAGCGGAGCGATGGAATCATACTTTAGGCGGATCATTGAGTGAATCTCGCTCCCCGCCTGCACGAACATCTAGCCCATCGGCAGGTCAGCACAGCCCCTTCCGGCTACCGCGGCCCACGTCAGGACGCCTCCGGGCAGACGCAGAACAGGTGGCCCTCCGGGTCCTGGAGGACGATCCAGCGTGTCCCCTCCTCCGTGACCCCCGGCTGGAACGCGGGCCTGGTCGCCCCCAGCGCGATGTACTCCTCTGCCGCCTTCTCCACGTCCGGCACCCGGAAGTCGAGGTGGAACTGCTTGTCCGGGCTGGGCCACGTCACCGGCCTGCGGTCGGCGACCCGGCCGAAGTAGATGTTCGTGGTGCCGTCGCCCACGGCCGCGTACTCGTCCTCCGCGTACTGGATGTCCAAGCCGGTGATCTCGTGGTAGAACTCGGCCAGTTTCTTGGGCTCGGCGCAGTCGATGGTGAACGCCAGGAGTTTCGCCTTCGTCGTCATGGATCCAGCGTTCCAGCCGTACCTGCCATCTGCTGTCAGGTACGACGCCGCAACGTCACGCGGCGAAGGGCCGCGCCCGCCGAGGGGCGCGTCCTTGATCTCCGCCTTGGTGCGCGCGACGCGTCTCGGTAAATCCCTTACAAAGTGCTTGCAGGCAGGCGATGTCAACCCCGGCGCAAGGGTCCGAGCGCACCCTCTCCATGACAGGAAGGGGTGGACCCATGCGAAACAGGTCAGACAGGCTGTACGAGCTCGACGGGCTCCGACTTCTGGCGGCGCTGTGCGTCGTGGTGTTCCACTACACGTTCTCCGGCTGGGTCGGCGGCGCCAGCCCGGTCGCCTTCCCCGAGGAGAGTTCCTGGTCCAAGTACGGCTACCTCGGCGTGGACCTGTTCTTCCTGATCAGCGGGTTCGTGGTGCTGATGAGCGCGTGGGGCAGGAGCCCGCGGGCGTTCCTGGTGTCGCGGGCCGTGCGGCTCTACCCCGCCTACTGGGTCGGCGTCGCCGTCACCGCCACAGTCGCCGTGACGCTGGGGCAGGGGATGTTCCAGGTGACGTTGCCGCAGGTGCTGGCGAACCTGACGATGTTCCAGGCGGTGCCCGACATCACCAAAGCCCGCGAGAGTGCCGATGGGTGATGCTATGGTTACGCACGGGTGATGGACGGGGCTGAAGGCACCGGGCGACCGGGAAACGGCTCCTGGCCCGATACCGGCCATCACTTCATCGCGGGCGGCATGCCGCCTGGGGCGTTGTCAAGCGCCCGGACGCTACGGTCGTCCGGCAGCCAGCCGGAAGTCGCGAGAGCAAGCTCCTCCCGCCAGGTGGGTGCACTTGACGCTCTACAAGTTCGGATTCAACCTATGGACTGCGTTGCTCGTGCCGATCTGCCTGGGCAACGCCGTCTACCGGGCCATCGGGTACGCCGACGCGGTCGGCGACCGTTACTCCGTCACGTACTCGCCCGCGATCATCACGACCGTCGTCGTGGTCATCTTCCTGGTCATGACGCTCGTGGCGCTGCGCGTCACCCAGCGGCTGACCAGGCCGTTGCTGGTGCCGGCCGGGGCGCTGACGTACCCGCTCTACCTACTGCACGCCCACATCGGCTTCATCGTGTTCGCCAGGCTCGGGGACGCGGTCGACGCGCACGTGCTGCTGTGCGGGCTCATCCTCGTCATGCTGGGGGCGGCGTACCTGGTGCACAGGTTCGTGGAGCGGCCGCTCGCGCCCGCGCTCAAGCGCCTGCTCTCGCGCCGGCCGGTCGCCCCGGCGCTCGGGGTGCTCGTGGCGGGACAGCCGACACGGTGACCTGACTCTCCTGACAACCGCCTGCCAGGCCGGGCGTCGGAGCCCCAGGTGCGGATAGCATCCGCCTCATCGGACGGAAGGAGGCCCGCGTGAGTCTGAACAGTCACGAGTGGGCTCCCCCCGGCGTCGATCCGGACCAGCCGAGCGTGGCGCGCGTCCATGACGCCCTGCTCGGCGGCCTGGAGAACTTCGCCTCCGATCGCTCCGTGGCCCGCAGGCTGAAGGACGCGGTGCCCGAGGTGGTGAACCTGGTCTGGTGCAACCGCGCCTTCCTCGGCCGGGTCGTGGACTTCCTCGTCCGCGAGGCGGGCATCAGGCAGATCGTCGACCTGGGCGCCGGGCTTCCCACGGTGGAGAACACGCACGAGGTCGCCCAGTTCGCCGATCCCCGGTGCCGGGTGGTCTACGTGGACATCGACCCCATGGTGGAGCCGCACGCCCGCGCGCTACTCAGCGGCAACCCGAACGCCGACGCGATCACCGCCGACGTCCGCGACGTGGAATCCGTGCTCGGGCACCCGGCGCTGACCAAGCTCATCGACCTGACGCAGCCCACGGGGCTCCTGGCCGTCGGGCTGCTGCACCTGCTGTCCGACCAGGAGGATCCGCACGGGCTGGTCAAGCGGTACATGGCCGCGCTGGCGCCGGGCAGCTACCTCGCCGCCTCGAGCCTCATGGCCTCCCCAAGCCCCAAGGCCAAGGCTCTGGAGGTGCTGCTCCAGGCGACCATGGGCACCGGGCACTTCCGTGAGCGGGCGGCCATCTCCGGTTTCTTCGACGGCCTGGCGCCCGTGGAGCCTGGTGTGGTGCACCTGCCGGAATGGCATCCCGACGAGCGGATCCCGGGGCCGCTGGCGCCCTGGGAGGAGTTGCTGCTGGGCGGGGTGGCCCGCAAGCCGCACCTCTGAGGGGCCGGCGCCGCCCGTGAGCCGCCGGCGTGAGGCGCTAGGGTGAGGTCTGTGCCGCGACGTTTGATCTGCTCTCCGCCGCCCGCCCAGTAGCGGGCGGCCTTTCCTGAAATCTCCGGGTCTGACTGATCCGGGAGTGGCTGCTGCCCGCGTACCGGGCCCATTTCCACCACTCCCATCGGAGAGCTCCTGTCATGACCCATGTCTCCGCCCGGCGGGGCGCCGTGTACGTGTCCGTGGCCGCGACCGCCTGGGGCACCGGCGGCGCGGCCGGTTCGCTCCTCTTCGAGACCGGCGGCCTCGGCCCCGTCGGCGTGTCACTCTGGCGCTACCTGATCGGCGCCGCCTGCCTGCTCGCCCTCACTCCCCTTCCGTCCTCCACCAAGCGCAGGAACCCGGCCGGAGAGAGCGACGCAGGCCGGCGCGACCATGATCAAAGCCGGCTGACCTGGCGCGTGTTGCCTATCGGCTTCGGGATGGCCGTCTACCAGGCTGCCTACTTCGCCGCGATCACTCATTCCGGCGTGGCCGTCGCCACCGTGGTCACGATGGGCGCCACTCCCGTCTTCGCCGCCCTGGGCAGCCGTTTCCTGCTGCGCGAGCGCCTCGGCAAGGTCGCGTTCGCCTCACTGGCCGCCGCCCTGGCCGGGCTCGCCCTGCTCACTGCCGAAACCGCACTGCAGGCCCGTACATCCTCCGTCGCCGGCATCGGCTTCGCCCTGGCCTCGGCCGCCGGGTACGCCGGCGTCACACTGTTCTCCCGCCGCCACAGCGACGACCCGCGGGGCACGGCGATCGGCGGGTTCGTCGTGGGCGCGGCGTGCCTGGCGCCGTTCGCGCTGGTGGAGGGAGTCGTGCCGGAGATGAGCCTGGCCACGGCCGCCTTGCTGGTCTATCTGGGCGTGGTGCCGACGGCGCTGGCGTACGGGCTGTATTTCCGTGCGCTGACCGCGCTGAGCGCCACCACGGTCTCGATCATCTCCTTGGGTGAGGCCGTGGGCGCGGCACTGCTCGGCGTGGCGGTGTTCGGCGAACATCTCACACTTCTCGCCTGGTCGGGGTGCGTGCTGCTGCTCGCCGCCGTCGCCGTGCTCGTGGCGCGGGCGGAAGCAGGCTGAGTGGGGCTCCGGATGGGTTAAGGTCCGGTACGGCGGCCCGCCTCGCGAGTGCGGGGAACGGTGTCGGCGCGGCGCGCGTTGGAGGAACTGTGGCCTCGATAAAGGGAATATTCAAAAACCTCCTGGACCGTCCAGGAGGCGTGCCCTTGACGGGCTACCAGAAGACCGTCAAGGCGGCTGACGCTCGCGCCGAGCGGGTGGCGAAGCTTGACGAGCTGCCCAAACCGGACATGGGCGACCTGGCCGAGTTCTGCGCCGTCGCGCGGGAGGCCGCCGACCGGACCCTCGGGCTGCGGCCATATGACGTGCAGTTGCTCGGCACGCTCGCGCTGCTCGACGGGAAGGTCGCCGAGATGGCGACCGGCGAGGGCAAGACGCTGGCCGGCGCCATGGCCGCGGCGGGCTATGCGCTGCAGGGCAAGCGCGTGCACGTGATCTCCGTCAACGACTACCTGGCCAGGCGCGACGCCGAATGGATGGGGCCGTTCTACGAGGCGCTCGGGGTGAGCGTGGGCTGGATCGGTCAAAACTCCACGCCGGACGAGCGGCGCGCGGCGTACGCGAAGGACGTCACCTACGGGCCGGTCAGCGAGATCGGGTTCGACGTGCTGCGCGACCGGATCCGTACGGACGCGAGCGAGATCATCGTGCCCGCGCCCGAGGTCGCGCTGATCGACGAGGCCGACTCCGTGCTGGTCGACGAGGCCCGGGTGCCGCTGGTCATGGCCGGCTCCACCGACCCCGGCAACGCGGTGCCGGAGATGGCGGCCCTGGTCAGGCAGCTCGTCCGGGGCTACCACTACGAGATCGACGAGCAGGCCCGCAACGTCTACCTCACCCCCAAGGGCGCCGACAGCGTGGAAAACCTCCTCGGCGTCGAGCTCTACGACGAGCACGAGCCGGGCACGCTGATCGAGCTCAACCTGGCCCTGCACGCCCACGCGCTGCTGGCCCGCGACGTGGACTACATCGTGCGCGACGGCAAGGTGCAGCTGATCAACCCCTCGCGCGGCCGAGTGGCGCTGCTGCAGCGCTGGCCCAACGGCCTGCAGGCGGCCGTGGAGGCCAAGGAGGCGCTGCCGCCCAGCGAGAAGGGCGAGATCCTCGACTCGATCACCGTGCAGGGCCTGATCCGCCGCTACCCGCAGATCTGCGGCATGACCGGCACCGCCGTGGCCGTCAGCGAGCAGCTGGGCGAGTTCTACGGGCTCAAGGTCGCCGTGATCCCGTCCAACCGGCCGTGTGTCAGGAAGGACGAGCCGGACCGCATCTATCCGACCGTGCCCGACAAGGACGCCGCGCTGGTCGAGGAGATCCAGGAGGCGCACGCCACGGGCCGGCCGATCCTCATCGGCACGCTCGACGTGGCCGAGTCGGAAAACCTCGCCAAGCTGCTGCAGCGGCGCGGCCTGGAGCCGGTCGTGCTCAACGCGAAGAACGACGCCGAAGAGGCCGCGATCATCGCCAAGGCCGGCGAGCGCGACGCGATCACCGTCTCCACCCAGATGGCCGGCCGCGGCACCGACATCCGGCTCGGCGAGGGCGTGGCCGAGCTCGGCGGGCTCTACGTGATCGGCTCAGGACGCCACGCCAGCAGCCGGCTCGACGACCAGCTCCGGGGCCGCGCCGGCCGCCAGGGCGACCCCGGCGGCTCGGTGTTCTTCGTCAGCACGCAGGACGATCTGATCACCCAGTTCGTCCCCGACGAGCGCCCGCCTGCCGCGGACGCCGACGGGGTCGTGCGTCACCGGCGCGGCGCCTACCTCGTGGGCCACGCCCAGCGCGTCGCCGAGGGCGTCAACCTGGAGATCCACCGCAACACGTGGCGCTACACCCGGCTGCTGGAGCACCAGCGCGAGCTGATCCTGGAGTGGCGTGACAAGGTCCTGCACGGCGACGCCGCCGCCAAGGCCCTGGCCGCGGCCGATCCCGAGCGCTGGGCGGAGCTGCCCGAGGACACCAGGGACGAGACGGCCCGCCAGATCGTGCTGCACGCCATCGACACCTGCTGGACCGAGCACCTGGCGTTCCTGACCGACCTGCGCGAGGGCATCCACCTGCGGGCGCTGGGCCGGATGAGCCCGATCGACGAGTTCCAACGGGAGGCCGTGGCCGAGTACAAATCGCTGCTCGCCGAGGTGGAGCGGCGGTCGCTGGAGTCGTTCGAGTCGCCGGAGCGGGAGCTGAGGCGGCCGCAGGCGACGTGGACTTATCTGGTGCAGGACAACCCGTTCGGCACGGAATGGGACCGCATCCTCCGGAGAGTCACCGCGGCCACGCGGCGCGGCTAGGGCCACTTGGGATCGCCGGACGGCTCGACCGGCCCGTTGAGTACGCCGAGCCGCTCCAGCAGGGTGATGAACGTGGCCGCGTACGGCGAGTCCGCGGTCACGGCCGCCACGCGCGGCCAGTCGACCTGCTCGCGCATCGCGCGGACCTGGGCCAGCAGCGCCCCGTAGTCGCAGGCGTGCTCCGACAGCGGCAGCAGCCACGAGATCACCAGGTCGGTGGCCTCCAGCACGGGCACGATCACCGCTGACGCCTTCAGCGGCTCGGCCCGGTCGAGCAGCTCGTCGGTGATCGGCAGGTCGGACACCCGGTAGATCAGGTCCACCAGCCGGCCCTCGTCGTACGCTTTGACCAGCCAGTCCTCGGGCGGCTTGGCGGTCTGGAACCCGATCGCCCGCAGTGCCTCAAGGGCGGCGGGCACGTCGTGCTCGGTGAGCACGAAGTCCACATCGTGCAGCGAGGGCGCGGCGCCCCTCGCGTACGCGGCGCAGCCCCCGGCCAGCGCGAACTTCACTCCGGCATCCTTCAGCCCGGAGCTGGCACGCTTGAGCGTGTCAAGGATGGCGTCGGTGACCGCGTGGCCATGGCTACTCATGTGGTCGGGCTACCCAAACGGTCACCGAGTAGACGTTTGCACGCGCGCGCCTGAGGCCAGGCGACGACGACGGCGGATCAAGGCCGGGCGGTGGTGCGGCGGAAGGCGGTCACGGCGGCGCCGACGTGGTACGGCGGAGGGCGGTCGCGGCGGCGCCGGCGGCCGCGGCGCCGGCCAGCGCGAGCAGGACAGGGCCGCGGTGCAGGGACAACCACAGCTGCGGGCTGCGCCCGTGGGAGCGCCGGTCGAACGCGCCGTGCGCGCCGTAGTCCGTGCTCTCGTCCGCCGGCTCCCACAAGTTGGACACCCCGCTCGGCGGCTTCTCGTCCGTCTGCTGGGAGCGGATCCCGGTGCGCGCCACGTACCGGTCCACCAGTGCCGGCGCCACCCGCTGCGCCAGCAGGGTGGCGACGGTGGGGGCGCCGACCCAGTATTCCTTGCGCTCGGGATGCTCGGCCGCGTACACGATGGCCTTGGCCGCGACCTCCGGCTGGTAGATCGGCGGCACCGGCTGCGGGTGGCGGCGGAGCTTGGACAGCACCCAGTCGAACTGCGGGGTGTTGAGCGCGGGCAGCTGCACCAGCGTGATGTGGATGTCGCTGCGGCCGGCCATCAGCTCCGTGCGGACCGACTCCGTGAATCCCTTGATCGCGTGCTTGGCGCCGCAGTACGCCGACTGCAGCGGGATGCCGCGCTGCGCCAACGCCGAGCCCGCCTGCACGATGGCGCCCGCGTTGCGCGGGCGCATGAGGTCCAGGGCGACCTTGGTGCCCCAGACGTACCCCAGGTACGTGACCGCTGTGGTGCGCTCGTACTCCTCCGGGGTGATGTCAGTGAATTTGGCGAAAACGCTGGAGAAGGCGATGTTGATCCAGACCGCGATCGGCCCCTGCTCCGCCTCAATGCGCTCGGCCGCCTGCCTCACCTGGTCGTAGTCCGCCACGTCCGCCTCGTACACCTGGCCGCTGCCGCCCGCGACGCCCACGTCCACGGCGGCGGCTCCCAGCCCCGTCGTCCCACGTGCGATCAATGCCACCTCCGCGCCCTGCTGCCCCAATTCGCGCGCGACCGCCCGGCCGACTCCGCCACTCGCGCCTGTCACCACCACAACTCGCCCGCGAAGTGGTGCCATGTCGAGATCAGCCCGCCTCTCCGTCGCTCCGCCGATTCTGACGCCGTACGGCCAGGATGATGTCGACCACCGTGCCCACGGCCAGCGCGATGGCGATCGCCGTCATCACGGGCGCCCCGGTGATGACCCCCAGCACCGCGAACGCGAACGCGCACACCAGCATGAACGAGCCCACCCTGATGTGGACCACGTCACGCGGTGTGGCCGGCACCATGGCGTGGCCTTTACGGTCCCGCTCCTCGTGCCACTCTCCCTTATCAGCCATGGCGCTCACCTGCCCTTCCTGTTTGCCACCTAACGTCCTGGGTAGCCGCCCTTCGTGCCGGAGCTGCATCTCAGTGACCAGAGTGAGCCGGGGATCGCGCGGCGGCGCCGCGGGCGCGGATTCAGCTACCTGCAGGCCGTCGGCACGGACGCGGCCGACCGCAGGCAGTACCGCTACCACGACGTATGGAGCGAGCAGCAGGACCGGGCCAAGTTCGACCGGGTGCTGGCGGCGGCCGCACGCCTGCCGGAGATCGGCTTCTTCCGCATCGGCGGCGAGAGCTACGACAAGGACTTCCGCACCTGGCACGCCACGGTCCTGGCGGCCGTGGGGCTGGCGGTGTCCAGACCGGCCGCGTTGGAGGGGCCGGCCAAGAGGCAGAGAGCGGCGGGCCTGGTGGAACGGGCGGTCATAGAGCTGATTCGTACCGTTTGAGCGGTTCATGCCCGGGCATGCGGCGACAGAAGAAGGAGGCGAGCGATGGAAGCTCCGCAGTACGTCGCGGCCCGCGTCCAGCAAGCGCTGGCCGAGGACGGACGCACACACGAGCTCGGCATTCGCGTGGATATAAGAGGCGACCAGCTGTTCCTGCGGGGTCAGGTGAGCGGAGCCGAGCAGCGCGAACGGCTCGGCCAGGTGGCGCACGAGGCGGCACCCGAGCTCCGCGTGCACAACGAGATCAAGGTCGTGGACTTCAGCGAGCCAGGAGAGGATGAGCACCTTGATTGACCTGCGCATAGCGGCCGTGGGAGACATCCACCTGGGAGAGGACCAACGCGGCCAATACCGCAAGAAACTTGCGGGTATCGAGGACCGGGCCGACGTGTTCCTGCTGGCCGGGGACCTGACCAGGCACGGCACGCTGGAGGAGGGCAAGGTGGTGGCCGACGAACTGCGCGACCTGCCCATCCCGGTCGTCGCGGTGCTCGGCAACCACGACTACCACTCGGACCTGCACTACGAGATCGCCGGCGAGCTCCGCGACGCCGGGGTCGTCGTGCTCGACGACGACGGCGCGGTGGTCGAATGCGGTGAGCACAAGCTGGGCGTGGTCGGAGGCAAGGGCTTCGGCGGCGGGTACGCCGGAAAGTGCGCGAGCGAGTTCGGCGAGCGCGAGATCAAGAACTTCGTGGCCCACACCCGCTACATCGCCGAGGCGTGGAAGGTCGCGCTGAAGGAGATCGTGGCCGACCACCGCGTGGTCGTGTCGCACTACTCCCCTATCAAGGAGACGCTGGAGGGCGAGCCGCCGGAGATCTACCCCTTCCTCGGCAGCTACCTGCTGGCCGAGGCGGTCGACACGGCCGGCGCCGACCTGATCGTGCACGGGCACGCGCACAAGGGCACTGAGAAGGGCATGACCCCAGGCGGCATCAGGGTGCGCAACGTGGCGCTGCCGGTGCTGCGCCGGGCCTACGGCATCTACTCCATGGGCGAATCAGAGCACTTCTAGAGGACCTGTGCGGCGATTGCTGCGGTGGCCTCGTCGACTATGGCCTCGCTGCGCATCTGGTGAGGTGCGCAGCTTACGATCTTTCGGCAAACTCCGGCGGAGATAAGGGGGACCGAATTACCGGTGCCCCTAGACATTGAAGATGCTGATCCCGCCGGGCCCGACCAGGAAACCAAGGACGATCAGGACGATCCCCCAGAGAAGGTCGCGCCGCGCCAGAATCACGTAGATCCCGGCGATGACGAGAATGACTGCGATGATCCAGAGCAAAGTAGCCATGGGCTGCAACTGCCCTGGGGGCCCGCTACTTAACATGTTTCCCCCGCCGCAAAGGGCAGGGAAAAACGTATGACGACATTCGGCTATTTCCTGTCTCGCGAGGAGCACGGCCCCAAAGAGCTGGTACGGCAGGCCAAGGCCGCCGAACGCGTGTGACGTGCCCGCTCATCCGCACCCACCCGGTGGTCATCGCGCAGGCCACGGCCACCACGGCGGCACTGACCGGCGGCCGCTTCCGGCTCGGCGTGGGCACCGGCGAGGCGCTCAACGAGCACGTGATCGAGTCCCGCTGGCCGCCGCTCGCCGAGCGCCTGGAGATGCTGGAGGAGGCCGTCGCGCTGATGCGGGAGCTGTTCACCGGCAAGCTGGTCACCCACCGGGGCGAGCATTACCGGGTGGACACCGCGCGGCTCTACACCCTGCCGGACGAGCCGGCGCCCATCCTCATGTCGGGGTTCGGCGAGAAGTCCACGGGGCTGGCCGGGCGCATCGCCGACGGCTACATCTCCACCGCCCCGAACGCCGAGTCCGTCCAGGCGTTCCGCCAGGCCGGCGGCGCGGGCAAGCCGACGCTCGGCGGGCTCAAGGCCTGCTACGCCGCCGATGAGGGGTCAGCGCGGAAGACCGTGCACCGCCTGTGGCCCACGCAGGGCATCAAGGGCGAGGCCTCACAGCTCCTTCCGCTGCCGCGCCACTTCGAGCAGCTCGCGCAGTCGGTCACCGAGGTGTACGTCAGCCAGATCGGCGACGAGCAGGACGTGTTCTTCGACTTCTACGCGCGCGAGGTCCTGCCACGGGTCCGCTAGCCCGGTTTCACGCGGACCAGCGGGCGGCCGGCGTGCGACGACGGGGCAGGTGCGGGCCACGGGTCCGGCACGTGTTCCGGGGAGCGGGATGGGTCGAGTTAAGCGGGCCGGAGGGGGTAGGCGGCCAGGAACCGTCTCGAGGAGGTCATGATGCCTGAGCGCGATCTTCGATACCTGGCCGAGCTGGCCGCGCAACTACGCGTCGACTCCGTACGGGCCGCCGCCGCGGCCGGCTCCGGCCACCCGACCTCGTCCATGTCAGCGGCCGACCTCATGGCCGTGTTGTTCTCCTGCCATCTCCGGTATGACTTCGAAAACCCCGGCAACCCGGCCAACGACCACCTGATCTTCTCCAAGGGGCACGCCTCTCCCCTGCTCTACTCCCTTTATAAGGCGGCGGGGATCATCGATGACGAGGAGTTGCTGTCGTTCAGGAAGCGCGGGAGCCGGCTGGAAGGCCATCCGACCCCCCGCCTGCCCTGGGTGGACGTGGCGACCGGGTCACTCGGTCAGGGGTTGCCGGTCGGGGTCGGGGTGGCCATGGCCGGTCGGCTGGAACGGCTGCCGTACCGGATCTGGGTGCTCTGTGGCGACAGCGAGCTGGCCGAGGGATCGATCTGGGAGGCCGCGGAGCACGCCGGGGAAGAAGGGCTGGCGAACCTGACCGCCATCGTCGACGTGAACAGGCTCGGGCAGCGCGGCCCCACCAGGCACGGGTGGGACACCGGGGCGTACGCGCGCAGGTTCGGGGCGTTCGGGTGGCACACGATCGAGATCGACGGGCACGATCCCGGGCAGATCGACTTCGCGCTGAACGACGCCTGCAACACACGCCGGCGGCCCACCGTGATCCTGGCCAAGACCCGCAAGGGCGAAGGCGTGCTGGAGGTCGAGAACCGCGAGGGCGCGCACGGCAAGGCGCTGAAGGATCCCGGCAAGGCCGTCGAGGAGCTGGGCGGGCCGCGGAACGTGCGGGTCGACGTACGCATGCCCGACCCGGCGCCCGCGGCGCACCGGTTCGAGGGCGGGCGGCTGGAGCTGCCCGCGTACAAGGTGGGCGACGCGGTCGCCACGCGCACGGCGTACGGGGAGGCGCTCAAGGCGGTTGGCGCGGCCAGGGGCGAGGTGGTGGCGCTGGACGGCGAGGTGGCGGACTCGACCAAGACCGAGACGTTCGGCGCGGCCTTCCCCGAGCGGTTCTTCGAGATGTACATCGCCGAGCAGCAGATGGTGGCCGCGGCGGTCGGGCTGCAGGTGCGGGGGTGGAGGCCGTACGCGGCCACGTTCGCGGCGTTCTTCACCCGGGCGCACGACTTCATCAGGATGGCCGCGGTGAGCCGGGCCTCCATCCGGCTGGTCGGCTCGCACGCGGGCGTGGCGATCGGGGAGGACGGTCCTTCGCAGATGGGGCTGGAGGACCTGGCCATGCTGCGTGCCCTGTACGGCAGCACCGTGCTGTATCCGTGCGACGCCAACCAGGCGGCGGCGCTGGTGGCCGAGATGGCGGACGTCGAGGGCGTGTCCTACCTGCGGACCACGCGCGGCGCCACGCCCGTGATCTACGAACCGGGCGAGCGTTTCCCCATCGGCGGGTCGCGGGTGCTGCGGCACTCCCCCGGCGACCGGGCCACGATCGTGGCGGCCGGGGTGACCGTGCACGAGGCGCTGGCGGCGGCCGACGAGCTGGCCGGGGCCGGCGTCCCGGTGGGGGTGATCGATCTGTACTCGGTCAAGCCGGTCGACGCGGCGGCGCTGACCGAGGCGGCCACCACGACGGGCAACCTGATCACGGTCGAGGATCACCGGCTGGAAGGCGGGCTCGGCGATGCTGTCATGGACGCCGTGAGCGAGCTCGGGCCGCGGGTGATCAAGCTGGGAGTGACGGAGCTGCCCGGGTCCGCGACGCCGGAGGAGCAACTGGCCGACGCACGCATTGACCGCCACGCCATAGCCGCGGCGGTCAAGCGGTTGTTGTGACCGGTTGTCCTTCTCCGGCGAAGGTCACCGCGCCTTGGCGGTGGCCTGCCGGTTGGCCTTCTTGATGGCGCCGACCAGCTCCTGCTTGGTCATCTTGGACCGGCCGCGCACGCCGAGCCTGGCGGCCACGTCTTGCAGGTGCTCCTTGCTGGCGTTGGCGTCCACGCCTTCGGCCGTACGACCGGATCGGTCCGTCGCTCCCTTGTCGGAAGGTCCCTTCTTCGACTTGGGCTCCCAATGGTCGCCGACCTTCTCGAAGGAGTGCTTCAGCGCGGCGAACGCGGTCATGTGGGCGCGGCGGCCTTCGCCGTACTGCTCCACGGCATTGTCGTGCGCCTTGATCCACGTGGTCTGCGCCTTCTTCGGCGAACGCCTGATGGTCGTGGGTAGTTCTTCAACAGCAGGCATGCCGATTCACCTCCTACAGCGGTGGTTCGTCGTAGTGGCGGCGTTCCTCGTACACGGTGGTCCTGCGGGGCTCAGGCTCCTCGTAGACGTCGTGGCGGTGCACCGGCTCGTCGATCGGGCCGACCGCCCTACGGGTGACGCTGATCCTGTAGATGCCGAACAGGAGTCCGACGAGTCCGCCGAGCATGAGGATGACCCCCACGACGTTGATGTCGAGGCCGGCGAGGTCGAATTCGACGGCCCAGGTGAGGATCGCGCCGAGCATGATGAGGATGATGCTTCCGGCGATGGTCATCAGGGTTACCTCCTTGACACGAAGGAACCTCTATCCACATGTCGAAAAACAAACACGTCGTGATGATCGGGCTGATGGGATCCGGCAAGACCACTAACGGCCGCCTGATCGCGCAGGCGCTGGGGCTGGAGTTGAGCGACAGCGATCCGTTCCTGGAGTCCCGGTACGGCGGCACGGCCGCGCAGATCGCCCGCTGCGAGGGCGCCGACACGCTGCACCGGTACGAGGCCGATCATGTGCTCCATGAGCTGGCCGGCGAGCCCAAGGTGATCGCGGCGGCGGCCAGCACGGTCGAGGACCCGCGGGTGCGGGCGGCGTTGCGTGATCCTTTCGTGGTGTGGGTGGACGCCTCCGACGACGTGCTGGCCCAGCGGATGCAATCCGGCGACCATCGTCCCGACTTCGACCCGGCGGCCATGCGGGCGCGCCGCACGCCCTTCTTCCGTGCGATCGCCGACCTGGTGTGCGACGTCGGCGTCCTGCGTCCTGAGCAGGTGCGGGACGCGGTGCTGCAGGCGCTGGGCAAGCCGGTGCACCGGTGACCGTACCGAGGGGACGCCCGGAGGTGGCATAATGATCATGACGCCTGGGTCCTTCGAGGCGCGGGGGGCCTGTGGCGTCATTTCGGACAACCAATGAACCCTGCCACGCATCTAAGCATCAGTGATGATGGTGCCCGGCGATCCTGAGAGGCTTGGCGGCTACTGGCTGGCGGCCCGGCTCGGCGCGGGCGGGCGCGGCGTGGTCTACGACGCCTACGACGACGAGGGCCGCAGATACGCGGTCACGGTGCCGCGCGGCGAGACCGGCGAGCCTCGGTTCGAGCGGGTGAGCTGCCCCCATCTGGCCGACGTGGTCGCCGTCGGGGTCGACGAGGGCGTGCCCTATGTGGTGAGCGAATACGTCGACGGTCCGGACCTGCGGCGGGCGGTCGAGCTGCACGGCCCGTACAAAGAGGACGACCTGGTCGCGCTGGCCGCCGCGCTGGCCGCTGCCGTGGGCGCACTGCACCAGGCGGGGCTGACGCATCGCGGGCTCAATCCCGAGAGCGTGCTGCTGGCGGACGACGGCCCCAAGGTGATCGAGCTGGGCCTGCCGGGCGCGGGGGCCATGGATGGAAGGGACGGCACGTTCACGTACCTCGCTCCCGAGGTGCTGACCGGCACGGAGGCGGGGGCGGCGGCCGACGTGTTCGCCTGGGGAGCGGTGGTGTTGTTCGCGGCGACCGGCCACGACCCGTTCCGCGGGGAGAGCCTGGGCGGGGTCATGCACCGGCTTCTGACGGTGGACCCCGATCTGAGCACGCTGCCCGACCCGCTGCGCGAGCTGGTCGGGCGCGCGCTGGCCAAGGACCCGGCCGGCCGTCCCGTCGCGGCGGAGCTGCGGATCGAGAGCACCGCCGAGCTGCGTCCCCCCGAGGGTCACGCGGGGCCGCGCTCGCTCGGCGAGGTGGCGGAGGAGGCCTACCTGGCCCTCACCCCCGGACAGCAGGAGGAAGTGCCCGGCCTGCTGCTGCGCCTGCTGGACGGCGACAGCCCGCACGACGAGGGCGACGTGCTCGGGCCGCTCCTGGACGCCGGGCTCCTGGTGCGGCGCAGCGTGCGTGTCCCGCCGACCGAGACCCCCGTCGGCAAGCTGGTGGCCGTCGGCGACGGCCGGGTGGCGCCCGCCAGCGCCGCGTTGTACCGGGCGTGGCCGAGGTTGCGCGGCTGGGTGGCGGACGAGCGCGAGAGCATGCTGGTGCACCGGCGCATCAGGGAGGCGGCCGGTCACTGGTCGCAGCGCCGCCGCGGGAGAAGTCACCTCTTCCGCGGCGAAGAGCTGGACTCGGCGCTCGGCTGGGCCGCGACCAAGCGCCGCCATCTGCGGCTCAACCAGCTCGAACGCGACTTCATCAACGACAGCGTGACCCTGTCCAAGCAGCGCAGGAGGCTGCTGATCCCCGTGCTGACGACGCTGGTCGCGGTGCTGGCGGTCGCGGTGTCGATGTCGGTGATCTCCGTGCAGGGCCAGAACGAGCTGCGCGGACGGCTCATCGAGGCCAACGCGCGGGCCGTGGCGGCGCGGGCCGAGGCGCTGCGGACCTCGGATCCGCGCACCGCGATGCGGCTGAGCGTGGCCGCCTGGCGGATGTCGCCGGTGTTCGAGGCACGGGCGGCGTTGCAGGCCTCGCTCGTGCAGCCGGAGGTCGGTGTGTTCACCGATCCGGCGCCGGACTCGCGGGCCCGATACCTGCTGCGCGGTGACGAGCTGGTCAAGTGGGACGTGGACGGGGTCACGATCTGGGACGTGGGGACCGGGCAGCGCGTGGCCTCGTACGGGCTGCCGCCGGGCAACGCGGCGCTGAGCGACGACGGGCGGTTCGCGGAGGGGGTGGACGGCCGGCCGTTCGACGTGGCGACCGGGCGCCCGCCGGCCGCGGGCGTCTACGCCATCAGCAGGGGCAATCGGACCAGGGTCTACCGGGGCGGCCGGGTGTTGTTCGAGGTCGCCGACCGGAAGGTGGCGCTGTCGGCGGACGGGACCAGGGCGGCCGTCTCCCGCGTGAGCGGGCGGGTGGAGTTGTGGGAGCTCGCGGGCCGGACCAGGACGGCGACCGTCGAGGTGCGCCCGCTGCGCGGTGCGGACGCCGCGGCGCCGTCCATGGCGTTCAGCCCGGACGGGAGCGTGCTGGCCGTGGCGGGACGGGACGGGGTCACGCTGGTGGACTCGGCGGCCGACGCCCTCGGCAGGGATGCGCGGACCGGCGGCACGCCCACGGCGCGCCAGGAGGATGCCGCGGTAACCGGGCCTGCGGCGGCGCCCCACGGCACCTCGGCGGACGTCCCCGTCTTCAGCCCGGACGGCCACCTGCTCGCCCTGCCCGGCGCCGGCGAGGTCCGCGTGTGGAACGTGGCCGAGCGCCGGCTCGCCGGCTCCTACCCGCTGAAGGACCCCCAGCCCGGCGTTGCCTTCTCCACCGACGGGCAGACGCTGCGCTACCTGAGCGGCACCGGCTCGGTCGTCTCGCTCGCCGTGTCCGGGCTGCCCGCGCCCGCCGACGACCACGCGGCCGCCGCGTTCTCCGGCAACGGCAGGTACGCGGCCAAGGAGGTCGGCAACGCGATCGAGCTCACCGACACCGTGGAACACAGGAAGCTCGGCAGGATCACCGCCGCCGGCGACCTCGCCTTCGACGCGAGCGGCCGCCTGCTGGCCGTGGCCGGCGACCCGGTGACCGTGTGGAACGTGGCCGGCAGCAACCTGGTGACGTCCATCGACGCGGGCGGCGACGTGCTGGCCGTGGCGCTCTCCCCCAAGGGCGACCTGCTGGCCACCGCACGCGGCCGGACCCTGGAGACGTGGGACGTGAGTGCGGGGCGACGGGTCAGGGTGTACGAGGGCGCGGGCGACCTGGCGCTGGCCTTCAGCCCGGACGGCTCGACGCTTGCCGCCGGCGCCAACCTGCTGGATCTGCCTACGGGCAGGGTCACCCCGCTCGACCTGCGTACCGCCGCCACGGCCGACGCGCCGGTGCCCACCGCGCTGGCCTACTCCCCCGACGGGCGCACGCTGGCGTTCGGGCTGGACGGCGGCCGGGTGCTGCTCTGGGACGTCCGCGGGCGCATCCGGCTGGGCACGATCGAGACGGGCACGTCGGCGGTGGACGAGCTGCGTTTCTCCCCGGAGGGCGACCTGCTGGCCGTCGACGCCGCCCGTACGTCGTTGTGGGACGTGCACACGTTGCGCGAGGTCGGCCAGGTCGCGTCGTGGGCCGCCGGGCTGGCCTTCAGCCAGGACGGCAAGCGGCTGCGCGGCGTGGCGCTGGACGGCAGCGTACGCGAGAGCCCGGTCGATCCCGCGCTGACGGCACAGGAGGTGTGCGCCCGGGCCGGCGGGCCGCTGAGCAGGGCGGAGTGGTCGCGCCTGATCCCGGAGAGCGGCTACCAGGACGTGTGCTGACGGTCTCCGGTCACTCGTGCGGGTACGTTCGGAGGACCTTCCCCTCAGGGTTGGCGACCAGGTAACCCCCGCGGCTGTAGTCGTCGGACACGTAGACGCGCAGAATCGGGGCCTCGGACGTGGTGTCAGGGTCCACGATCACGTAGCGCGAGGTGGGCTTGGGAACGCCCAGGCTCTTGTTCGCCTTGTTGACGAGCGTTGCAAGAACGTTCCAGTTGTACGTGTCCAGGTCCACCAGAGGGTCGTCGACTGTGCCGCCGTTGCCGACGCGGGTGACGGCGCCGTTGCGGTAGCTGTACCTGTCGTAGAGCTCCTTGTCCGTCGCGAGCGGCGCCTCGATGAAGGCATAGGTCGGGTAGACCGTCATGCTGACGACCTTGCTGCCGCCGATGGTGTTCTTGACTTTGGCGATCATGGCCTTCATGCCCGCGGTGGTCAGCAGGTTCTCCGGCTCGTCGCTCTCGGTCTTGGTCTCGGCCGGGGTCTCGGGGTCGCTGCTGGCGGCCGGGGTGACGTTGAGTGCCGTCGGGTCGCCGCCGGCGACCGTGGTCGTGGTGGCCGGGAGGAACCGCCACACCAGCACGCCGGCCACGGCGAGCGCTGCGATGGAGAGCGCGATCCCCACGTTGACGGCGGCGCGGCGGGGGCGCTGCGAGCGCACGGTTTTCGCCTGCGAGATCGGCGCCGGACCCCACGGAGGCGCCTGCGATGCCACACCCCACGGGGGCGGCTGGGGCGCCACACCCCACGGGGGCGACTGCGGCGCCGCATGACCCCCGTAGCCGGATGGGGGCACCGGTGGGAACGTGCCAGGGCCGGGCTCAGTGGCCGAGACCAGCATGCGGTCCAGGGTCGCGGCGTCGGGGCGGGCGGCGGGTTCGCGCCGGAGCAGTGCCGACAGCACGGGTCCGAGGGGCCCGGCGCGCTCCGGGGGCGGCACGTCCTGGTTGAGCACGGCGGCCAGCGTCGCCAGCGTGGTGCTCCGGCGCAGCGGATGGCGTCCCTCCACGGCCACGTACAGCAACATGCCGAGCGACCACAGATCGGAGGCGGGGTCGCCTTCGTGGCCGTTGATGCGCTCGGGCGCCATGTACTCGGGCGAGCCGATGAACGACCCGGTGGCCGTCAGGCTCGTGGACTCGCGTACCGCCGCGATGCCGAAGTCGGTGAGCACCGACCGGCCGTCCTCGCGCAGCAGCACGTTGGCGGGCTTGACGTCGCGGTGCTGGATGCCGACGGCGTGCGCGGCACGCAGGGCCGATAAGACCTCGCGGCCGAGCCTGGCCGCCTCGGCCGGCGTCAGGGGGCCGCGCTGCAGGCGGTCCTGGAGCGAGCCGCCGGTGACCAGCTCCATGACGATCCACGGGTAACCCTGGTCGCCGGGGTCGACGATGTGGTGGATGGTGGCCACGTGCGGGTGGTTGAGGCGGGCGAGGGCGCGGGCCTCGCGCAACACCCTGGCCCGCAGCTCGCGGGCGCGGGTCGGGTCCTGCTCGTCCATGGAGGCGTCCGGCGGGCGTACCTCCTTGAGCGCCACCTCGCGGTGCAGGGCCACGTCCCAGGCGCGCCACACCAGGCCCATGCCACCGCCGCCGAGCCGCTCCATCAACTCGAAGCGGCCGTCGATCACCCGTTTGTGCATGGAGAGCAGCGTAGGGCCGAGCCACCACCCACGTCATGCGCCCAGGTATGTACGTCTTGGGTTTGTGCGAGCGCCTATCGGGCCGCGGCGGCTCACTCCCTTAGATCGCTCAACCTCCCGATGAGCGCCGTCCTCGACGTGATGCCGAGCTTGGTATAGATGTGGCTCAGGTGGTATTCGACCGTCTTGACGCTCAGCACCAGCTTGCGCGCCGCCTGCCGGTTGGTCAGCCCCTTGCTGATCAGCACCGCCACAGTGTGCTCCTGCGGTGTCAGCCCCAGCCTGGCGGTGTCCTGAGGGCGCAGCACCGCCCGCCCGCTCGCCGCCAGCTCCACGTCACACTGCTCCAGGTACGGCAGCGCCCCCAGCCTGGACAACGTGAGCTGAGCCGCTTCCAGCTGCTCGGCGGCGGCCGCCCGGCGCCCTCGGCGGCGCAGGAACGTGCCGTACGCGAGCTGGATCCTGGCCTCCTCGAACGGCATGTCGATCTTGGCGGAGTGCTCGAGCGCGCCCTGGAAGACGGCCTCCGCCTCGGCCGGCTCGTGCCTGGCTGCCAGCAGCCCGGCCCTGGCGCGGGCGGCCGCGGCCAGGACGCTGCGGCGCTCCCTGACCAGGGCCGACAGCTCGCACGGCACCAGGACGGCCTCGGCCTCCTCCAGCCGCCCGGCGTTGACCAGGGCGTCGGCGAGGAGCGTGCGCCAGAGGACCACTACGGGCTCGTCCGGCAGGTCGGTCCTGGTCAGCGGCATGAGCGCGGTCACAGTCGCCTCGTGGTCGCCCCTGGCGGTGGCCGTCAGCGCGTCGGCGCCGGCCGTGCTGACCAGGGCCAAGAGGTTGTCCGGGCAGCACGCGGCGCGGGCGGCGCGGACGTGGCCGAGCGCCCGCTCCCACTCGCCGCGGGCGGCAGGCACCAGGGCGGCCACCGCATGAGCGTAGCTCGCCAGCCACACCTGGCCGAAGTCGTCGGCGGCGGACGCGCCGATCTCGGCGTGCGCGGCCGCCTCGTCCCAGCGGCCGAGCCGGTACTCGGCCTGGGCCAACGCGGTCGCCACCAGCAGCTGGAACGGCGCCGACCCGTCGGCGCCGACGGTGAGCACGCCCAGCAGGTCGTCGTGCGCGCCGGCCAGGTCGTCGGCCCACATCCGCAACATGCCCCTGCCGAGCAGCGCGTCGGAGCTCGCCGGCTCGCCGCCCGCCGCTTGCCCGGCCCCGGCCACGTCCCCGCTCAACGTCAGCCCTTCCTCTATGCGCCCCGCCAGCCCGAGCCCCGCGAGCCGCGCGAACCACACCAACTGCCCGCCACCCACCAGTGGCACATCGGCCGAAGTCCGCACATCGGCCGAAGTCCGCGCGCCAGGCGACGGCCGCGACTCATCACCATCCGGGAACCGTGCAGGGGGCGCGTGGGACAGGCCGGCGGATCGTGGTGGCCGGGCCGGCGGTGGTGGGGCGGCGGGCGAGGCGTGGAGGGCCCATAAGACGGCGGCCGGGCCGTCGCCGCGGATCAGGGACGCCATGGCCAGGCGGCCGGCGATGCCGGAGGCCAGCCGAGGGTCGTGGGTAGCGTGGGACCAGGCGTTGTCCAGTTGCCGTCCCGCCTCCTCCAGCCGCCCGGCCACCAGCGCCACCGATCCCAGCGCGTAGTCCCGCGCCGCGGGATCGGCTGCGGGCGTCACCTGGGCGGCCAACGCGCCCGCGTCCCCGGGCCGCCCGGCGGCGAGCAGCGCCTCGACGGCCTCCGCGATGAGCCGGTCCCGGGCCGCCCCCTCCCCGGTGAGCTGCACCGCCCGTGTCAGGCACCCGCACGCGCTGGACCACCGCCCGGCCGCCGCCTGCCGCCGGCCGATCCTCGCGACCTCCCGCACCAGCTCGTCGTCCACCTGGTCGGCGGCCGCGAGCCTGTGGTGCAGCCGGTGCACGACGTCGTCGGCGAGATCGGCGGCCAGCAGGTGCAGCCGGCGCCGCGTGGCCGGGCCGAGGTCGTGGTAGATGGCGGCTCTGACCAGGGGATTCGGGAAGCCGAGCGAGACCCCGGCCCCGGTGCGCCACTCGACGAGCAGCTCCGCGCCCGTGGCCTGCTCCAGTGCGGGCAGCGGCTCGGCCAGCTCCGCCATGCGGGCGGCGAGGTGCAGCGGTGCGGACGTGCCTAGCACGGCGGCCGCGGTCAGCAACCGCTGCGCCGCGTTCCCGCACTGCCCGAGCCGATCGAGCACCAGGGCGGTGTAGGCGCGCGGAGCGGGCAGCGGGGCGTCCACGTCGGCCAGGGTCTCGGGGCGTACCTGCTGGAGCAGCGCGCGGGCGTGCAGGGGGACGCCCTTGGTGTGCTCGTGCAGCCGCTCGGCCGCCTGGGGCGTCAACCGTACCGGGCCGAGCCTCGCGCTGAGCGCCTGCAGCTCGCGCGCACTCAGCCCGCTGAGCGGCAGCCGGAGCGCGGCGCTGCTGCGCAGCAGCCGCCGCAGCCCGTCGGGCAGGCGGGGATCGTCGCTCTCCCTGACGATCAGGAGGGCGAGCACCCGGTCGGTACGCAGCCGCCGCAGCGTGAACGTCAACGCCTGCAGCGACGGCAGGTCCGCCCACCCGGCGCCGTCGATCGCGAGGACGACCGGGGAGGTGCGCTGCAGCCGGCCGAGCAGCTCCAGCAGCGCGGCCCCGACCACCAGCGGGTCGGGCGGCGCGAGCGCCCCGGGATCGGGCGCCTCGGGCGACGGCCGCCCGCCGGGACCCGGCACTGATGACAGGGGGTGGGCACCGGGACCCGACAGGCGGCCCAGCACCTCGGGCAGCGGCCGGGTCTGTGCCCCGAGCTGGCCCAGCACGCCGTACGGCAGCTCGGCCTCCCCTTCTTCCCCGCTCACGTCCAGCACGATCGCGTTCTCGATCGCCGACAGGAACTCCCCGGCCAGCGCGGTCTTACCGATGCCCGCCGGCCCCTCCACCACCACCAGACTCGACCGCCCCTCGCAGACCCGGCCGAGCTGGGCATGGAGCACCGCCAGTTCCCGACAGCGGCCGACGAACTGCTCGTCGCCGGAACGCTCGGGTCCGGTGCGAAGGGCGCGTACTGCCATGGACTCACCCCCCTGGAGACCAATACATCGTGGGCCTTGGTCCGGCGACCGTCCAGTGTCCTGGTAACCCGAGTCGGCTATTGCGGCCTGGGATCGGCCGCAATAGCCCCTACCGTTGACCCATGGATCCCCTCATCACCCGCAGGGCGCTCAACCGGGCCACCCTCGACCGTCAGCTCCTGCTGCGCCGCACCACCAGAGGCGTCGTGGACGTCGTCGAGCATCTCGGCGGGTTGCAGGCGCAGACACCGCACACCTGGTACACGGGCCTGTGGAACCGCATCGCCGGCTTCAAACCGGCCGACGCCGCCGACCTGCTGCTGTCGCGCGACCTCGTACGCATTGCGCTGCAGCGCTCCACCATCCACCTCGTCAGCGCCCGCGACTGCCTGGCCATGCGCCCGCTGCTGCAGGTGGTCACCGAGCGCGGGACCCGGACGACGTTCGGCAAACGCCTGGCGGGGGTGGACCTCGACGAGCTGGCGGCCACCGGGCGGGCGCTGCTGGAGGCACGGCCCATGACGTTCGCCGAGCTCGGGCGGGCGCTGGCGGAGCGGTGGCCGGCGAACGACCCGCACGCGCTGGGCCAGGGAGTGCGGTGGCTGGTGCCGCTGGTGCAGGTGCCGCCGCGCGGCGTGTGGGGCAGGAGCGGGCCGGTCGCGCACACGAGCGCGGAGTCCTGGCTGGGCTTCGAGGCGCCGCCGATGACGCCGGCCGAGCTGGTGCGGCGTTACCTCGCGGCGTTCGGGCCCGCGTCGGTGATGGACGTGCAGACATGGTCCGGGCTGACCCGGCTGAGCGAGGTGGTGGAGTCCATGGACCTGGTGCGGTTCAGGGACGAGGCGGGCCGCACCCTGTACGACCTGCCGGACGCCCCGCGGCCCGGCGAGGACGTGCCGGCCCCGGTGCGCCTGATGTACGACTTCGACAACCTGTTCCTGTCCTACGCCGACCGGTCCAGGGTCATCACGGAGGCGGGGATGGCGGCGCTGCAGGGCTTCATGGGCACCAACGTGATGCCCCGGACGATCCTGGTGGACGGCTGCACGGCCGGGGACTGGACGGTCGCCCGCGCCAAGGGCGTCTCGACGCTCACCATCCACCAGTGGGCGCCGATCTCCGTGCTGGACGAGGTCGAGCAGGAGGGGCTGCGGCTGCTGGAGTTCCTCGCACCGGGCGACAAGCACGAGGTCGCGGTCCGCGACAGCCCCTCCAAGTCCTGACGCCTGGGCACGGCGGGCCAGCGCATGGCTGACGATCCGGGATCAGCCACAGCAGGCCCAAGAATTGTCAGTGGGTAGTCGTAAGGTCACTGTGTGTCATACAGCCCCCTTGATCGGCCACTTGGCCGGGAGAAGACCCGCACACTGCTTGGACTGACCGTCTGGGAGATCGAACTCGCCGTCGACGTCGGCCTGTTGACCAAAACCGGCAGCCAGTTCGCCCCCGAGCCGATCATCCAGGCGCTGGCTGATCCGGCCTCCTTCCGGGAGAGGCTCGCGGCTGAGCGCCGCCTCAACGCCACCGAGGCGGCTGAGTCGCTCGGCATCACGCCGGGCAGATTCACCAGACTGGCCTCCGCACACGGGCTGGCGTCGGTCGGGGAGAAAGAGATCCACAAGTACGGCAGGGAGCTCACAGTCCGCTACTGGCGGACCTCGGACGTCGAGTCGCTACGTGAGGCTGCGGCCAAGGCCAGTGAGCGGCTCGCGGCCCAGCGGCACCGACGGGCCGATCGGGAGCGGGAGGCCGCAGCCCGGGCCAGGGTCCGCATCGCCGTCCGGCAGGAGCCGCCCGAACAGGTGGTGCTGCACCTCGGCCCGACCAACTCCGGCAAGACGTACGCGGCCATCGAGCGACTGGCCGAGCACGGCTCGGGTGTTTACGTCGCTCCTCTTCGAATGCTGGCAACAGAGGTCTATGAGCGGCTCCGGGCGAAACTCGGCCGGGTCGGCCTGATCACCGGTGAAGAGGTGATCGATCCCGACGCGCCCGTGCTGTGCTGCACAGCTGAGGCCGCCCCTGTCGAAGCCGACTTCGCCGTTATCGACGAGGCCCACTGGCTGGCCGACCCAGACCGGGGCCCGGCCTGGACCAAATTGCTGTACTCGGGCGCTTACCGGATTATTCATGTCGTCGCCGCGCCGGAGGTAGAGCCGCTGTTGCGACACCTGCTCGGCGAGGTAGCGGTCGTACGGCACACGCGGTCCGCTCCGCTGCTGTCCGGCGGGCCGTGGACCGCGGGGACACTTCCGGCCGGCTCGGCCGTGGTCGCCTTCGGCCGCAAGGCCGTGCTGGCCCTGCATGGTGAGCTCACCGAGGCGGGCCGGAGTGCCACGGTTCTTTACGGCGCGCTGCCTCCGCACGCGCGCCGCGCCCAGATCGCCCGGTTGGCCGGTGGATCGGTCGAAGTGATCGTCACCACGGACGTGGTCGGACACGGAGTGAATCTGCCGCTGAACGCGGTGGCATTCGCCGAGACGTCGAAATTCGACGGGCACCGCCGCAGATCGCTGCTGCTCTGGGAAGCGGCCCAGATCGCTGGACGGGCGGGCCGCCGCGGCCTGACCGACCAAGGCTGGGCGGGCCTCTACCGCAGCGAGCTTCCCGGCCTGGCCGCCGACTCCGCGCTGATCGGCCGCGCGGTCAAGGCGGCCAACGGCACCATCGGAACCGGCCTGGCCGTACCGCATGCTCTTCTGGCGCCCTCCTGGGCCGAACTCGGCGACCCCACCCCCGCAGAGCTTCCGCACGCGCTGGCGGGCTGGGTTGCGCTCGCTCGCACCCCACCGCTACGCCCGGTGCCGGTCGACAGGCTGATCGAGCGCTGGAAGATCATCCGTTCAATCGTGACCCGCTGGGGCGGCAGAGGGCGCGAGGTCTGGCGGCTCATGCGCCTGCCAGTCGAGACCGATTCACCGGTCTTCGTGCCGATCGTCCGCGCAGTCCTATGCGGCGTCCCCCTCGAGGCTCTGGGCCGTGGCTGCGGGGACCTCCAAGCCGCTGAGCGACAGGCCCGCATCGCCCGCGATCTGCGCACTGCCGTCCGAGTCCTCGGTCCGCTCGGCGGCATCACCGCGGCCGACGCCGCAGCGGCCGAACGCGAAGCCGCCGAGCGCATCAACGTGCTGCTGTCGGGAAAACGGCCTCTGTCGAACTTCGGGCGCTGCTGGTCATGCGGCAATCTCTGCGCGCCATGGTTCGACCACTGCGATCCCTGCTTTGGGGACTACTCCTACTCTTCGTAAGCCGACCGGCACGACGTCCTTGGCCACCGGCTGTCGGTCATGACGTTGAAGAGCCAGCTCGCCGCCCGCCTCATCGCCGCGGTCCCCGACCGGACACGCCGCGAGATCGAGCAGGTGGAGGCGTTGTCCAGGCAGGCGCTCGACGACGTGCGGGATACGATGGCCGGTTATCGCGCGCTGTCGCCGCCGGAAGAGCGGCCCCTGGCGGGGCTACCTGCTCAGGGCGGGTGAAGGCTCAGCCGTAGTAGTCCTCGACCAGACGCTGGTTGCCGGCCCCTGCCGGTCCGTGCAGCGCGAGCACCGCCGGCAAGGTCTGCGCGCGATCGCCGATCACGCGCGAGCCTTGCCAGCGGAAGCCGTCGAGCAAGGTCAGCACTGTAGTCAGGCGTTCTGAGCGGCCTGCAACTCGGTCTGCCGCTTGACCTCCTGGATCTGCGCGTCGGTGACGGTGAGACTGCCGAACTGCTTGACCGCCTGGTAGTACGTCCAGGCGATCCCGTCACAGGTTGACTTGGACAGTCCCGAGTAGCGGGCGCACACTTGCTTCATATCGAAGTAGAACGCGTCGTCAATTCGTGCCTTGTTCGCCGGGAATTGGTTGACCACCTTGTAATTGCGGTATCCGAAATCGTGCCGCCGGCACGGCATGCGGAAATCGTAGCCGAGCGGTCGGTCGGGGCTGCTCGAGCACAGGTCGGTCGACCAGTCGAAGGCGTAGTCGGCCCAAGCCGCCTGGTTCTGCCAGGCGGACCGCCAGGCGGCGGCGCTGGTGGAGGTGGGCTGGGAGAACTGGGAGAGGGCGGCGAGCTTCTGCTCCAGGGTCACCGCGTGGGCGGGTAAAGCGAACCCGAGTACGGTGCCCAGGGAGACGGTGAGCATGGCGAGGGAACGTCTGACCATTCTGACCATGAGTAACCTGCTTCGCTGCTGGGGAGCCGGTGCGTGTCATGGCAAGGTTCGCCTGACGTCCTCACAATGAAGCGAAAATCGCGGAAACGCAGAAGCAGATTGTGCTCAATTTTTCGGCGGGCTTCGCCGAGGGTCGCTCTTTACAAAGAGTCAATGGCATGGATAGTGCATGGCTCAGCGGTAGTAGCCCTCGACGGGCACGACGCGGCCCAGGCCCGAACGGCCGATCACCGTCGATCAGGATTGTTGCAGGCGGCGGATCACGGCCTGCTTGGCGAGGGCGAACTCCTCGTCCGTCAGCACGCCCGAGCGGTGCAGCTCGCCCAGCTCGGCCAGGCGGCGCAGGACCGCGTCGTGCACGTCGTCGGCACCCGGCGGAAGCGGCGGAAGCTCGGGTACGTCGCGCGGGATGCGGGCGAGCACGGCCGCGGCCACCAGGGCGGTCGCGCCGCCGAAGCGCTGGATCCCCCACGACACGCACCGCAGGTCCTTCTGCGGCTGCTGGGCCGGCCCCTCGCCCTTGATCCGGAAGCGCAGCGTGCCGTAGCCCATGCCGGACTGGGGCTTCCATTCCACGCCGGACACATCCGACAGTGGGTACTCCTGCGGCCCCGCCTTCTCCTTCTCCGTGCCGGCGAACCCGGTCCACTCCAGCCGCACGCGCTCGCCGTCGAAGATGGCCGTGCCGTCGCCGGCGGTGGCGGAGATGGGCACGTCGGGCCCGGGCAGCAGGTAGTCCTCGCAGGGGGCGGCCGGGGTCTGGTAGACGACCAGCGTGTCGCGGACCTCGTCGGCGAAGTATTCGGCCGCACCCGTGCGGGTCTTCGGGATCGACAGCCGGTACGGGTCCGCCGGCGCCGTCAGCGCGCCCGCAGCCACGTCCGACAGCGGATCGGCGCCTTTACGCAACCGCAAACGCAGGTGCCCGCCCTTGCGTGCCGGCTCGAACGCCACCCCCGCGATAGCGTCGCGCGGGACCACCACCTCGCCCAGCGTCTTGCGCAGATCGTGGACGTCCTTGTCGCTGCCCGGCACGACGCGCAGAATGTCGCCGTTGAACGTCCAGGAGCCGTCGGGGACGGCGATCTCGGCCATATTCTCACCCTAAGACAGGAAGGAGCGGGATGAAGATCTTCACGAGCTGGCCGTCCTGGAAGCACGCGGAGGTCCCGCTCGCGCGGGCGCTCCCGGCGACCACGGTGGACGCGTTGCGGGAGGCGGTCGCGTTCGCCGGGCGGTGGCACGGGGTGCAGCAGCGGCCGACCGGGCGGCCGTACGTGGAGCATTTGCTGGAGGCGCTGGAGGTGGCCGTGGCCGGCGCCGGGATCGACGACCGGGACGTGCTGGTGGCGATCGTGCTGCACGACGTGCTGGAGGACACGCCATGCACCGAGCGGGAGATCGCGCGGCGATTCGGGGATCGGGTGGCGGAGCTCGTGCGCTGGGTGACCAAGCCGCGCGGCGCGGCCAAGGGCGACTACCTGGGCTCGCTCGTCAAGGCGCCTCCGCAGGCCGTGCTCGTGAAGCTGGCCGACCGGGCGAGCAACGTGCAGGAGCTGCAGCGCATGTCGTGGCGGTTCCAGCGGCGCTACTACCTGCAGACCGTCGCGTACATCATGCCGCTGGCCGGGGCCCACCCGTGGTTCGCGCAATGGTACGGGGAATGGCGGCGGCACTGGCGCCGGGTGGAGCGCTGGCCCGCCTGAAGACCTTCAGCCCCTGAGCCGGGCCAGCCGGTTGCGTACGCCGTCGAAGTGGGCGGTCACGGCCGCGGCCGCGGCCGGCCCGTCGCCCGCCAGCACGGCCGTGTAGATGTCGCGATGCCGCTTGGCCACGTCCCCCGGCGGCTCGTCGGGCGTGCCGAGGTGGTCACGCAGCTGGTAGTAGACATCCCAGAACGCGCCCAGGAGCTGGCTCACGAGCGGGTTTCCGAGCGGCCGGTAGAGCAGGTCGTGGAAGAGACGGTCGGTTTCCGGCGAGACCAGGCCCTGCTCGGCCTCGGCGTCCATCCGGGCGATGACGTCGGCCACCGGCGTCAGGTCGGCCTCGGCGCCCAGGTCGATGAGGCGCTGGACGAGACCGCGCTCCAGGAGCTCGCGGATCTCGACGAGGTGCGCGAGGTGATTCTTGCCGTTCTGCAGCGTGATGCGGCTGTGGAAGGCCAGCTCGTCCACCAGCCCGGCCAGCGACATGCGGCCCACGAACATGCCGAAGCCGTGGCGGATCTCGACGATGCCGACCGCCTGCAGCGCCTTGAGCGCCTCCCTGATCGAGTTGCGGCTCACCTGGAGTTGCTCCATGAGCTCGGACTCGGTCGGCAAGGGATCCCCTGCCACCAGACCGCGCCGGACGATCAGGTCCTTGACGCCCTCCTGGGCCTCGACGGCACGGCTGGGCCGTGTCGGACGCGGAACTGCGGCCATGAAGGATCCTTTCGTCGTAGGTAACAATCCTGAAATCTTCTGTTGACCTCAAGCGCGTGCAGCATTTAGCGTCCACGTTACGCACAAGATAGGACATGGGATGTCCCACGTTCTACGTTAGGCACCAGGAGGCATCCGTGAGCTCTGAGTTCAGCCGCCGTGACTTCCTGCGTTACAGCGGGGCGACGGGTGCGGCGGCGTTCATCGCGGCAACCCTCTCCGCCTGTTCCGGAGGTCCGGCCTCGACCGGCTCGGTAGGCGCCGGATCCAACAAAGACCTGATCACCGCCGTCATCGGGTACGGCAACGACCAGAGCTGGGACCCCACGCAGACGGCGTCGGCGTTCGCGATGGCCGGGATCAGCCATGTTTACGAGGGATTACTCGACACCGACCCGATCACCCGCGAGCCCTACCCGGCGCTGGCCACCGCGGTGCCGTCCGACCTCAACGCCACCACCTGGACGTTCACCCTGCGGGACGGCGCCAAGTGGCACGACGGCCAGCCGGTCACGGCCGACGACGTGGTCTTCACCTTCGAGCGGATCCTGGGCCCCGACAATGTCCTGACCGGCAACTTCTTCAAGTCCTGGCTCCAGGAGGTGAAGAAGGTCGACGACAAGAACGTCGAGCTTGTCTTCAAGTTCCCCTTCCCCGACGCCGCGCCCAGGCTGACCATCGCCAAGATCATGCCCAAGCACGTCTTCAGTCAGGCGGGCGCGTGGGACAAGGCGAAGAGCGGCATGACGATGGGCTCGGGACCGTACAAGCAGACCTCCCACAACCCCAAGTCCAACACCTCGTTCGAGGCGTTCGACGGCTACAACGGCCCACGCCCGGCCACGGTCAAGAAGATGAACTGGCTGACGATCGTGGACGCCGCGGCCCGCGTCGCCAAGATCTCCGGCGGCTCGGCCGAGGCCCAGATCGCCGACAACATCCCGTACGCCAACGTCGAGCAGCTCAAGCAGCAAGGCCTGACGGTCGAGGGCGGCAAGGGCATGAACCACATCTTCCTGATGTTCAACACGGGCACCAAGCCGTTCGACGACGTACGCGTCCGCCAGGCGCTGCACTACGCCATCGACAAGCAGAAGATGATCGACGTGGCGCTCAAGGGCCACGGCACGGCCTCCAGCTCCTTCCTCAACGAGGGGCACCCGGACCACAAGCGGGCCTCGGTCGTCTACGACTACGACCCGGAGAAGGCGAAGGCGCTGCTCAAGGAGGCAGGGGTCGACAACCTGACGATCAACCTCATGGCCGTCAACGTGAGCTGGATCGCCGACTGCCTGCCGACCATCGCCGCCTCCTGGGAGGCCATCGGCATCAAGACCACGCTGGAGCCGCAGGACACGGCCGCGTTGTTCACCAAGATGGACCAGTTCCAGGACTACCAGGTGGTCGCGGCGGCCTCGAACCCCAACCAGTTCGGCATGGACGCCGACCTGATCCTGCACTACAACTACGTGCCCGGCGGCCTGTGGATGAAGTACGCGAAGTGGGACGGCAGCGACGACGCCAAGAAGCTCTTCGCGATGATGGACGAGGCCAGCAAGGAAACGGACAAGGCCAAGAGGACCGAGCTCATCCACAAATATCTGGACTTCGTGGCTGAGCAGGCCATCCTCTACCCAGTCGTGCACAACGAGCTGATGACCGCCTGGGACCCGAAGAAGTTGTCCGGCATCCGCGCCCAGCCCTACCCCGGCATCAACCTCCTGCAGGCCAAGAGGACATGACGCTCGTCGCCCGGATGCTGCTGCGGCGGCTCCTCATCCTGATCCCCGTGCTGCTCGGGGTGATCGCGTTCGTGTTCATCGTGATGCGTTTCTCCAACAGCAAGCCGGAGTACGCCTACTTCCAGGGCGCGAACCCGACCCCCGAGCAGATCCACCAGTTCCAGCTGGAGAACGGCCTGCTCGACCCGCTACCGATCCGCTACGTGCGCTTCGTCGCCGACCTGGCGACGGGCGACATGGGCACCAGCGTGCTCACCAAGAAGCCGGTGCTGGAGTCCGTGACGACCGCGCTGCCGCTGACGTTGCAGCTCACCTTCCTCGGACTGGCCGTGGCGGTGGTGTTGTCGCTGGTGTTCGGCGTGACCGCGGCGTTGTTCCGTGACCGCTGGCCCGACCAGGTGATCCGGGTGGTCTCCCTGGTCGGGGTGGCGGCGCCGCCGTTCTGGCTGGCGCTGCTGATGATCCAGTACCTGGCCGTCGGCGAGGGCCTGTTCCCGACCGGCGGCTACATCAACCCGGCCGACTCGACCATCGGCTGGCTGCAGTCCATGACGCTGCCCGCGCTGTCGTTGTCGTTGCCGATCGCTGCCCAGCTCACCCGCATCATCCGCACGTCGATGGTGGAGGAGCTGGACCGGGACTACGTCCGGACCGCCGTCGGCAGCGGCCTGCCGCCGATCGTCGTGATCGGGCGCAACGTGCTGCGCAACGCCCTCATCACCCCGCTGACCGTGCTCGGCCTGCGCATCGGCTACCTGATCGGCGGCACCGTGGTCATCGAGACGATCTACGGCCTGCCCGGCATGGGCCAGCTCATGATCAACGCGGTACGCGACGGCGACCCGGCCGTCGTCCAGGGCGTGGTGCTGACCATCGCGGTCGGCTTCATGGTCGTCAACCTGGTCGTCGACGTTCTGTATCTACTGGTCAACCCCCGACTCAGGAGCGCCGCATGAGACGTGGATTGACGGAGCGCCTCGCCCGGCCCGGGATGCGGTTCCGCCGGCTGAAGCCCTTGTCCTGGGTCGCGGTCGGCATCATGGCCGTCGTCGTGCTGGCCGCGCTGCTCGCGCCCTGGATCGCGCCGCACTCGCCGTACTTCCAGGAAGCCGCCGGCGGCGGCCCCTCCGCCGAGCACTGGATGGGCCTCGACAGCGCCAACCGCGACATCCTGTCCAGACTCCTGTACGGGGCCCGCTGGTCACTGCTCATCGGCCTCGGCGCGACCGGGCTCGCCCTGGCGGCCGGGGCGATCGTCGGCTCGGTCGCGGCCACCTCGCGCCGCGCGGTCGACGAGACCATCATGCGCCTGCTCGACGTGATCATGGCCTTCCCCGGCATCGCGCTGGCCGCGGTGCTCGTGGCCGTGTTCGGCGGCAGCATCCCGGTGCTGGTCATGGCCATGGCGTTCCTCTACATGCCGTCGGTGGCCCGGGTGGTGCGGGCCAATGTGCTGGCCCAGTACGGCGAGGACTACGTGGCGGCCGAGCGCATCATCGGCGCCCGTACCCCGCACATCATCATCAGGCACGTCGCGATCAACTGCGCGGCGCCGGTGCTGGTGTTCTGCACGGTGATGGTGGCCGACGCGATCGTGTTCGAGGCGTCGCTGTCGTTCATCGGCGCCGGCGTACGCCCGCCGAACCCGTCCTGGGGCAGCGTCATCGCCGACGGCAAGAACCTCGTCCTGCTCGGCGGCTGGTGGGCCACGGTCTTCCCCGGCCTCCTGATCCTCATCACCGTGCTGGCGCTGAACATCCTGTCCGAGGGCATCTCCGACGCCTGGGCGGCGCCCGCCGCCACCAAGGCCGTCGTCCGCAAGGATGACGCCTTCGAGCAGGCCCGCCCCGGCTCCGGCGAGATCGTCGAGCTGCCCGGCCTGGCCGAGGCCGCCCAGCGGCTGGCCGAACGCGCCCGCCCGCTCCCGCAGGGCCCGCCGATCCTCGCCGTGGAGCGGTTGCGCATCGGGTTCGGCGACGGGGTGGACATTGTCGACGGCATCGGCTTCGAGGTGCGTCCCGGCGAGGTGCTCGGCTTGGTGGGCGAGTCCGGCTGTGGCAAGTCGCTGACCGCGCTCACCATCATGGGCCTGCAGCCGCGCGACGCCCGCGTCAGCGGGCACGTGCGCTTCGACCAGAAGGAGCTGCTCGCGCTGCCGCGCCGGGCCCGGCGCAGGCTGCTCGGCCACGAGATGGCGATGATCTACCAGGATGCGCTGTCCTCGCTGAACCCGGCCATGACCATCAAGGCCCAGCTCAAGCAGGTCACCCGGCGCGGCGGCCGGCGCAGCCCCGCCGAGCTGCTGGAGCTTGTCGGCCTCGACGCCCGCCGCACGCTGTCGTCCTACCCGCACGAGTTGTCGGGCGGGCAGCGCCAGCGGGTGCTCATCGCCATGGCGCTGTCGCGCGACCCGAAGCTGATCGTCGCCGACGAGCCCACCACCGCCCTCGACGTGACCGTCCAGGCCCAGGTCATCGAGCTGCTGCTGCGACTGCGGGAGGAGCTCGGGTTCGCCCTCATCCTCGTCTCGCACGACCTCGCACTGGTCGCCGACGTCACCGACCGCGTGGTGGTCATGTACGGCGGCCAGATCGTCGAGGCCGGCGCCACCGCCACGCTGGTCGGCGCGCCCGCCCACCACTACGCCCGTGGCCTGCTCGGCTCGGTGCTGTCGCTGGAGTCGGGGGCCGAGCGGCTCACGCAGATCCGCGGCGTGGTGCCGTCCCCGGCCGACTTCCCGGCCGGTTGCCGCTTCGCCGACCGGTGCCCGATGGTCACGGACGTGTGCCGTACCGAGACTCCGGTGCTGGAAGGAGACGCCACGCACGTGGCGGCCTGCCACCATCCGGCCGTGGCCCTCGTGAGGAGTGAGCAGAGTGCTTGAGCTGACGGACGTGCACGTCGTGCACAAGGCCCGCTCGGGCGGGGTGTTCTCACGCGACCGCGTCTACGCGCTGACCGCCGCGAACCTCACGGTCAACCCGGGCGAGACCGTCGGCGTCGTCGGTGAGTCGGGGTGCGGCAAATCCACGCTGGCCAAGGTGCTGGTGGGGCTGCAGCGGCCGACCGCGGGCACCGTCGTCTTCCGCGGCCAGGATCTGTGGGCTTTGAAGGAGCCCGAGCGGCGGGCGCTGATCGGCTCCAGTGTCGGGATGGTCTTCCAGGACCCGTCCACCGCGCTCAACCGGCGCCTGCCGGTCAGGCAGGTGCTGCGCGACCCGCTCAACGTGCACGGGCGCGGCACCCCTGCCGAGCGCGACGCCCGCGTCCGCGAGCTGCTCGAACTCGTCGGCCTGCCCAGGAGCGCCGCCGACGCGCTGCCGGGGCAGCTGTCCGGCGGGCAGCGCCAGCGGGTGGCCGTGGCCAGGGCGCTCGCGCTCGAACCCGACCTGCTCATCGCCGACGAGCCCACCAGCGCGCTCGACGTGTCGGTCCGTGCGCAGATCCTCAACCTGCTGTTGGATCTGAAGGAGCGGCTCGGGCTGGCGCTGGTGTTCGTCTCGCACGACATCCAGACCGTGCGCAGGATGAGCGACCGCGTGGTCACCATGTATCTGGGCAGGATCGTCGAGCAGGCACCGGCGCAGGCCGTCCCGCTGGGGGCGCGGCATCCGTACACACGGGCGCTGTTCTCCGCGACGCCCGGGCTGATCTCGCCCATCAACCCGATCCCGCTGGTGGGCACCGTGCCGTCGGCGACGCGGCCGCCGAGCGGGTGCCCGTTCCGCACGCGGTGCTGGCGGGCGGACGACCTGTGCGCGGTGGAGATGCCCGCCGCGGTGACCGACGACGACCACCTCTTCCACTGTCACCATCCGGTGGCGGCGGGAGCGACCGATGTAGAGCTGATCCAGGAGCGCGTATGAGTTTGACCGGCGTCATCCCCCCGGTATGCACCCCCATGACCCCTGACTACTCGGTGGACGCCGCGTCACTCACGCGGCTGGTCGACCACCTTCTGGCGGGCGGGGTGGACGCGCTGTTCGTGCTCGGCTCGTCGTCGGAGGTGGCCTACCTGACGGACGCGCAGCGGCGGGTGGTGCTGGACACCGTGGTCGGGCACGTGGCGGGGCAGGTGCCGGTGCTGGCCGGGGTGATCGACATGACAACGCCGCGGGTGCTCGACCACGCGCGGGTCGCGATCGAGGCCGGGGCGTCCGGGCTGGTGGCCACCGCGCCGTTCTACACGCGCACCCACCCGGAGGAGATCCGCACCCACTTCCGTACGATCGCCGCCCGCAGCGGCCTGCCCGTCTACGCCTACGACCTGCCGGTCTCCGTGCACACCAAACTCAGCACCGAGCTGCTGCTGGAGCTGGCCGCCGAGGGGGTGCTGGCCGGGGTCAAGGACTCCAGCGGCGACGACGGCGGCCTGCGACAGGTCATCATGGGGCGGGAAGCGCCGTTCAGCGTGCTGACCGGGTCGGAAGTGACCGTCGATTCGGCACTGTGGATGGGAGCCGACGGCGTCGTGCCCGGGCTCGGGAACGTGGACCCGCACGGCTACGTCGAGCTCTACCGGCACGCCTCGGGCGGCGACTGGCAGGCGGCCAGGGCGGAGCAGGAGCGCCTGGTCAGGCTGTTCGAGATCGTCCGGGTCGGCGGCACGCGCATGGGCGGCAGCTCGTCGGGGCTCGGGGCGTTCAAGGCCGCATTGCACCTGCGCGGTGTCATCGACTGCCCGATCACCGCGCTCCCGCAGATCCCGCTCAACGACGACGAGATCGGTCAGATCGGCAAGCTCCTGGCCGGGGCCGGGCTGCTCTAGCGCAGGCGGCCCGGCCAGGCCTACAGATCAGGTCGCGCCGGCCCGTCCAGCCGTGCCGGCCATCTGGGCGACGTCCTTCGCGCCGTCCTCGATCAGCTTCGAGGCGAGCTCCGACAGTGCCCGCCCGGCGGCCAGCTCGTCCCCGATCCCGGGCACTGGCCGGTCGACCGGGTTGCGGCGGGCGTGCGCCACGCTCTCGTGCCGCTTGCCGTCCGGCGTGAACAACACCGCCGTGGCCGTGGTCAGAGCGTCGGCGTCATCCTCGCTGATCCAGATCTGTACGTTCCACTGTTTGTAATCCACGACGACCACCTCCTAATTCGACCCTACCCAGAGGCGCCGCATTGACCTGCACCTAGCCGTGGACGACGAGGATTCCCATCCCGCCTTCGGCAGGAACCCGCGGCGAAGACGCCGCAGATCGTGGAATGGGGTGCTTGGCGTTTCACAGACCCGACTACCGTCTGGAGGTCTCCGCGCCCTGAGACGACCGGCCCGGCCGCCTTGCGACTTCATTGTGTACAGGATTGATTATCGTGCGTGTTCAAGATAGCAAAGGCTCCGGCTCCGCGCTAGGCGCTCCGGTCTATCCCACCTCGCGCGACCTTCGCCAGCCATGCCGCCGCCTCCTCCTGCGGCAGGATGCGACGCAGGCGCACGTCCCCGCGCATCATCGGGTACATCCGGCCGGGGCTCCACGTCCGCGCGTACGGCGGCGGGTCGAGGACCACGACGCGTACGCCGTCCAGGCGGGGGATGTCAGCCGGGCGGCCCTCGTTCCAGATCCACTTGCCGTTCGCGTCCACCAGATTGAACTGGCCGCGTACCGGCTCGGCGCCCGGCTCCACCGGCCCGTCCGCGGCGGCCCGCACCCACGCCGGGTCCGGCCGTACCCCTTCGAGGAGCCCGTCGGCGGCCGGGCCGCTCAGCGCGCCGGCCAGCAGCGTGTGCAGCTGGAAGTTGTCGCCGATCCCGCTGATCAGCACCTCGTAGCCGCGCCCGCTCTCTCGGTGCAGCACGATCAGCCGCTCGCCGTCGAGCACCCGCAGCAGCCCGGCGAGGAACTCCAGGTCGGCGCGCTCGTCGAGCACGGATCCCAGAGCCGCGATCAGCCGCTCACGGCCCGGTAGTGCGGCCCTGACCTGCGGCGACAGCTGCAGGATCGACATGACGGGCATGGCCCACAGGTGCGCGAGCGTCCACGCGTCGGTCAGCACGATCGCCTGCTCGCGGGTGAGCGCCGCCCCCGTCAGCCGTTCCGCCGTCGCCGGGATCCAACCGTAGTCGTCGTCGACGGGCTCCGGCGGCTCCTCGCCCGTCGCCGTACGCCACGCCGCGGCGAACGTACCGGCCAGCTCCAGACAGTCGCTCAGCCCGTTGACCAGCGGCTCGGCCGCCGGCGCCGGGTCGGCGCCGCGCTCGGCCAGGGCGCCGCACAACACGCCCAGGCGGGCGCCGATCCCGGACGGGACCCGCTCGAAGAGTCCGCTGAGCCGCGCCAGCACGGCGGACAGCGTCTGCCGGTCGGCGCCTTCGGCCGCGGCGAAGAGCCGCGGCATGACGTCGAAGAAGCGTGCGGAGTCCCGGTCCTCCGCGGCCTGGGCCAGGTCGTCGAGAAGTTGATCGAGCATTTCGGCAGGTTATGACATTCCGGGTTACGCGCGGCGCTGTTTGGGCGTAAAGACGGTTACGGGCAGTGGTCGTTCCGGTTGCAGTTCAGTCGATCGTTTGAACGCCGTCGGCCGGCCGCCGCAACAGGTCCAGATCGGCCCTCGCGCGCCGAGCCTCGCGCGATGCCTTCTCGGCGGCAGCGCGCCGGGCGCGCTCCTCAGCAGATCCGTGGATCCGCTCCGCAGGGATCTGCCACCTGCGCCGCGATCACCGGCTCCAGCACGGTATACCAGCGGTCGGCATCCTGATCGTGACCTTTCGCAGCGCAGCCCTTGAGCGGCTCATCGGCCACTTGATCGCACAGGTCAGGTGGGAGAACCTACGGAAGTGGCCGAGGAACGCTGCTTACACGATCTCATCGTGGGCCAGTGCGCCGGGACCTGCCGAATGCCACCGCAGCCCCGTACGGCGTCCGAGCCCGCGCGGAGCCCGAATACCGTCCTGGCCGGGTGACTGCCTCAGCTCACCCGTGGGGGTGTCAACGCCTCCTGCCAATTGGATCAGGCACACTTGAGCTATGGCTGGTACGCGGAGCACACCCTTCAGTTACGGAGACACCAAACCGTATGCGGTGCCAGACGCGCTGAGCGAACTGCGCGGGCCCGAGCACGGCGTTGTCGTGCTGGACCACCACCTGGCCTGGAGCGGCCGCCGCGAGTTCGACCTCGACGACGAATACGACTGCGCCGCCCTCTACAAGATCGTGCTTGAAGAAGGCGTCGAGGACGACATCTGCCGCTTGCTCAACCGCAACCTGCTCCTGCGCCGATGGGCCGACCTGATCCCGGCCCGGCAGGTCCGCGCTCTCTGGGAGAACCGGTTCCCGGAATTGAGGAATCTCCGGCCCAGCCCGCGCGTGGCCTGATGGACGAGCTACAGGAACGGCTCATCCGGATCGCGCTCGGCACCGTGGCGGACCGGGGATTCGTGCTCGGAGGCGGGTTCGCCGTGCAGCTTCACGGCATGGGCGACCGACCTTCCGAAGACATCGACCTGTTCACCACCCGAAGTGGGACCCCCGGCCAGATCAGCGCGGATCTCGTGGCCACGTTCAAGGCGCATCAACTGACCGTCGAGGTCATCCGTGGGCAGCCCGGCACGGCACCCATAGGAAGGTCTCGGTAGGGGCGGCCGCGCATGGTGGCCGCCCTTACTTGTGTCTTCACCACTCCGGCACGCTGCCCCTTCCACGAGCTTTGTGACGGCCCGAAATCACCTGAACACGTGATCGAGTGCGTGCCGAGCCGGGCGTGGGTAAGGTCCTGATCCGCATTGCCAGGTTGACCTCCTCATCCCCAGGGAGCGCGATGACAGGTCCGCAGCGCAAGCCGTTCCCCGTAGATGAGCTCTTGAGAGCCGTACGCCTGGAGGTCGCCGCGGAACTACGGAGCGACGGTGACGGGGACAAGCTCTCGTTGTCGGCGGGACGCCGAGTCGGGAAGCACGGAGAGCGGCATGAGTACCTGTTTGCCTGTAAGGCATGGAAGGACTGGTTCGCCGGAGAGCGGCAACTGATCCGTCTGTCCAGCTCTCGCGACGCCTGGACACCCGCCGAGGTCCACCGCATGCCCGACGGGAAGGTCAGGGTCCGTACCGTGGCCGACCTCGGTAGCCAACCGGGCAACGCGCAGGTGCGTGAGGACGAGACAACCGGATGGGAAACCGTCATCGAGAGGCTGGAATCGACCGCCGGGAGTAACAGCCCCGTCAGCCTGACCGCCACAGCCTGGCTGACCGGCCAGGCGCGACCACGCATCGACCACTGCGCCACCCCCGAGCGCTTCATCCGGGGCTACCGGGAGCGCACGCTCAACGACCAGCAACGACGAGCGATCGAGCAGGCACTTGGCAGCGAACTGACCTTCATCTGGGGGCCACCGGGCACCGGAAAGACCGACGTGGTCGGGTGCATCGTCGAGGGCTGCTACCGGCAAGGACTCCAGGTGCTGTTCGTGGCCCCGACCAAGGTAGCCGTCGATCAGGCCCTGGAACGGATCTGCATGCTGCTGTCAGACGAGCAAGGCTTCGACACAGGACTCGTGCAACGCGCCGGAGAGATCGAACTGGCCTCACTGGCAGCCGCTTTCGGCGACAAAATCGACCCGACCCAGATCACGCAGCGACTGTCGACCTCCATCACCGTGCAGATCACCGATATCCGTGAGCGGCTGGAGGCGGCACGCCGAGATCTCGCCGTCCATGCCGATGCGGCGGAGGCGGAGACCCGGCTGGTGAATCTCCGCACCCAGTGCGGGGACGCCAATCGCCACCTCGGCTTCCTCCAGCAGCAGATCCAGCTACAGCATGCCGCGATCGGCGAGATAGACCGAGAGATCCACAGCCTCGGCGCACCCTCCGGGCTTTTCGCCAAGAGGAAGCAGGACAAGCTGGACCACCTGGGCCTGATGCGGTGGGAACGCCAGCACGAGCTGACCACCCTCGATCAGCAACTGCCCGCCGCTCATGCCGCCCAGCAACGCTACGCAGCCGAGGCAGCCAGGACCGAAACCGAGGTGCTCGCCCTGCGAGCGCGCCTCCGCACGATCCCGCCCCGCGGCCCGCTCCAAGATGCCGTTGACCAGTTGCAGCAGCACCTCTCGCGGCTCCAGAAGGACCTCCAGAAGATCACCGACGTGGTCCGCGCGAACTGCCGGGTCATGGGCACCACGGTGGCCAAGGCGGTGCAGTCACGCAAGCTCATGGACTCGATCGACGTCGTCATCATCGACGAGGCCGGGATGGTCAACACACCCTCAGCCTGGTGCGCGGCCGGGCTCGCCACCCGCCGGCTCATCCTCGCCGGAGACTTCCGGCAACTGCCCGCAGTGACCAAGGCCTCCGGCGACCGCAAGGCCTCGCCCAGCGACCAGGAGCATGCTCGGCTGTGGATGGACCGCGATCCGTTCAGCTTGGCAGGACTCGTCGACGTCTCCGGTACGGCCCAGCGCGCCGATCCCCGCATGGTGTGCCTGGATACCCAATACCGGATGCGCCCTGCGATCTGCGAGATCGTGAATGCCGTGGCCTACCCGGACTCGCCGCTCCGCACCGGACGAGGAGACCGTGGCAGCCTTCCCCACTCGCCCCTCCTGGACGGGCCGCTGATCCTCATCGACACCGCCGCACGCCGTCTGCCCAACCCCAGGTCCCGCGCCGACGCCCACACCACCAACACCGTACACGAGGCCGTCATCCACGAACTGATCCGCGGTCTGCAGTACGACGAGATCTTCCCCGCCCGTAAATGGACAGATCTGTCGGCCGACGAGCAGCCCACCAGCCGCATGGCGGTGATCGCCCCGTACAAAGCTCAGGTGAAGGCGCTCCGCGACAGCCTGACCTACCGCTTCGGCCAGACCTACCACGGACTCGTCGACACCGTCCACCGCTTCCAAGGCAGCCAGCGCCCACTCGTGATCATCGACACGGTGGCCGGAGCCGGAAACAAGGTCGGCTACTTCTACGAGGGTCTCGGCCTGTCCTCTTCTACCTGCCGCCTGCTCAACGTCGCCCTCAGCCGCGCCCAGGACCACCTCATCCTGGTAGCCGACACCGAGTTCTTGCATGCCAAGCTCAACCCCTCCAGCGAAGCCGCCCGCATGCTCGACCACCTGGAACGACGCGCTCATCGGCTGTCGGTGGACGATCTCGTGCCCTTCCGCAGCGCGGCCGACCTGGCCGGACTACCCGAAGAAGAGCTCGCCCGACCCGCGTTCTTCCCCGCCGACGAAGTCGCACGCGCCGTCGCCTGGGACATCGCCCGCGCCGAGCGCACCATCGAAATCTACTGCGCCTTCCTCGACCCGGCTCCCGTCCGCACCTGGCTGCGCCACCTCGGCCCCCGCGTGCAAGCCGGTGTCCAGGTCACCATCCACACCCGCGACCAGACGCAGGATCAGCGCAGAGACGACCTCGTCAACGAGCTCCGCAGCGCCGGATGCCAGGTGAACCTGCGTGAACGCATGCACGAGAAGGTCCTCATCCTCGATGAAACCGTGCTGTGGCACGGCTCCCTCAACCTCCTGGCCAACATCGGCCCCACCGACCTGATGATGCGGATCACCGACCCGACCTCCTGCCAGCGAGTCCAACACATCGTCGAACGCGCCCGCATGGAACGCCCCGCCCGCCCCTGGCCGCCCCGAACCCCCACCCCACAGACATCCAGTGACGGCCACATCGCACCAGGCGTCGTCGCCGACGGCCGCCTCTACCTCGATACGCCCCGTCACGAGAAGGATGACCTCAAGCAAGTGGCCCGAGCGGCCGGGATGCCCGCTCGGTGGGATCCAGCCCGCCAGTTGTGGCACGTCGACGCCGCCATCCCCCGCCATCTGGTGGAACGTTGGCTCCCACCAACCTAAACGGAGTGTCCAGGGCCTAACGGGGCGTTCCGATCATGGAATTACCAAGATCTCCGCGTTCGAGCCCGTTTCGAGTCCGCAATCGCGATCTTGACCCGATTGGCATAGTCGCCAAACAAAAAATCCCAGGTCGGAACAGATCCAACCTGGGATTTTCGCTGTGCGCCGCCAGGGACTCGAACCCCGGACCCGCTGATTAAGAGTCAGCTGCTCTGACCAACTGAGCTAGCGGCGCGACAGGTGTAACTGTATCAGCCGCCGCTCAGTGCCCAGTACGTCAGCCGAGCCGGGCGGCCAGCCGCTCGTACGCCCCCAACACCAGGTCCCAGAACCTCTTCACGTCCAGCGACGTCGCCACCAGCGCGTTCGCCCGCCGGTCCCCGACCTCGAAGTCCGTCACCGTCATCCCCCGCGTGAAGGACCCGTTCGTCTCCACGTTCACCACGGCCGGGACGCAGGTGAAGAGGGAAGGATCGAGCACGTACGCCACCGCGCACGCGTCGTGGATGGCCGGCCCGCTCTCGGCCGTCACGGGCATGTACGACTGCGCGGCCGGCACCAGCAGCTCGGCCAGCCGCCCGAGCGGCCGCATGCGGTCCAGCACGTCCAAGGTCACGACGGCGGACAGCGTCACGTCGAGGCCCAGCTGCTTGACCGTCCACCCGGCGTCGAAGACGATCGCGGCCGCCTCCGGGTCGGCCAGGATGTTGAACTCGGCGGCGGGGTTGTGATTGCCGCGCGTGTAGGAGCCGCCCATGATGACCAGGTCGCGGGCCCACTCGACAACCCGCGGCTCACGCCGCACGGCGAGGGCGACGTTCGACAGGGGGCCCACCGCCACCAGCGTGATCTCGCCGGGCGCGGCCCGCAGCGTGTCCACGATGAAGTCGACCGCGTGCCCATCGGCCGTGCCGCGCAGCGGCGCCGGCAACACCGCGTCGCCGAGTCCGGTGACGCCGTGGACGGCGGTGGCGCGCACCGTGTGCCGCAGCAGCGCGCCCGCGCTGCCCGGCGTGACCGGCACGTCGCCGAGGTCGAGGAACTCCCTGAGCGCCAGCGCGTTCGCCGTGGTCAGTGGGAGGTCGACGTTGCCGCCCACCGTGGTGACGCCCACCACGTCCAAGTCGTCACGGGATCCGGCGGCCAGGGCCAGGGCGAGGGCGTCGTCGATGCCGGGGTCGCAGTCAATGAGAACTTTCTTCACGGAACCGGAGGATACGCATAGATCGGGCCGGGCAGTTCCCCCAAAGCTGCCCGGCCCGATCGGCGGCGGTCCAGGCCGACGCTTTCCCCCAAAAACGTCGGCGGTCCCGCACTAGCGGCCCGCGGTCCCCCTCCGCGTCCGCTTCGGTGAAGGTCCTCAGTCAGTCGCAGAGCTCCTGACCTGCTACAACGCTACCGAGACGAATGCAACGGTCGCGTCATAACGGGGTCGAATATCTGTTTAATCCGACTCTGTTTCGTCTGGTGGGGACAGCTCCAGCCGAACTTCCGTGCCCTCACCCAGGGACCTGCTCACCGTGCAGTACTTGTCGTGCACCCGCCCCGCCACGGCCCGGAACACCTCATCGGCCTTCTCCGACGGCACCTCCACGTCGTACGTGACCGTCACCGGGCCCAGCTTGTTCGATTCCACCTTTTCTGCCTCGACGGTCATGGCCAGCCGCAGCAGCCGGTGCCCCCGCTGGGCGGTGAGCGGCTCGACGGTCACGATGTTGCAGCCTCCCACCGCCGCCAGCAACAGCTCCACCGGCGAGAACACCCCGTCGTCCTTCCCACCGCCGATCCGCACCTCGGCGCCGCGGCCGTTCACTGCCCGGAACCCGCCATCTTCGGTCCGCTCAACTCGCACATTAGCCATGTTTCAGACCTTACTCAGCAACCTTTCATGTTCCTTCAGCATGGTGGTCACCATGGCAAGCCAGGCGAATGCGCAACACGGCCCGGTCCTGTTCTGGAGCGGGGTCGCCGTAGCCGAGTTCGGTGCGATCCAGCCGGGTTTCGGATACCCGTGGACTCCCACCGCCTACGCCGCCGCGGGGTTGCTCGTGGCGCTCGGCTTCCTCAGTGTCAAGGCCGCCGACTACCTGCGTACCGAGGAAGCCAAGCAGCGTCTGCGACTCGGCGGTTACCTGGCGGGCGCGCTGCTGGTGGCACACCAGTTCGGCTCGACCGCGTACGTGACGAGCCTCAGCCGCGCGGGATCCCTCATCCTGTACACGGCGGCGGCCGTGATGGCGGTCTGGAGCCACCAGGTCCCCCACACGACCAGGGGCTCCCTGCTGATCGCCACCGACCTGGACCCGGCCGCGCTGCGGGCGCGCCTGGCCGGCGCCACGGACACGGTCGCGATCTACCGCACCGAGCACCCCACCGATGAGCTCCGGGACCTGGAGGCCAGGTACGAGCTCATCCTCGTCGTCGGCAAGGAGCACGATCCGCGGGCCAAGGAGCAACTGAGCGCTTCCGGACTGAGTCGTGAGATTCCCGACATCGCCGAGCGGGACGTAGTGGTGGCCGGTCCGCGGCAGTTCAAGCGGTACGTCGGCGGCGCGCTGTCACGCCTTGCAATCCCGAAGTCACAAATTCATCTCAAATCCCGGCAAAGGGTTTAGCCCCACATTACGCGTCGTCTGCAACGGTGGTCTGCGGACAAGGAGGCAAGGTGACGACTTTCCCAGGAAGCGCACGTGTCGAAATGGTCATGGGCATGCCCGTCAGCGTGGACATCCGCACCGCCCTCCCGGCACGGGAGCTGACGCCCCTGCTGGATGACGCCTTCGCCTGGTTGAGGTGGGTGGACGACACCTTCAGCCCGGTCAGGGAGGACAGCCAGATCGGCCGGCTCAACAGAGGCCAGACGATCAAGCAGATCCCGGAGTTCATCGAGGTCCTGCACCGATGCGACGAGCTCAGCGAGGCCACCGACGGCTGGTTCGAGCCCCGCATCAACGGCGTGACCGACCCATCGGGCTACATCAAGGGATGGGCGCTGGAGCGCCTTTCCCGCGCCCTCTGCAACGCGGGCGCGGTCGACCATCGCCTCACGGCGGGCAACGACATCCGGGTGCGCGGCTCGGCCGCCCCCGGCAAGCGCTGGCGCATCGGCGTCCGGGATCCGCGCAAGGACATGGTGCGCAAGGTCGTCTTCGCTCACGACCTGGGCATCGCCACCTCGGGCGGCGCTCCCATCGTCAACCCGCGCACCGGCGAGGTCCAGAAGGGGTTCGGCTTCGTCACCGTGATCGGCCCCGACCTGGGCGTGGCCGACGCGTACGCCACCGCGATCTACGCCATGGGCCCCCTCCTGGCCCGCCGCTACGCGGTCCGCCTCGCCGAGTCCGGCCCGTACCAGACCCTGATCGCAGGCCGCGACGGCCAGGAGTTCAGCACGCCGGGCTTCGCGGCGTACAGCGGCGCGGAGGCCCGCATGGCGGGCTAGGCGTCGGGATGCTTACGCAGATATTCGATATAAACCGGGCGCAGCGCCTCCCCCAGCTCGCCCTCCCCCGCCGCGATGGCGTCGCTGAGCAACGCGGACACCTTGGTGAGGTCGGCGTCGGTCTCGTGACCGGTGGCGGCCTCAGCGGCGGGGATCACCTTCAGCAGGTCCCACAAGAACCCCAGGTCACCGTGGCGTACGGCATACCGCACCGCACGATCGTGCAATTCGTTCGCCGGCAACGACTCGAGCCCGTTCGCGTCCATCTCGCTCCCTCCCCTGCACGCCTCTTCCCCGAGTTCGGGCAGCGATAACCGGTGACTACCAACGGTGACGACCGGGCATCGTTCTGACTGCGCCTCTACCGCGGCGCCGATCGCAAGTGGGAGGATCAACCAGCGTGAGATTCATCATCAGAACCCTCGCGGCGGCAGCGGCGCTGTGGGTGGCCGTGCAGTTCATCGACGGCATCGACGTCAACGCTCCCACCAACTCGGCCACATACTGGGGTGTCCTGCTCCTCGTGGCACTGATCTTCGGCATCGTGAACGCGATCGTCAAACCCATCGTCAAGGCGCTGGGCTGCGCGATCATCGTCTTGACACTGGGCCTGTTCCTGCTGGTGATCAACGCGGCCATGCTGCTGCTGACCAGCTGGATCGCGGGCCAGTTCGACATCCCCTTCCAGGTCGACAACTTCTACCCGGCCGCGTTCTGGGGCGCGATCATCGTCAGCGTGGTGAGCTGGCTGCTGGGGCTGTTCATCCCCGACAACGACTGACCTTCCGATGGTGCTGCTCGACGGCGCCGGACTGACCTGCGCGCAGGTCCACGAGGCCGCGTACGGCCGGGCCCGGGTCGCGATCGCCTCCCTCGATCGGGCCCGCGCCGCGTGGGTCACCGCTCAGGAGCTGACCGGCCCGGTCTACGGCCGCAGCACCGGCGTGGGCGCCGGCAAGGACGTCCCCATCGAGGCCCCCGGCCTGCACGTGCTGCGCAGCCATGCGTGCGGCGCCGGGGCGCCGGTCGAGCCCGCCCGCGCCCGGGCGATGCTCGTCGTCCGGCTCAACCAGTTGCTCGCCGGCGGCTCCGGCATCGACCCGGCGGTGCTCCCGGTGCTGGCCGACGCGGTCAACCACGGATTCACGCCGCCGATCCGCACGTACGGCGCCATCGGCACCGGCGACCTCACGGCCCTGGCCACCACGGCGTTGTGCCTGCTCGGCGAACTCCCCTGGCACCACGAGCCCGCGCAGGAACGCCGCGACGGGACACCACCACCTCCCCGCTATCCCCTCACCTCGGGCGACGCGCTGCCGTTCATCAGCTCAGGGGCGGCCACCCTGGCCGACGCCGCCATCGCCTGCCATCGCCTGCGTCTCCTGCTCGGGGCCGCCGTAGACGTCGCCGCCCTGTCGTTCACCGCGGTCGCGGCCTCGGCCGAGCCGCTGGCCGCCGCCGTACAGGAGGCCCGACCGCATCGTGGCCAGGCCGCCGTCGCCGCGCGCCTGCGCGGGCTGCTCGCCAGGGAGCAGGCCGCCCGCATCCAGGACCCGTACGGCTTCCGCGCTTTCGCCCAGGTGCACGGCGCCGCCGTGGACGCCCTCGACCGGGCCGCCGCCACCGTCGAGATCGACCTCAACGCCGCGGCCGAGAACCCGCTCATGGCCGGCTCCCTGGCCTGGCACAACGGCAACTTCCACTCCTCTCCCGTCGCCCTGGCGCTGGACGCGCTGCGTGCCGCGCTGGTGCAGACGGCCCAGCTCAGCACGGCCCGCCTGGCCGCCCTCATGGACCCGGTCTACACCGGCCGCCACCCCTTCCTCGCCGACCGTCCCGGGGCCTCCGGCGTCCTGATCCTCGAGTACGTGGCCCAGGACGCCCTGACCGAGCTACGCCACCTGGCGAACCCGGTGACGACCGGCACCGCGGTGATCTCCCTGGGGGTCGAGGATCACGCCGGCTTCGCCACCCAGGCCGCACGGCACGCCCTGCGCTGCCTGGAGCCGTTGGAGCTCGTGCTGGCCTGCGAGCGCGCCGCCGCCACCCGGGCGCTCAACACCCCTCCCCCGGACCGGCCGCTCACCGACGACCTGGAGGAGGCACGCCGCGCCCTGACCACCTCCACCGCCCACCACACGCATTGACCGCCGCGAGCGCCACACGCCCGGCGCCATCCACGCCCGTGGACCCACGCTCCGCCCGGCGAACGCCACCGCCCACCGTCAGACCGTGCCCACCGTCAGACCGTGCCGGCCATACATGCGGCAGCCTGGGGGGCGGGGGTCAGGAGAGCTGAGCGACCGAGCCGCGTTCCCTCAGGGTGGGGGCCTGGACGATGCGGCGCCGGCGGGTGGCGCCGTCGGCCGCCGCCGAGATGAGCCGCACGGCCGCCCGCACGATCCCGTCGATGTCCCAGTCCACCGTCGTCAGCCCCGGCGTAAGCAGCCCCGACATCGGGTGGGCGTCGTAGCCCATGACCGACACGTCGCCGGGAACCGACAGCCCCAGCTCCTGCGCCGCCGCGTAGACCCCGTACGCGATGGAGTCGGCGAAGCAGAACACCGCGCTCGGCTTGTCGTCGGCGAGGATGTCGCGGGCCACCGCGGTGGCCCCGGCCAGGCCGTGCGGGGCGGTGGTGAGCTCGATGTCCAGCCCCAGGCGCTCGGCCTCGGCCGTGACGTGCACGTCGGCGGGACGGTCGGGCGTGCTGGCCCTGGTCGGGGTGAGCACGGCGATGCTGCGGTGCCCCAGGGCGCGCAGGTGCTCCAGCGCCAGCGTCACCCCCTTCCGGTTGTCGAAGATCACCTCCCCGGCCGTGCCGGCGAGCGAGTCGCCGATCGCCACGACCGGCAGCGACTCGCACAACTCCTTCCAGAACGCGGCGGAAGGATCGAGCGGCTGGACGATCATGCCGTCCACCCGCTGGTCGCGGAGCTGCTGGGCCAGTGCCCGCTCTCTGGCGGGGTCGCCGACGGCGTCGAGGATCAGGGCGTAGCGGTCCTTCTCGCGCAGCCCCCTGCTGATGCCGACCGCCAGCGACTGCTGCCACAGGTCCTCGAGCGAGCCGCAGAGCAGCCCGATCATGCCCGTGCGTCCGCTGGCCAGGGCCCTGGCGATGGGGTCGGCCTCGTAGCCGAGTTCGGCGGCCGCGGCGCGCACCCGCTCCATCGTCTCCTCGGACACTTGCAGGCCGCGTAGTGCGTAGGAGACAGCCGCCGGTGACAGGCCAGTGGCCTGAGCCACCTCACGGATCGTGGCTCTCTTGCGAGGCATTCAGCCAGCCTATTGTGTGGCACCGACAGATTCGGGTTTCCGCCGTAGGCATACCCGGCCAGGGGCGTGAATTCTCCGTAGCTTCCCGAAGAAATCGGGCAGCTCGGACGGGCCGCGCACCGGGGTGACCCATTGACAGATCCTACGTGAAGCGGTTCACTGAAACGAATCACTGAAGCGGTTCACAAGCCTCGATTCGCAGGTGAAGGGTTTGCCTGCAATACTTGTAGGAAATACAGGGAGGTGTGGGCGTGGGCATCGACGTGCATCAGCATCTGTGGACAGGGTCGTTCGTCGACGCGCTGCGGGCCCGCACCTCCCCGCCCTGCCTCGACGAGTGGACGTTGATCCTCGACGGCGAGCCTCCGTACGAGGTGGATCCGGCCGACCATGAGCACCGCGACCCCACCGGCCTGGAGCTGGCGCTGGTGTCGCTGTCGAGCCCGCTGGGCATCGAGTTCCTGCCACCGGAGGAGTGCTGGCCGGTGCTCGACGCCTATCACGACGGCGCGCTGGCCCTGGGCGAGCCGTTCGGCGCCTGGGCGGCCACCTGCCACAGCGAGCCCGACCCCGACCGACTGGCCAAGGACCTCGACCGGGGCTGCGCGGGGCTGCAGATCCCCGCGACCGCCGTGCCCGACGACCGGCTGCTGGAGGTGCTCACCGACCGGGACCTGCCGTTGTTCGTGCACCCGGGTCCGGCGAAGGTCGCCGAGGGCCTGCCGCCGTGGTGGCCGGCGCTCGTGCCGTACGTCCAGCAGATGCACCAGGCGTGGCACTACTTCCGCGCCGTCGTCAGGCCCAGGCACCCGCGGCTGCGCGTGTGCTTCGCGCTGCTGGCCGGCCTGGCGCCGCTGCACGCCGAACGCCTGATCACCAGGGGCGGGACCGTCCGCGGCCTGGTCGACAGGAACGTCTTCGTGGAGACCTCCTCCTACGGCCCGCGCGCGATCGACGCGATCGTCCGCGAGCTGGGCATCGACGTCGTGGTCAACGGCTCGGACGCCCCTTACGCCACCGCACCCGACCCCGGCCTGGGCGCCGCGGCCGCCCACGCCATCCGCGTGACCAACCCCCGTCGCCTTCTCAACGGAAAGGAGCCTCGCAAGTGAGCACCAAACAGATCCAGGACGGGGGCACCTGTGCCACGCTCCCGGAGCGCACGCTCGACCGGCGCGAGCTGCGCGACCTGGTGGACCAGTTGGCCGCCCGCCCGGAGGAGTGGCGCGACCTGGTGGCGTTCCCCGGGGACGGCGGCCGGCACTTCGCCTCGCTGCACCGCGACGCGTACGTGGACGTCTGGGTGCTGTGCTGGCGCCCCGAGGACGACACAGGCTGGCACGACCACGACATCTCCTCCGGGGCCGTGCACGTGGTCAAGGGCGCGCTCCTGGAGTGCAACCCGCGGATCGGCGGCGAGCATCTGGAGACGGTGATGCCGGAGGGACAGTCGTTCTCGTTCGGGCCCGACCACATTCACCGGCTGACCGGCGCGGTGGACCAGAGCGTGTCCATCCACGCCTACTCGCCACCGTTGTGGCGGCTCGGGCAATACTCGATCGACGGCACCGGTGTCATGCGCCGCGTCTCCGTCAGCTACGCCGACGAGCTCAGGCCGCTGGACGATGCCGTGGCCTGAGGACGCAGCAGCTTCCGCAGGGCTCGACGTCGGGAAGCGTGATCCAGAGACAGCAGGTCCTGCGGAAGTATCCGTCGTCCGTGGGCTCCACCAGCCCGTCGACCGGCCGGCCGATCTCCCTGAGCAACGTCATGTAGTCGCCGGGCACGACGGCCGTCAGCGGGTGGGCCAACGCCTCCGCCGTGGAGCCCCACAACGTGCGCTCCCCGACCTTGGCCCGCGCGTTGATGGCCTGGACCAGGGGTTCTTGCGACTCCGCCAGCGCCTCACGGATGGCTTCCGCGCCTGAGTCCCAGGTCACGCGGGTAGCGGCGATCGTCACCCCGGCGCCGGACGGCTTGAAATAGGTCTCCGGCAGCCGCATGATCGGCACCCGCCGGTCCAGCGCCCAGCCGAGCGCCATCGGCAACGTGTGCCAGTAGGCGAAGGTCTTCCAGAACAACGCCGCGCCGACGTGGCGTGGCGCGTTCCAGCGCCCGGCCGTCTCGTCGATCAGCCCGTCCAGCAGCGTGTACGGCTCCCGCAGCAACTCCGCGACCGGCGTCCAGCTCGGGTCAGGCTCGACGACGAGGCCGAGCTCGACCCCGATCACCCCGCCGCGCCCGTCGGCCAAACGCTGGAGCGCCTCGGTCAGCACGCTGGAACACCCTCCCCTAAAGGTTAGCCTTACCTAAAGTAGCAGGGCGGCCGGCGAACCAGCCAGCCAAGATCTGCACCGCCAGCACCCCCAGCACCGCGATCAGGGGCACCGACCAGCCGCCGGAGACCTCCCGCAGGAGCCCGAACACCATCGGCCCCAGCGCCGCGATCACATACCCGACGGACTGGGCCACGGCCGACAACGCGGTCACCGTGGCGGGGTCGGCCGGTCGCAGGGCGATGATGAGCAGCGCAAGCGCGAAGGACGCGCCCTGGCCGACGCCGAGCACGATCATCCACAGCCACGGCGCGGCCAACGGGGCCAGCAGCACGCCGAGGTAACCGGCCACGGTCAGCAGGCCCGCCCCGACCACGTACGGCACCTGCGAGGCCCGCCGCCCGGCCAGCACCGGGACCGCGAGCGCGGTGGCGACCTGGACCAGGTTCGTGAGGCTGAGCAGGTAGCCCGCCTGGTCGGCGGGGAGGCCGTGGTCCAGGAAGATCGTCGGTAGCCAGGCCAGGACGACGTAGAAGGTGAGCGACTGCAGGCCCATGAGGGCCGTGACGTACCAGGTCACGCGGCTGCGCAGGACCATACCGATCGGCCTGGGCCCGTTCTGCGCTCCGGCCTGCTTGGCGAGGGCCTGGGGCAGCCAGAGCAGCGCCGCGAGCAGGGCGGGCACGGCCAGGAGCGCCGAGACGCCGCGCCAGCCGTACCCGGTGGCGTGCTCGAGGGGGATCATCACAGCGGAGGCGGTGGCGGCGCCGGCCACCACTGCCGAGACGTAGACGCCCGTCATCAGGTTGATCCGGAGCGGGAAGTGCTGCTTGACCACGGCGGGCATGGCCACGTTCATGGCGGCGATCGCGGTGGCGGCCAGGGCCGAGCCGAGGTAGAGCACCGGCGCGCCGCCGAGAGCTCGCAGCACGACGCCTGCGGCGATGACGAGCAGCCCGGCCAGCAGCATGCGGTCGAGCCCGATGCGCCGCGCGAGCAGCGGCGCGACCGGGCCGAACACGCCCAGACAGATCACCATGACCGTGGTGATCGCGCCACCGCCCGCGGGCGAGAGGCCGACATCGTTCATGATCTCGTCGAGAAGCGGGGAGACGCCCGCGATGGCGGGCCGCAGGTTGAGCGCGGCCAGGATGAATCCGGCCACGAGCACAGCGGATCTCAACGACATAGGGGACCACTCTGGCACAGCCGCCTTGACAACGTTGTCTGTCCCCTACCTGGTGAGACATGATCCTGGCGTGAGACCGACGATGAAGGACGTCGCCACGGCGGCGGGCGTGGCGCTCAAGACCGTCTCGCGCGTCGTGAACGGCGAGCCGGGCGTGCACCCGGCCACCGCCGAGCGGGTGCGCGCGGCCATCGACCGGCTGGGCTACAGCCGCAACGAGAGCGCGCGGGTGCTGCGCCGGGGCAGGACGGCCACGGTCGGGCTGGTCATCGAGGACGTCGCCGACCCGTTCTACTCGGTGTTGAGCAGGGCCGTGGAGGACGTGGTGATCGGTCACGACTGCCTGCTGCTGACCGGCTCGTCCGGAGAGGAGCCGGTCAGGGAGCGGGAGCTGGTCGAGACGTTCTTCACCCGCCGGGTGGACGGGCTCATCGTGGTGCCGGCCGGGGACGACCACACATACCTGCGGCCGGAGCTGGAGGCGGGGACGAAGGTGGTGTTCGCGGACCGGCCGCCGGGGGCGGGGCTCGACGTGGACACCGTGCTCGCCGACAACGCGGGCGGGGCCGAGCAGGCGATCCGCCACCTGCTCGGGCACGGGCATCATCGCATCGCCTTCCTCGGCGACGACCTGGCGATCTACACCGCCGCCGAGCGGCACCGCGGCTACCGGGAGGCCCTCGGCGGCCTGTACGACCCGCGGCTGGTCTCCATGCGCCCGCCCACGTTGGAGGGGGTGCGGGCGGACCTGGACAGGATGTTCGCCCTGGACAGGCCGCCGACGGCGCTGTTCACCGGCAACAGCCGCTACACCGTGACCACGCTGCGGGCGCTGGCCGGCCGGCCGATCGCGGTGGTGGGCTTCGACGACTTCGAGCTGTCCGACCTGCTCCAGCCTGGGGTGACGGTCGTGGCGCAGGATCCGTCCTGGATGGGGAGGGTGGCGGCCGAGCTCCTGTTCCGCCGCTTGCGCGGCGACGTGGGGCCTCCCGAACACATCCAGCTCCCGGTCCGCCTCATTCCCCGCGGCTCGGGTGAGCTCCCTTGATCAATGCGTCGCCGAGCGGCGTGCGGACGTACAGGACGCTGCGCCCGGTACGGGTGCCGATGATCAGGCCCGTCCTGCGCAACGCCGCGACATGCTCGCCCGTGGTGCCCACGCTCTGCCCGAGCAGGGCCGCGAGCTGCGTGGTCGTGGCCGGCTCGGCCAGCTCGGCGAGGATGCGCGCGCGGCTGCGGCCGATCAGCGACGACAGGTCGGCGTCGGGGACCGGTGGAGCGGCCGCGATGCCCCTGGCGGGGTAGATCATCGCGTACGGCCACGCGTCCTCCAGGTAGACGGCGATGGTGCGCATGAATGCCGACGGCAGGAAGAGCAGCCCTTTGCCGCCCAGCCTGCGGGGCCCGCTGATCGACTTCATTTCGAGCTCGATGCGCCCGCTGCGCTGCCAGTGAACGCGGGGGCTGAGATCCTCCAGGGCCGCCTCCCAGCCATAGGCGGCCAGCCGTCCCGCCCGCTGGGCCACGTCGCGCTGCAGGATCGCCCGGAATCGCGGCCACTCGTGGGAGATGATCTCCGTCCACAGCGCCTCGTACGCGTCCGCGAGCAGCTCGACCACGTCCGGACCCAGCAGCAGATCCCTGACCCAGTCAGGAACCCGCCGCTCGGCCAGGACCCTGGCGATCTCCTCGTGCGCCTGCTCCAGCGGCGTGGCGCGCATGGACGACAGCTCTACCTCGAACGGCACGTCCACGGCCGTGGGCGGAGGGGCGATGAAGTCGACGTTCGCGTCGCCCATGTTGCCGCTGATCGCCCCGGCCGCCCGGAGCGCCGGATGATCGCGCACGACCTCGCGGTAGGTCTCCCGCCACCGCCGGACCCACTGGCCGTGTACGCCTGCCTCGGCCCGGCCGGCAAGCACCCACTGGGCGTGCATGGTCTCGATCAGCGGCGAGATGGCGAACCTGCTGGCCACCAGGTCCTGCGGAGTGACCTCGATGCTCACGACCACCTTTCGGTTATATCCGAAAAAGTCGCCCGATGGCTGTGGCGCTCGCAGCATCGGTCCCATGAAGGGTGCGACGTTCGGCGAGGTGTTCGCCGTCAGGGAGTTCCGGGTGCTGTTCGGCAGCTTCGTGCTGCTCATCGCCGGCGACATGATCAAGATGCTGGCCCTGGCCGTGCTGGTCTACGAGCGCACCGGCTCTCCAGGACTGTCGGCCGCGGCGTACATGGCCGGGTGGTTGCCGTTCATCCTGGGCGGGCTGTTCCTGTTGTCGCTGGCCGACCGGATGCCGCCGCGGGCGCTGATGATCGCCGGCGAGCTGGTCAGGGCGGTCACGTGCCTGCTGCTGGCGTACGCGGGGCTGCCGGTGTGGGGGCTGCTGGCGCTCGTGCTGGTCACCGGGCTGTTCTCGCCGGTGTTCTTCGCGGCGCGGGCGGCGATGCTGCCCGAGGTGCTGCCGGGTGACGCGTTCGTGCTGGGGCGTTCGGTGCTCAACGTCGCCTCGGCGAGCGCGCAGATCGCCGGGCTGGCCGTCGGGGGCGCGTTCCTGGGTTTCGCCGGGCCTTCCGGGGCGCTGGCGGTCACCGCGGGCCTGTCGGTCGTGGCCGCCGTGGTGCTGCGGGTGGGGCTGCCGTACGGGCCGGCGCGGGGTGCGGCCAACGGCGGTGCGGTACGGGAGACGCTGCGGGTCAACCGGCGACTGCTGGCCAACGGTCGGGTTCGCGGGCTGTTGCTGGCCGGCTGGGTGCCGTGTGTGTGCCTGGCCGGGGCCGAGGCCATGGTGGTGCCGTACATGGGCGGGGAGGGACAGGCCGGGGTGGTGCTGGCGGCGGCCGCGGCCGGTATGGCGGTCGGCGAGTTCGCGGTCGGCCGCTTCGCGGCGCCGACATTGCGCGAGCGGTTGTCGTTGCCCCTGGCACTGCTCCTGGGGATCCCCTGGATCGGCTACGCGTTCGGGCCGGAGGTGGTGTGGGCGTCCGTGCTGGCTGGGGTGGCGACGGCCGGGCTGGCGTACCAGCTGGGGTTGCAGCGGCGGTTCGTGGACGCGGTGCCCGAGGAGGTGCGCGGGCAGGCGTTCGGGCTGCAGTCCGCCGGGCTGATGACGGGCCAGGCGGTCGGCGCGGCCCTGGTCGGGGTGCTGGGCGAGGCGATCGGGCCTGGCCCCGCGATCGCGGTCGCGGGCGGCGGGGGCATCCTGGTGGCGCTGGCCCTGGCCGGCGTGCTGCGCCCGTCTCCCGCGCCGCAGCCGGCCCGCTGATCATGATCAACGACTAGCCTTCTCTCCGGAGAGCACACGGGTATAGTCGTTGCACATCAGTTCAGCAAGCTTGTTCACGAGGAGCGCGTGCATGAATGCCGCCGACGTCGCCCCGGACGCGCAGCAGGCCAGGTTCCCGCATGAGCTGATGTACGCGGCGGCGCAGCAGTATTACATGGAGGACGCCACGCAGGGCGACATCGCCCAGCGGCTCGGCGTCTCCAGGGCGACGGTCAGCAGGCTGCTCACCGAGGCGCGCAAGCAGGGCATCGTCGAGATCAAGGTGCACCGTCCCGCCGCTCTGGCGGAGGGCCCGCTGGCCGACGAGGTCGCGCAGGCGCTCGGCCTGGAGCGCGTCTTCCTGGTGCCCAAGGTCAGCGGCCCGGCGCTGGGCCCCTGGCTGGCGCCCGGCGTGGCCCGCGCGCTGGCCGCCGTGGGCCTGGCATCCGGCGACGTCGTGCTCGTCTCCTCCGGCAGCACCGTTTACGAGTGCGCCCGCGAGGGGCTCGGCCGCTTCCCCGGCGTCACGATCGCGCCCGCGGTCGGCGGGCAGGAGGAGCCGCAGCCCTGGTTCCAGACCAACGAGACCACCCGCATCCTGGCCGAACGCGTCGGCGGCGTGCCCGCCTACCTCTACGCCCCTGCCCTGCCCGGCCCCGAACTCTTCTACTCCCTGCAGCACGAGCCGTCCGTACGCCGCGTCATGGACCTGTGGGCGCATGCCAAGTGCGCGATCGTCGGCGTCGGCTCGCCGCCGCTGATGCGCCAGATGGTGCCCTCGCTCATGCCGCGCGACGCCGACAGCCTGCGCGAGGCCGTGGGCGACGTGTGCATGCGGGTTTACGACCGCAACGGCGCCCCGATCACCTATCCGGGCGGCGAGCGGCTGGTGGCCACGAAGCTGGAGGAGTTGCGCCGCATCCCCGCCGTGATCGCGGTGGCCGTGGGCGCGGAGAAGGTCCTGTCGATCGTCGCCGGCGCCAGGGGCGGCTACTTCAAGCAGCTCGTCACGGATACGCCCACCGCGGAAGGCCTGGTGGCAGCCGCTCGCCAGCTCTGAACATCTGTGCTGGACAAAGTTTCTGAACGCGCGCTAACGTGTGCCGCACCACGGGATTTCCCCTCACGTGAGGGCATGCCCGTGTCTCGGGGGCAGCGAGCGTTTGGATCCGTCCGCGAGGACATAGCGAGTGAGGAACGAATCCCGTGAACAGAGCTCAGATGCGGACCTCCGCGTTCGCCGCAGTGGCAGTGCTGGCCTCGACGCTGGCGGCGTGCGGCTCAGGCTCCGGCTCAGCCGGCGGTAACACTGGCGGCGGGAACACCGGCGGCGACCTGCAGAACGCCAAGGTCGCCTTCCTCATGCCCGACCTTGCGTCGACCAGGTACGAGCTGCAGGACAAGCCGCTGTTCGAAGCGAAGATGAAGCAGCTCTGCCCGACCTGTGAGGTCATCTACCAGAACGCCGACTCCGACGCCGCCAAGCAGCAGCAACAGGCCAACTCCGCGCTCGCCCAGGGCGTCAAGGCCATCGTGCTCGACCCGGTCGACTCCGCCGCCGCGGCCACCATCGTCAAGTCGGCGCAGTCGCAGCAGGTGCCGGTCATCGCCTACGACCGGCCCATCCCGGCCACACCGGCCGACTACTACATCTCGTTCGACAATGAGAAGATCGGCGCGATGATCGCCCAGTCCCTGGTGGACCACCTGAAGAAGGAGAACGCCGAGGGCGGGATCCTCCAGGTCAACGGCTCCCCGACGGACGCCGCGGCCGGGCTGATCAAGAAGGGCATCCACAGCGCGGTCGACCCGAGCGGCTTCAAGCTGCTGGCCGAGTACGACACCCCCGACTGGCAGCCGGAGAAGGCGCAGACCTGGGTGAGCGGCCAGATCACGCAGTTCAAGGACCAGATCGCCGGCGTGGTCGCGGCCAACGACGGCACCGGCGGCGGCTCGATCGCCGCGTTCAAGGCCGCGGGTGTGCAGGTGCCGCCGATCACCGGCAACGACGCCGAGCCGGCCGCCGCGCAGCGCATCATCGCCGGCGACCAGTACAACACGATCTCCAAGCCCATCAAGATCGTGGCGGAGGCGTCGGCGAACGTGGCCTGGGAATTCATGCAGGGCAAGAAGCCCGCCGGCAAGACCACGCTCTACAACACGCCGTCCGAGCTGTTCACCCCCACGGTCGTGACCAAGGAGAACATCAAGGAAGTGTTGTTCGACAGCGGCATCATGAAGGCCGCCGAGATCTGCACGGGCGCGTATGCCAAGGGCTGTGCCGAGCTCGGAATCAAGTGATGAACGTTCTTTCGCTCCGCGGAATCAGCAAGACCTTCGGCGCGGTGGCCGCACTCACCGGCGTGGACCTCGACGTGGCCGCCGGTCAGGTCGTCGCGGTCGTCGGCGACAACGGCGCGGGCAAGTCGACGCTGGTCAAGATCCTGTCGGGGGTGCACCCGCAGGACTCCGGCACGATCACCTTCGAGGGCCGCGAGGTCGACATCCCCACGCCGGCCGCCGCGCACAAGCTCGGCATCGCCACGGTCTTCCAGGACCTGGCGCTGTGCGAGAACCTCAACGTCATCCAGAACCTGTTCCTCGGCCAGGAGGTCCGCCCGCTGCGGCTGAACGACGTGGCCATGGAGACCCGCTCGTGGGAGCTGCTCCGTCAGCTCTCGGCCAAGATCCCGAGCGTGCGGGTGCCGGTCGCGGCGCTGTCCGGCGGCCAGCGGCAGACGGTCGCCATCGCCAGGTCGCTGCTCGGCGACCCGAAGGTCATCATCCTCGACGAGCCCACCGCCGCGCTCGGCGTCGCGCAGACGGCCGAAGTGCTCAACCTGGTCGAGCGGCTGCGGGAGAGCGGCCTGGGCGTCATCATGATCAGCCACAACATGGCGGACGTGAAGGCCGTCGCCGACACCGTGGCGGTGCTGCGGCTCGGCCGCAACAACGGCGTGTTCGACGTGGGCGAGGTCTCCACCGAGGACATCATCGCCGCCATCACCGGCGCCAGCGACAACGCGGTCTCCCAGCGGGCGGCTCGGGCGCAGGAAAGGAAGCCCTCATGAGCACGCGACGGCATGCGGCGACCGAGCCCGCCTCACCGGGTGAGGCCATGAGCACGGCGACCGACCGGCAGGACGAGCGGCTCCAAGACCGCGACGGGCTGCGCGGCGCGCTCGCCGACGTGGTCGAGCGGGCCCGCGGCGGCGACCTGGGCGTCATCCCGGTCGTGGTCGGCCTCGTGGTCATCTGGACGGTTCTGCAGGTGCTCAACCCGGTCTTCCTGTCCAGCGCGAACCTGGTGAACCTCACCCTCGAATCGGCCGCCGTCGGCGTCATCGCGCTCGGCATCGTGTGCGTGCTGCTCGTGGGCCAGATCGACCTGTCGGTCGGCTCGGTCAGCGGGCTGTCGGGCGCGGTGCTCGCGGTGCTGTTCGTGGGCGAGGGGCTGCCGGTCTGGCTGGCCGTCGCGGCCTCGGTCATCATGGGCGCCGTCATCGGCTGGGTGTACGGGCAGCTGTTCAACAGGTTCGGTGTGCCGAGCTTCGTGATCACGATGGCCGGTCTGCTGGGCTTCCTCGGGCTCCAGCTGTACGTGCTGGGCACGAAGGGGTCGATCAACCTGCCGTTCGACTCGGGACTGGTGAACTTCGCGCAGCTGGACTTCGTGCCGGCCTGGCTGTCGTACACGTTCGCGGTGATCGCCGCGGTCTGGCTGTTCGCCAGCGGCTACCTGCACGCGCGGGAGCGGCGCCGGGCGGGGCTGTCGGCCAGGAGCGTGTCCACGCTGGCGCTCAGGAGCGTGGCGCTGCTGGCGGTGCTGGCCTTCGTGGTCTGGTATCTCGGCCAGACGCGCGGCGTGGGCTGGATGTTCGTCTTCTTCGTCGCGCTCGTGCTGATCATGCACTACCTGCTGTCGCGGACGAAATGGGGCCGGGCGGTCTACGCCGTGGGCGGCAACGTGGAGGCCGCACGCCGGGCGGGCATCAACGTCAAGGCGATCTACACCTCGGTGTTCGTGTTGTGCTCGACGTTCGCGGCGGTCGGCGGCATCCTGGCCGCGGCCAGGCTCGCGGCGGCCAACCAGAGCAGCGGCGCGGGCGACGTCAACCTCAACGCGATCGCGGCGGCCGTGATCGGCGGGACGAGCCTGTTCGGCGGGCGCGGCACGGCCTTCGGCGCGCTGCTCGGGATCATCGTGATCCAGTCGATCTCCAGCGGCCTCACGCTGCTCAACCTCGACTCCTCGATCCGGTTCGTGGTCACCGGCGCGGTGCTGCTGCTGGCGGTGATCGTCGACTCCGTGTCGCGCCGGTCGAGGACCTCCCACGGCAGGGCCTGATGGCGATCATCTGCGTGGACGCGGGGACCACCGTCATCAAGGCGGTCGCGTACGACGCCGCGGGCGCGGAGTCGGCCGTCGCCCGGCGCGAAACCGTGGTGTCCAGGCCCGCGCCCGGCCACGCCGAGCAGGACATGCGCGCGGTCTGGGACGCGGTCGCGGCCACGGTCCGCGAGGTCGCGACCGGGGACGTCGACTTCCTGGCCGTGACGGCCCAGGGCGACGGCTGCTGGCTGGTCGGCGCGGATCTCGAGCCCACCGGCCCGGCCATCCTGTGGAACGACGCCCGCGCGGCGGCGACCGTGGACTCCTGGACGCGGGAGGGACGGGCCGCGGCGGCCTTCCGGATCAACGGCTCCTCGGCCGCCTCCGGGCTGCCGCACGCGATCCTGACCTGGCTGCGCGCCCACGACCCCCAGCGGCTGGACCGGTCGGCCGCCATGCTCACCTGCGGCGGCTGGATCTTCGCGAAGCTGACCGGGGAGCTGGTGGCGGATGAGTCGGACGCCTCGGCTCCCTTCATGGACCTGCGGGCACGGGCGTACTCCCCCGACCTGCTCACCCTGTTCGGCCTGGAGCAGGCCGAGCGGCTCCTTCCACCGGTCCGCTCCTGCCCCGTCGCCGAGCTCACCCCGGATGCGGCGCGGGCGCTGGGGCTGACCCCGGGGACGCCGGTCGTCATGGCTCCGTACGACATCGCCGCGACGGCGCTGGGCGCGGGCGCGGTCGCGCCCGGGCAGGCGTGCGGCATCCTCGGGACCACGCTGTGCACCGAGGTCGTCGTCGGCTCTCCCGAGCTGGACGGCGAGCCGATCGGCGTCACGATCGCGTTGCCCGGTGGCTACCTGCGGGCGTTCCCCACGTTCGCGGGCACGGAGGTGGTGCAGTGGACGTGCCGCCTGCTGGGGTTGCGCGAGCCTGCGGAGCTGGGCGAGCTCGCCGGGCTGAGCGCGCCGGGAGCGGGCGGGCTGACGTTCCTGCCTTACCTGTCGCCGGCCGGCGAGCGGGCGCCCTTCACCGACCCCCTTGCCCGGGGCGCGATGCTCGGCATGTCGTTCGAACACGGCCGTGAGCACGTCGCGCGGGCGGCACTCGAAGGGCTCACCATGGTGATCAAGGACTGCCTGGCGGCCACCGGCGCCGCGCCCACGGAGCTGCGCGTGTGCGGAGGCGGGTCGGCCAACGCCGCCTGGCTGGGGATGATCGCCGACGTCACCGGGCTGCCGGTGCGGCGCTCGGCCGACGCCGAGGTGGGGGCGCGGGGCGCGTACCTGGTGGGCCTGGCCGCGACGGGCGCCGCGCCGTCGGTGGCCGCGGCGGCCGCCGATCACGTACGCCTGCGCGACGCGATCGAGCCCGACCCCGGGCGGCAGGACTTCTACGCGCGGATGTTCGCCGACTTCCTGACCCTGCGCGAGGCCAACGCCGGTTCGTGGCCGCTGCTGGGCGAGCTGAGGGGCCGTTCATGAGCGTCTGGATCGGCATCGACCTCGGCACGCAGAGCGTGCGGGCGATGGCCGTCGGCGAGGGCGGCGAGGTGCTCGGCGCGGCCGGTCGCCCGCTGACCAGCCGCCGCGACGGGCCCCGCCACGAGCAGGACCCCGAGGAGTGGTGGCGCGCGCTGGCCGCCGCCACCCGCGAGGCGCTGCGCGACGTGCCCTCTTCCCTGGTGGCGGGCGTGGCCGTGGCCGCCACCTCTGGAACGATCCTGCTCACGGACGCGGCCGGCCGGCCGCTGACCCCGGCGCTCATGTACGACGACCGCCGCGCCGACGCCGAACGGGTCAACGAGGTGGGCGCGCGGGTGTGGGAGCGGCTCGGCTACCGCCGGATGCAGCCCAACTGGGCGCTGCCGAAGCTGCTGTGGCTGCTCAGGGACGCTCCGGCCGGGGCCCGGCCGGCACACCAGAACGACTTCGTGAACAGGCGGCTGGTCGGGCACGAGGTGCCTACGGACCTGAGCAACGCGCTCAAGACCGGCGTGGACCTGATCGAGGAGCGCTGGCCCGCCGAAGTGCTGGACCTGGTGCCTCCGGAGATCCTCCCCGAGGTCGTACGTCCGGGCACCCAGTTGGGGGTGGTCTGCGCGGCGGCCGCCGAGGAGACCGGCCTCCCGGCGGGCACACCGGTGATCGCCGGGATGACGGACGGCTGCGCGGCCCAGCTCGGCGCGGGCGCCACCCGGACCGGCAGCTGGAACTCGGTGCTGGGCACGACGCTGGTGCTCAAGGGCGTGACGAAGGAACTGCTCCACGACCCGCTCGGCGTGGTGTATTCGCACCGCGCCCCCGACGGCTCCTGGCTGCCGGGCGGCGCTTCGAGCACAGGCGCGGGCGCCCTGACCCGCGACCTGCCCGGCCGCGATCTGGACGCGCTGAGCACGCAGGCCGCGGCGCGCTTCGGCGTCACATCCGAAGGGCCCCTCTTCGTGCCCGTGACCTACCCGCTCGTGTCGCGCGGTGAGCGCTTCCCGTTCGACGCGCCCGCCGCCGAGTCCTTCACGCTCGGCGAACCGGCCGACGACGTCGAACGTTATGCGGCCATCCTCCTCGGGGCGGCCTTCGTCGAGCGCCTCTGCTTCGACCACCTCGACCTCCTCGGCGCTCCCGTGGACGGCGAGGTGATCCTGACCGGCGGCGCCACGCGCAGCGCCTTCTGGAACCAGCTGAGGGCGGACGTCCTGGGACGTCCCGTGACGCTGCGCGAGAACGCCGAGCCCGCGCTGGGCATGGCCGTCCTGGCCGGCGGGGACCCCAGCCGGATGATCAGGACCCGCGCGACAGTGGAACCGTCGCGCACCGACCTGCGTGAGCCGTACCTGCGCTTCGTCGCCGAGCTGGAACGACGCGGCTGGCTTCAGGAGCAGGCCGCGCGACACGCCCGCGAGAGGACCGCCCGATGACCGACCTCGTGCTCGTCCGCCACGGCGAGACCGTCTGGCACGCCGAGAACCGCTACGCCGGCGTCAGCGACATCGAGCTCACCCCCCGCGGCCACGCCCAGGCCGCCCAACTGGCCGAATGGGCGGCACGAGCGGGCCTGTCGGCGGTGTGGTCCTCCACACTCAGCCGCGCCAGGATCACCGCCGAGGCGAGCGCGGCCAAAGCCGGCGTGGCGCTCCGGACCGACCCCCGGCTGCGCGAGCTGGACTTCGGCCAGGGAGAGGGCCTGACCTCGGCCGAGATGGCCGAACGGTTCCCCGGGGCACGCGCCGCCTTCGAGGCCGACCCCGGCGGGCACCCGCTGCCCGGCGGCGAGGACCCGCACGGGGCCGCCGCCCGCTTCGTCGCGGCCCTGCACGACATCGCCGCCGCCGATCCCGGCGGCCGGGTGCTGGTGGTCGCGCACACGACCGCGATCAGGCTGACCCTGTGCCGGCTGATCGGCGTGCCGCTCGGCGAGTACCGGCGGTTGTTCCCGCGTCTGGACAACTGCGCGCTGACCGAGCTGCGTCTGCGTGATGAGGGCGGGCGGGCCGCGTTGCTGCAGTACAACTCCCCGATTGGAGCCGTTCGTTGACCACCCGAGTCCTTGTCGCAGGCGACCACTTCGTCCAGAACCGCCTGCTCATCGACGCGCTCAGGCGCGAGGTCCCCGGCGAGGTGGACATCCGCGAGCTGACGCTGCCCTGGCCGGTGCAGCCGTTCGGCCGGGTGGGCGAGGTGGACGAGGCCTCGGACGTGGAGGACGAGCTGATCGAGGCGCTCCGCGGCGTCGAGGTCTGCGTGACCCAGATGGCTCCCCTGACCAAGCGGGTCCTGGACGCCTCTCCCGACCTGCGACTGTTCTGCGTCAGCCGGGGCGGCCCGGTGAACGCGAACCTGGAGGCGGCGGCGCAGGCCGGCGTGGCGGTGACGTACGCGCCCGGCCGCAACGCGGTCGCCACCGCCGAGCACACGCTCGCCATGTTGCTGGCCGCCACCCGCAGGATCCCCCAGACACACGCCGATCTGGCCGCAGGCGTGTGGCGGGGCGACTACTACATGTACGACAACGTCGGCCCCGAGCTGGACGGCAGCACGGTCGGCCTGGTCGGCTACGGCGCGATCGGCCGCCGCGTGGCCCGCATGCTGGAGGGCTTCGGCGCGAGCGTCCTCGTCCACGACCCGTACGTCGACGTGCCCGGCCGGGTGGAGCTTGACGAGCTGCTGCGCCGCTCCCGCTTCGTCTCCCTGCACGCCCGCGCCACCCCGGAGACCGTCGGCATGATCGGCGCGGCCGAGCTCGCCACCATGCCGCGCGGCTCGGTCCTGGTCAACTGCGCCCGTGGCGCGCTGCTGGACTACGACGCGATGTGCGACGCGCTGGATTCCGGTCACCTGTTCGGCGCCGCGATGGACGTCTTCCCCGAGGAGCCGATCCCGCCGGGCTCACGCCTGCTCACGACGCCAAACCTGATCATGAGCCCGCACCTGGCCGGGGCCAGCAAGGAGACGGCGATGAAGGCGGCCGCGATCGTGGCCGCGGACGTGGCCCGCTATGTGCGCGGCGAGCCGCTCCTCCACCCTGCCACTCCTTAAAGGGCCACCCCTTGACCGCTCCCGCGGACGCGCTGCAGCCTGCCCTCGGTGCCCGCCACCACGGTGACGGCGAAGTCGTGGATGCCGCCGGGTAGATCATCACCTGCGGCCACCACCAGAGCGCCCTTCGACATGCCGAGACCGACGAGGGCGAGCAGGTCGCAGCCGCCGTCGGGCCGCCACGTGGTCAGCACCACGTCGGACTCGGCCAGGCGTACGGGCCGGTCGAACTCGGCCATCCTGGCCAGCAGCGCCGCGTGCGACATGCGGCGGCCGTCGGCCAGCAGCAACGCGTCCTGGTGCGCGGCGTCGAGCGCGGGCAGCGCGGTGGGCTCCAGCGTGAGCAGGGTGCGGAAGTCGATCGCCTCGAGCGCCGCACCGAGAGAGACGACCTGCCGCACCTGGGATCCGCGCGCCGCCTGCCTCGCCGTCTCGGCCAGGTCGGGTGTGGTGATCAGCGTGCGTGCGTCGCAGGCCAGCAGCCAGGCGGCCATGTCCTCGGCGCCGAGCGCGGGGTCGACGGGCGCCGCCACCCCTCCGGCCGCCAGCGCCGTGTGCACGGCCAGCGTCTGCGCCCCCGCCGTCGAAACGTGCACGGCCACCACCTGGTCGCGTCTGGCGCCCCCGCGCACGAGCCCGGACGCCGCCCTGGTCACCTCGGTCACCAGCCGCCGATAACCGTAGACGTGGCCGCCGCGCAGGTCGACCAGCGCCGGCCGGTCACCGCGCTCGTAGGCCCGGTGGAACACCTCGTTGATCACGGTGGCCGAGGCGTCGGGCTGCATATCCGCCAACGTACGACCGCCCCGGACGGCGCAGCGTCCACCGATCTATGGAGGCCTCTGTGCTTTGGGCGGGCCCGAGCCCTGCGCGGCTCGAGCCCGCTGCCGCGCGCCCGGAGCCGGACACCCACCCCTCCGAAGATGTCCGGCCCCCTAGGCTGCGCGGCGTCCCCAACCGTAGAGCTACGCAAGGGGGCCGCACATGCATTGACATGGCCATACGACGATGCAGAAGGCAATATGTAGACGAGGCAGATATTACTATGCGTATTCGAGCAACTACTCTCGATAATCGATGGTGAACTGTTGGTGCCCGTAGGCACACTCGAGCCCGCGCGACCCAGCGCCTGGCCAGCGTCCGCTACGCCGAGCGCATCTACGTCCTCGACCACGGCAAGGTCACCGAGCAAGGCGACCACGACACGCTCATGGCCCTCGACGGCCTCTACGCCGACCTCTACTCCCTCCAGGCCAGGGCCTACCGCTGACCGACGCTCACGCCAGGGCCTACCGCCGGCGGGCGTTCACGCCAGGGCCTACCGCCGGCGGGCGCTCACGCCAAGGCGGCCTCGATCACGGCCCGCGCGATCGGCGCCGCGTTGGCGGCCCGGGCGCCCGGGTGCTCCAGCACCACCCCCACCGCCACTTCTGGTTTGTCGGCAGGTGCGAAGGCGGTGACCAGCGCGTGGTCCTCCGCACCGGGGACGGCCCGTGACATGGCGGTCTCGGCGGCCACCTCCACGCCAGGGATGGCCGCGCCCGTTCCTGTGCCGCCCGCGTGCGTCACCGTGGTCATCATCGCCGCCAGATGTCTGGCCAGCGGGGCCGGCACCGCCGTGCGGTACGGCGTGGGGCCGGCCCGGTTGATGACCGAGCCGTCCGCCAGGCGCACCTCCTCCACCAGGTACGGCCGCATCAGCACCCCGTCGTTGGCCACGGCCGCCGACAACATGGCGATCATCAGCGGCGTGGCCCTGTCCTCGTGGTGCCCTATGGCCGCCAGCGCCGTCTGGGCGCGCGTCATGGCCGGAGCGGTAGGAAACCTGCTCGGCGTCGCGGCCACCGGAATCGCCAGACTCTCCTCGTTGAACCCGAAGGCCTCCGCCTGGTCCCGCAGGATGTCCTGGCCGAGCTGCATCCCTATGGTGGCGAACGCCGTATCGCAGGAGACCTGGAAGGCGTACAGGAGCGTCGGGCGGGTGTCGCGGCAGCCGGGATCGTTTCGGACGTACGCCGAGGTCCCCGGCAGCGGCAGCCGCGCCGGGGCGTCGACCAGGCCGGCCGGGTTGTACTCGCCGGAGCCCAGTGCCGCGGCCGTGGTCACCAGCTTGAACGTCGAGCCCGGCGGATACGTCTGGCGCAGCGCCCGGTTCAGCAGCGGCCGCCCGGGCGCTCGCCGCAACCCCCGCGCCGCCTCGGCCAGCCGGGTGCGGTCGAACGTGGTGAGGACGTTCGGGTCGTACGACGGGTACGAGGCCAGCGCCAGGATGGCGCCCGTCGCCGGGTTGATCGCCACCACCGCCCCGGGCACGCCCACCGCCTTGAGGCTCTGGTACGCAGCCCACTGCGCCCGGTCGCTGATCGTCAGCCGCACGTCGGCCCCTTCGACGCCGCCGTCCCTCACCAGCGACCGGACCTTGACCTTGGCGTCGTCACCGGACAACACCGCGCCCTGCGCCTGCTCGATGCCGGAGGAGCGGTAGAGCGACAGGTGCCCGGTGACCGGCGCGTAGACCTCGCCGTGCCGGTAGACCCGCTGATAGAGGTACGGGCCGCCGCCGGCCGGGCGGCTCGTGGCGATGGCCGTGCCGTCGTAGGTCAGGATGTCGCCACGCGGGTGGCCGAACCTGGCGAGCAGTGGCCGCTCGTTCCTGCGGTCGGCGTTGAGCGCCTGGGACCCGAACGCCTGCACGATCGTGATGTGGCCCAACAGCACGAACAACATCGCCGCACCCACCATGGCAACGCGGCGCAGCGACACGTTGATCCGTCCGGCCCTCGCTCCGGCCATGGATCTTGGTCTATCGGCCGGATGGCAAAGGCGGGTCTACATGACGCTGCGGTAGTAGGAGATCTTGTTGTGGATGTAGCGCTGGCGCTCGGCCAGATTCGCGATCTGCGCCTGGACGTGCCCGTCGTGCTCCTCCAGCAGCTTGATCCGATCCGGGATCGTGTGGTCTCCCGCGCGGACGAGCTCGGCGAAGCGCAGCATCGTGGCGATGGGCATGCCCGTGTCACGCAGGCAGCGCAGCATGCCGAGCCAGCCGATGTCGTCCTGAGTGAACCTGCGCTGGCCGGAGGCGTTCCTGGTGACCCGCTCCAGCAAGCCGATCTTCTCGTAGTAACGCAGGGTGTCGAGACTGAAGCCGGTCTCCTCGACCGCCTCCGCAGGCGTATACACCGTCATGCGACCTCCTGCGGAGGTCGCATCACGGTGACCGTGCTGTGTCCATTGGTTCGCTCGCTACGCTCGCTCACGCAGCCAGTTTCCCACCTGGAGTCCACTCCAGGTCAACCGCTTTGACATGGAGTGCACTCCAGCTCCCAGAGTCGGGGCCATGAACATCGCACTCGGCACGATTCACTTCGGCACCGGCGTCGATCTGCGGGACACCTTCGCCATCCTGGACCGGTTCCACGAGGCGGGCGGCACCATGCTCGACACCGCCAACAACTACCCGTTCTGGGTGGAGGGCTGCACCGGCGACGAGAGCGAGCAGGCCATCGGTGCCTGGCTGGCCGCCCGCGGCAACCGGGACGAGATCTTCATCAGCACGAAGGCCGGGGGGCGGCCCACCGTCCCCGGCGACAAAACCCTGGACTCCGCCGAGGGCCTGTCGGCGCCCGTCATCGATAGGGCCGCGGAAGGCAGCCTCCGGAGGCTGGGGACGGACTACATCGACCTGTACTGGGCGCACATCGAGGACCGGTCCGTGCCGCTGGAGGAGACCCTGGCGGCCTTCAACGAGCTCGCCGTGCAGGGCAAGGTGCGCGCCCTGGGCGCGAGCAACGTGGCGACCTGGCGGCTGGAGCGGGCCAGGAACGTCTCGGCGGCGCGCGGGTGGATGCCGTACACGTACGTGCAGCTGCGGCATACGTACCTGCGGCCCCGGCCGCTCACCAAGCCCGCGGAGTCGGGGCACACGCTGGTGACGGACGAGTTGCTCGACTACCTGGCCGCCGAGCCGGACATGACGTTGTGGGCGTACAACACGCTGATGTTCGGCGCGTACACGCGTCCCGACCGGCCGATCTCCGAGATCTACGACCATTCGGGCACCACCGCCCGCCTCGCTGTCCTCCAGGGGGTGGCGAAAGAGCTGGGCGCCACCCCGAACCAGGTGGTCCTGGCCTGGCTGATGGCCGACGGCATCGTCCCGATCGTCGGCGTGTCGACGATGGCGCAGTTGGAGGAGGCCATCGGCGCCACGGACCTGAAGCTGGACCCGGACCTCCGCGCCCGCCTGGACGCCCCGGCCTGAGCCGTGTGGCCCCGCGCCGCCGCCCTCAGGCTACGGGGCGGCGGCCCGCCGCATGCGTCCGCTCTCCGTGGCGGAGCTCGCGTTGCGACCGGTCTCGCCGTGACGGAGCTCGCGTTGCGACCGGTCTCGCCGTGGCGGAGCCCGCGTGTGGCCGGTCTCGCCGTGGCGGAGCCCGCGTGTGGCCGGTCTCCGTGGCGGGGGCGGCGGGCGGGCGGGTGCCGGTGGTGGTTACGGGAGGTGGTCGGAGAGGTAGCGGCGGACCAGTTGTTTGCACTCGGCGATCAGCGCCGCGTCGCCTCGGGGGTCGACGCGAAAGGCGAGCTTGAGCACCGCGTCCGTCGCCTCGACCGCCACCACCAGCGCCCGGTCGAGCCCCGGCCCCGCGGGCATGTCAAGCACCTCCATCGTGAGGGCACGCAGCCGGTCGGCCACGATCGCGTTGTTGTCCCTCGCCCCGTCGAGCGTGCGATCGGTCCCCGGGACCGCGGGCCCCCCTGGCGCGACCAGCACCTCGCCGAAATCCATGACCGCGAACCCCGGCGTGGTGCGCTTCATGTCGACGAACTCGTCGATGGCGAGGTCGACCAGGTCGGTCCAGTGGCCGAGCTCGGCCGTGGCGATGCGCTCGGTGATCCGCTCCAGGAACGCGTCGAGGTTGCGCAGCGCCAGCGCCCGCACCAATCCCTGTTTGTCGTGAAAGAACTGGTAGAAGGTGCCGATCGGCACCTCGGCCCGGCGGGCGACCTCCTTCGTCGTCAGTCCCTCATATCCGACCTCGTCGAGCAGCAACGCGCACTCGTCGAGCATCCGCTCCACCCGCTCCACGCTGCGGCGCTGGGCGGGACGGCGGCGCAAGATACTCGTCATGCCCCCATCCTGGCGTATTACCAGGAGGTAAAGGGAGTCACTTGGGCTTCAGATAACATGAGCCATACTCGCATCTACCGGGAGGCTGTCATGTTCCTTTGGGGTACGGCCACCGCCGCCTACCAGATCGAGGGCGCCGTCGCCGAGGACGGCAGAGGCGCTTCCATCTGGGACACCTTCAGCCACGAGCCCGGCCGCACCAGGGACGGCCACACCGGCGACGTGGCGTGCGACCACTACCACCGCTGGCGCGAGGACGTCGCCCTGATGTCCGGCCTCGGCGTGAACGCCTACCGGTTCTCGATCGCGTGGCCGCGTGTCCAGCCCCTCGGCTCGGGCCCGGCCAACGCCAAGGGTCTCGACTTCTACGAACGGCTCGTGGACGCCCTGCTGGAGGCGGGCATCCAACCGGTGCCCACGTTGTTCCACTGGGACCTGCCCCAGGCCCTGGAGGACCGCGGCGGGTGGCTGAATCGCGAAATTTCGGAAATGTTCGCCGAGTACGCCGCCATCGTCGCCACCCGCCTCGCCGACCGCGTCCCTCTGTGGATCACCCTGAACGAGCCGTTCGTGCACATGGCCTTCGGCTACGCCATGGGGGTGCACGCCCCCGGCCAGGCCCTGCTGACCGGCGCCCTGCCGGCCGCGCACCACCAGCTCCTGGCCCACGGGCTGGCGGTGCGCGCCCTGCGAGCCGCGGGGGTGCGCCAGGTGGCCATCACGAACAACTGCACCCCGGTCTGGCCCGCCTCCCAGCAGGAGCCCGACCTGAGGGCGGCCGAGGCCTACGACATCCTGCACAACCGCCTGTTCAACGACCCCATCCTTCTCGGCAAATATCCCGACCTGTCGGCCTACGTCCCGGCCCTCGACGTCGTCCGCGACGGAGACCTCGACGTCATCGCCACACCCTTGGACGCCCTGGGCATCAATTACTACAACCCCACCCGCATCGCCGCCCCGACGTCGGACGGCCTGCCGTTCACCGACGCCGGCATCACCGGCTACCCCACGACGGCGTTCGGCTGGCCGATCGTCCCCGACGGCCTGCGCGAGCTCCTCACCGGACTCAAGACCAGGTACGGCGCCGCACTCCCGCCCATCCTCATCACCGAGAACGGCTGCTCCAACGACGACACGAGCACGCTCGACGACGCGGCCCGCATCGCGTTCCTGGAGGGCCACATCGCCGCGATGCGGCAGGCCATGGCGGAGGGCGTGGACGTCCGCGGCTACTTCGTCTGGTCGCTGCTGGACAACTTCGAGTGGGCCGAGGGCTACCACCAGCGCTTCGGCCTGGTGCACGTGGACTTCGCCACCCAGCGCCGCACCCCGAAGGCGTCCTACGCGTGGCTGAGGGACTTCCTGCGGGGTCAGAACACCGACACGTGAACGTGGTCGTAGTGGTTGGCCGTGACCCCGCCGCGGTCCGACATCGGATCCCAGCCGCCCCCTGAGCGGATGTCGTAGTAGCGCTGCTTCCAGATGATGTACATCACGCCGAGCCTGGAGCCGTTCTTGATGAGCCAGTCGGCCAGGGCGTCGCCGTTGGCGGCGTCGGCCCCGGCGGCCATGGTGCCGCCCCGGGACATCATGAAGTCGCAGGCCCGGCCCTTGCCGTGCTCGCCGGGGTCACCGGGGCGCAGGCAGCCCACACCGTATTTCATCGGGAAGTTCTGCATGATCTCGGCACGCACCTGGACCATGCGCGGCGTCAGGCCGTCCGCGCCGCCGGGCTGCTGGAAGCCGTATTTGTTGAGCAGGCGCTGAATGTCGTCGCGCTTGCCCAGGAGGGTCTTGATCTCCTTCTTCAGCTTCTCGATCTTGTCATTGGCGTTGAGCTTCGCCTCTTTGGAATCCTCGATCAGCTTCTGGATGCTCTTGACGCGCTCGGTCCGCTCGGTGGCCATGTAGGTCATGTTGGCCGCCTGGCCGAGGACCTGATGCGGCTCAGCCGTCATACCGAAGAGCTGGATGCCGTCGATGGGGCCGACCATGTAGGCGGTCTGGGCGATGCGCCCCACGTCCGCCTGCGCGGCCGCGAGCTTGGCCTGCAGACCGCTCGAGGTCTCGGTGGCCCGCTTGGCCTGGATCCTGATCTCCTCCAGGCTCTGGATCTGGCCGCGGTAGAGCTCGTTGAGCCGGGCCGCCTGTTTGGTGAGTTTGCGCAGCTCAGCAGGGCTGGGATCGGCCGACGCCGGCTGCGGCGAGTGGAGCCCGAGCAGCCCGGAGAGGACGGCGACAAGAACGGCGAACCGCCAGATTCTCACACCCGTCCCTCCCCTCATAGACGGACCGAAACTATAGAAGATGATCTTGATTCCTGTCATCCGAACGACCGAACTGCCGCACCTTTGGCGAGGTTTGGCACCCTTTGCCGTAGTTAACGCGGATCTAAAACATTAGGTCTTGCCTAGATCGCTCCAACGGTTTGAGATGGCGATCGAATCGACTCTGCGAAGGGGCAGACTGTTGTCTCGATCAACGAACCTCGCCGCCGCCGTGATCCTCGGCTTAGGCACCTTACTCGTGGCCGCCCCCACCTCCGTGTCCGCCGACCCGCTGCCGCCCGGCGACCAGATAGAGCTCTACCAGCTCGAAAGCGCGCCAGGCACCGCCCAGACGCTCAGAGAGAAGGGCTTCGACGTCGTCCAGCACGAGACCAAGGGCGACAAGGAGCACGTGGAGCTGACCGCCGCCCAGGCGGACGTGGCCGGGCTGAGGAAACTCGGCTTCAAGCCGGAGCCCGTACGCAACCCCCAGGGCCAGACCCAACTGCAGGCCGCCAAGGCACAGGCGGCCGGCGGCTACACCGTCTGGAAGTCCTACTCCGAGCCGGGCGGCATCGCCGACCAGCTCAAAGCCATCGCGAACGCCAACAAGGACATCGTCAAGCTCCAGTCGATCGGCAAGTCCGTGCAGGGCAAGGACATCCTGGCCGCCAAGGTGACCACCGGCGCGCGGGTGCTGCCCGACGGCCTCAAGCCGTCCACCCTGTTCTCCGCCACGCAGCACGCTCGCGAGTGGATCACCACCGAGGTCGACATGCGGCTGCTGAAGCACGTGATCGCGAACAAGGGCGCGCTCAAGGACCTGCTCAACAAGACCGAGTTGTGGTTCGTGCCGGTGGCCAACCCCGACGGTTACGACTTCACCTTCACCGAGGGCAACCGCCTGTGGCGCAAGAACCTGCGTGACAACAACGGCGACGGCAAGATCGCGGTCGGCGACGGCGTCGACCCGAACCGCAACTTCCCCACGAACTTCCACTATGACGAAGAGGGCTCGTCGAGCGTCACGAGCAGCGACACCTACCGCGGCCCCGGTCCGGCCAGCGAGCCGGAGACCAAGGCCATGGACGGCCTGCTCAAGCGCGTCGGGTTCGAGATGCAGCTGAACTATCACTCCTACGGCCCGCTGCTGCTCTACCCGATCGGCGTGCAGATCGCCACGGAGACGGCCGACAACCCGATCTACGAGGCGCTCACCGGGACCGACGACAAGCCGGCCGTGCCCGGCTTCGACCCCGACCTCGGCGCCGAGCTCTACACCACGAACGGCGACACCAACGACCAGGCCCACTTCCGGTACGGCACGCTGTCGTGGACGCCGGAGCTGAACGAGGGCTGCGACGGCTGCGGCTTCGTCTTCCCTGACGACGAGGCCCTGGTGCAGGCGGAGTTCGAGAAGAACGTGCCGTTCGCGCTCGACGTCGCCAAGTCGGCGGTCAACCCCGTCGAGCCGGTGAGCCACCTGGGCAACAAGACCCCCGACTTCGTGCTCGACCCGTTCGAGGTCAGCCATGGCAAGGACCAGGTCGTCCAGGTCAACGCCAAGCGCAAGCTCGGCCCGGTCTTCCTGAACTACCAGGTCAACGGCGGCCGTACGAAGATCGTTCCGACCGGCGAGTGGAAGGGCGGCGAGCGCTACGGCAAGGGCTACAACCGCTACTACCACTGGATGCGTGGCAAGATCTCCGGTGCCAAGCCCGGCGACCAGGTGAAGGTCTGGTTCACCTCGATCGGGAAGAAGAGCGCCGACTTCACCTACACCGTCGCGTCCGACATCGGCGGACAGGTGCTGGTGCTGGCCACCGAGGACGTCACCGGCATCAGCCCCGTCCAGGGCGTGGCCGAGGCCAAATACGCCGACGAGTACACCGCGGCGCTGACGGCGGCCGGCTACACCTCCGACGTGTACGACATGGACAAGATGGGCCGCAAGGCCCCGCACCCGCTGGGCGTGCTCAGCCACTACAAGGCCGTGGTCTGGGAGACCGGCGACGACATCATCCCGCGCTCGACCGGCCAGGTGCCCGGCACCACGTCCAAGGGCGGCGTGGACACCGAGCTCGCCGTGCGCGACTACCTCAACGAGGGCGGCAAGCTGCTGCACGCCGGCAAGTACGCGTCGTACGCGGCCAACAACAACGGCTCCTACTACTACGAGCCGGACCAGCCCGCGCAGTCCGAGTGCGCCGTGGCCGACGACCCGCCGTGCATCCCGGTGTTCAACGACTTCCAGCAGTACTACCTGGGCGCCTACGTCTTCTTCGACGACGCGGGCACCGATCACGACACCGGCCAGCCGTACCCGCTGACCGGCAACGGCGGCAGGTTCGACGGCTTCAACGCCACGCTGGAGCCGAGCCACACCAACTCGTTCGTGGCCACCTCGGCCATCCTGCCCGCGCAGCAGTTCCCGCTGTTCGAGAGCTCCGCGCAGGTCAAGTGGGTACGCCCGGGCGGCCCCTTCGACCCGCACACCGGCGCCTGGGACGTCTACAGCGGCATCGCGGACGTCTCGTGGAAGCGGCTGACCAAGACCATCGACCTGACCGGCAAGTCGAGCGGCGACCTGTCGTTCTGGACGTCGTACGACACCGAGAGCGAGTGGGACTTCCTGACCGTGGAGGCCCGCACGGCCGGCGGCGACGACTGGACGACGCTGCCCGACGCCAACGGCCACACCTCGCAGGCCACCGGCAGCAGCTGCGACCCGCCGAGCGGCGGCGACGGCTGGCGGACCATCCATCCGTTCACGCAGCGCTACCAGGGACCGAACTGTGAGCCGACCGGCACCTCCGGCGCGTGGCACGCCGCCTCGGGCAATTCGGCCGGCTGGCAGCAGTGGAAGATCGACCTGACCCCGTACGCGGGCAAGCAGGTCGAGCTGTCCATCTCCTACATCAGCGACTGGGGCACCCAGGGCGCGGGGGTCTTCCTCGACGACTTCAAGGTCACGCTGGACGGCGCGACGGCGGAGGAGACCTCGTTCGAGTCCGACCTCGGCGGCTGGACCATCGGGGCGGCGCCCGAGGGCTCCTCCTCAGCGGTCAACAACTGGTTCCGCACCGACCAGGTCTTCGAGGAAGGCGGCGGCATCGTCACCAAGGACACCGTCTACCTCGGATTCGGCGCAGAGAGCATCACCGACCAAGCGGCGCGTACGGACCTGATCAAGCGGTCCATGCTGCACCTGCTCGGCGATCCTCGCTGACGCTCACCTGAGGGGCGCGGCACGCTGGTGCCGCGCCCCTCTTGCGTGCGCGGACAGAACATGGTTCGGTCGGCTTGGGATATCCCGCGAGCAAGCAAGCATTAGGTCATCAGGAGGGCTCACGACATGCGCCAGCACGACACGCTGTTCATCGGGGGCGAATGGGTGGCCCCGGCGGGCACGGGAACGATCGACGTCGTCTCACCTCACACCGAGGAGGTCGTCGGCCGGGTGCCGGAGGGCACGGCCGCGGACATGGAACGCGCGGTGGCGGCCGCCCGTGAGGCGTTCGACCACGGGCCGTGGCCGCGGATGACGTTCGCCGAGCGGGCCGAGGTCATCGGCAGGCTGGCCGCGATCTACAACGAGCGGCAGGGCGAGATGGCCCAGCTCATCACGGAGGAGATGGGCTCGCCGATCACCTTCTCCAACCTCGCGCAGGCGCCGCAGCCGCTCGGCATGCTGCAGTACTACGCGGAGCTGGGCAAGACGTACGAGCAGGAGGAGCAGCGGCCCGGGCTGTTCGGCCCGGTCACGGTGCGGCGTGAGCCCGTGGGCGTGGTGGCGGCCGTGGTGCCGTGGAACGTCCCGCAGTTCGTCACGATGACCAAGCTGGCGCCCGCGCTGCTGGCCGGCTGCACGGTCGTGCTCAAGCCCGCGCCGGAGACGCCGCTGGATGCGTACCTGCTGGCCGAGTGGGTGGCCGAGGCAGGCGTGCCCGCCGGGGTGCTCAACATCGTGGCCGCCGGCCGCGAGGTCGGCGAGCACCTGATCTCCCACCCGGGCGTGGACAAGGTGGCCTTCACCGGCTCCACCGCGGCGGGCCGCCGCATCGCGGCCATCTGCGGCGAGCAGCTCAAGCGGGTCAGCCTGGAGCTGGGCGGCAAGTCGGCCGCGATCATCCTGGACGACGCCGACCTGGCCGCCAGCATGGGCTTCCTGTCGATGGCCTCCCTCATGAACAACGGGCAGGCGTGCGTGGCGCAGACCCGCATCCTGGCCTCGCGCAACCGCTACGACGAGGTCGTCGAGGCGATCGCGAACATGGTCAACTCCCAGCCCGTCGGCGACCCCGCCGACCCGGCGACCGGCATCGGCCCGCTCGTGGCCAAGCGGCAGCAGGACCGGGTGGAGGGCTACATCAAGATCGGCATGGACGAGGGTGCCAAGGTCGTCGTCGGCGGCCTCGACCGACCCCACGACCGCGGCTGGTACGTCTCCCCCACCGTCTTCGCCGGCGTCACCAACGACATGCGCATCGCCCGTGAGGAGATCTTCGGCCCGGTCCTGGCCGTGATCCCGTACGAGGACGAGGCCGACGCCGTCAGGATCGCCAACGACAGCGACTACGGCCTGGCCGGCACGGTGTGGACGGGCGACACCGAGCGCGGCATGGAGGTGGCCCGTCAGGTGCGCACCGGCACCTACGGCGTCAACTGCTTCATGCTGGAGACCAACGCGCCCTTCGGCGGCTACAAGGCCAGTGGCGTCGGCCGCGAGCTGGGGCCCGAGGGCCTGCAGAGCTACCTGGAGTACAAGTCGATCGCCCGGCTCGGCTGAGGCCCTGCTCATTTGGCCTCACTCCATGAGGCTGCCTGCTCGGGGCCCCGCGCGGTGTCTCGCGGGGCCCACGGCGGGCATGGGCAGGATGCCACCCAGCGCGCCCCCGCGACGCTGGGCGACCGCCTGACTACTGAAGTATGTCCCACGTCCACCGCATCGACGGTTTCCTTCCCCAGGGACTTTCTCCCGGCGGTTTCCTTCCATCCGCTCTAGGTAGACGTGTTTTACTCACAAAAAGTTCGAGGAGATCCATTTGCCGATTCTGGCGATGAGTGCGGGGGTCGCGGCGGCCTCGGCGTGGCCGTACCCGGGCTCGACCCAGAGCTCTTTGGGCTCGCGTGCGCCGGCGTACAACTGGTGCGCGTGCTCCAGCGGGAAGAACGTGTCGGCGTCGCCGTGGACGATCAGCAGAGGGGTCGGCGAGATGAGCGCGGCGGCCTCGTAAGGCGGCATCGGGATCGGGTCCCACGGGCCGCGGGCGATCCTGGTGCGCTTGGCCACCCTGGCCGCCCACCGCCCGAACGGCTGCTCGATGGCCCAGTGCACCTGGCGCATCGGCTTGGTGCCCCGGTAGTGCCAGCGGGCCGGGCCGCTCACCGCCGCCACCGCGTCGACCCCGCCACGCAGCCCCGCGTGCCGTACGGCTACCGCCGCGCCCATGGAGAACCCCACCACCGCGATCTTCTCGTAGCCCACCACGCGCGCGTGCCTGACGGCCGCTTCCACGTCCAGCACCTCCAGTTCGCCCACGGTCGTCTCGCCGCCGGAGCGCCCGTGGCCGCGGAAGTCGAAGGCGATCACGCCGGCGTACCCGCTGAGCACGTGCACGATGCGGCGCGCCGGACGCTCCCGCCACGACCCGGTGAAACCGTGCGCCACCACGATCCCGAGGTCCGTCCGCGCGGACGGGGTGTGGGCGGCATCGATGCGAACCCCGTCCTCAGTCCTGAGCATGACGGGGAAGTTGGGCGCGAAAGGCATGAATACGAGCTTATGCTCGCTCGGCGTCCGCCTCGCGGGCGGCCTGGAGGGCGCTGAGGTCTGCGACGCTCATGACGATCCGCACACGGGACTCCTCGGCCGCCTCCAGCGCCTGTGGGAGGTCGGAGATCAGCACGCGGGCCCCGCTGGCCTCAATGCGTTCATGGAGCGCCCACGTCTCGAGGTCGGCCGGCACCGGCCAGGCCACGCCGCCCACGGCGATCACCGCGTCGGCCGCCACCAGCAGGTCGGGCCCGACCGGCAGGCAGATGAGCACGGTGTCGCCCACCCGCACGCCCCTGCGCCGCAACTGGATGATCGCGGCAGCTGACCTCTCGTCCAGCTGCTCCTCGGTGAGCGTCAGTCCTGTGTCCGAGTCCACGATGACGATGCGCTCATCCATGCCGCCCACGGTAGGGAGGGCGTCTCATGCGTACATGGGGCGGAATATGCAGATGCCTATGCAGACGGGTTGGAGGAGTGCTCGGCCGCCCAGACGGCGATCTGCGCGCGGGAGGTATAGCCGAGCTTTTCCATGATGTTGGCGATATGCCGGGCGACCGTGGCCGGGCTGATCACCAGCTCCTCTGCGATGGCCCGGTTGGACAGGCCGCGGGTGAGCAGGCCGGCGATCTCGTGCTCGCGGGCGGTCAGGAGCGAGTGCCTGACGGGCTCGGCGGCCACCGGAGTCTCGCTCGCCGGGCGCTCGCCCTCCAGCACGTGGCGGGCGGCGTCGTCCGCGCTCATCGCCCGGCCACGCGACCACAGCGACAGGGTGCGGCCCGCCCCCAGTTTGGCACGGGCCCTGCCGAGCAGCTCCTCGATCCTGACCGTGGGCGAATGTTGCCCGATCGACTCGCGTAGCGCGGCCGCGGCCGCGGCGGCCAGCACGGCGCCCTCCAGGTCGCCTTCGTGCTCCGCCAGCACCGACAGCCCCGCCAGACACCGGGCCACCCCCCGGCGTTGCCCGGTCTCCCTGCTCAGCGCGAAGCTCGCGGCAAGCCGCTCCCTGGCGAGGCCGAACTCGTGCGACATCGCCGCGACCCGGCCGATCCTGGCCAGGCAGCGGGCCAGGTCGGCGTGGCTGCCCAGCTCCCGCAGCCAGGGGACGGCCATCGCGTAGTGGGCCTCGGCCGTCGCCAGGTCGCCGCGCGCCTCGGCCACCGCGCCGAGCTGGGCCGCGGCCCCGGCCATGATCCAGCGGTGGCCGTGCTCGCGGGCTCGGGCGAGCGCCTCCTCGGCGTGCCGCTGGGCCTCGCGCACCCGGCCGCGGGTCAGGGCCACCGCTGACAGCCCGGCCAGCCCCGCCGCCTGGTTCCACAGGTCGCCGGAGCGGGCGGCGACGGCCAGGCCCTCCTCCGCGTAGCGCAGCGCCTCGTCGGCCCGGCCCATGCGGAGCAGCACCGTCGCGATGGTGTTGAGTATGGCGCTGCGGGAGAACGCGTCCATCGGCGACATCCCGGCCAGGCTCTCCTCGGCCACCTCCAGCGAGCGGCTCAGCTCGTCGCGCGCCTCCAGGCCATAGGCCAGGTACGCCTTGGCGTGCGCGATCCGCTCGGCCGGCACGCGGGACAGGTCGCGCGAGAGCAGGCGCTCGATCCAGGCGACGACCTCCGTCAGGCCGCCGATCGGCAGCAGCCCGGTGCTGGTCGCGCAGAGGTGCAGCCCCCGTGACACGTCCCCGGATTCGGCGGCCCAGTCGAGCGCCACCCGCTGATCGTCGAGCAGGCTCCGGCTCGCGGTGAGGGCCCGCAGGCGTTCGCGCCACGGCACGCCGGGCTCGACCATCTCCGTCGCGAAGTGGCGCGCCTGCAGCTCACAGAGCACGTGGAGGTGCCGCTCGCGCAGCGCATCGCGCTCGCCGGCCTGCTGGAGTCGTTCGAGCGCGTAACGCTTGATGGTCTCCAGCAGCCAATAGCGCGTGCGGCTCTCGTCGCACAACACGAGCGACTTGTCGACCAGGCTGCCCAGCAGGTCCACGAAATCCGCGGGCGCGATGGGTTGCTCCGCGCAGACCTGCTCGGCCAGATCCAGGTCGAAGGCCCGGGCGAACACCGACAGCCGGCGCAGCAGCACCTGCTCCTTGGCCGACAGCAGGTCGTGGCTCCACTCGACGGCCGCCGCCAGTGTGCGCTGCCGGGCGGGGGCGGTGCGGCCGCCCGTGGTGAGCAGCGAGAAGCGGTCGTCGATGCGGTCGGCGATCTGCCCGGGGCTGAGCAGGCTCGTACGGGCCGCGGCGAGCTCCAGGGCCAGCGGCAGCCCGTCCAGTGCCCGGCACAGGCGTATGACGTCGGCCAGGCCGCCGGGGGCCGGCCTGGTGCCCGCGGCCGCCGCCCGGTCCAGGAACAACTGCACGGACTCGGCGTCGGCGCTCTCCGCGTCGGGCAGGTCGAGCGGCGGCACCCGCCAGATCAGCTCGCTGGCGATGTGCAGCGGCTCCCTGCTGGTGGCCAGGACGCTCAGCCGCGGGCAGGAGGCCACCAGCCCGGCCGTCACCTCGGCGCACGTGTCGACCAGGTGCTCGCAGTTGTCGAGGAGCAGCAGGCAGCACAGGTCGCGCAGCCTGGCCGTCACGGTGTCGAGCAGCGGCCGGTCGACCTCCTGGTGCACCCGCAGCACACGGGCGATCTCCGGCACGACCAGCTCGGCCCGGCGCAGCCTGGCCAGCTCGACCAGCCAGACTCCGTCGGGATAGCGGGACAGCAGCCCCGCGGCGACCCGCAGGGCCAGCCGGGTCTTGCCGATGCCGCCGACCCCGCACAAGGTCACGACCCGCGTCTCGCCGAACAACCTGCGGAGATCGTCGACATCGCGTTCGCGGCCGACGAACCGGTTGGGCTCTGCGGGAAGGTTGTGCCTGGGGGGCTCTGGCATCTGGTCACCCTGCGTCGCTGAAGGATCACCCTTTTCGCACAGTGTTTCACAGCCCACGACCTCAAGGGCCGCACCGCGGGCCCTGGGCGGTCACCGGCGGAGTGAGCTGACGACCGCCCTCTCGTCCACGACGCGCACGAACGCGAGGATGGGGTCGCCGAGCAGCCGCCTGGCCAGGTCGTAAGGGGCGATGATCATGGTGGCTCGGCGTTCCTCGGCCAGCACGCGGCACCCGACCACGCTGGGGTCGTGCGCGAGCACGACGTGGGCGCCGGCCATCATCGCCAGGTCCAGCACCCGCAGACCCGTGAACGGCTCGCTGACCGCGCTGATCACCACGTCGTCCGTGCCGATCACCAGGCGCGCGGCCACCCTGCGCAGGTCGCCGGCCAGCTCGATGTGGTCGAAGACGCGCGCGCTGTCGAGCGTGAGCGCGGGACCCGCCAGCGGACCGAAGTCCACGGCACCGCTGACCAGCAACTCACCGAACGGCCGGACACCCGGTCCCGGCCGGAAGGCGAAGACCCGATCGGCCTTGACGGCCGCCGGATCGTAGTCGCGCAAGGTGATCATCATGCGGGCCTTGCCGGTGGACCCGAGTGCCGCGATCCCACCGGCCCAGGCGACGGAGTGGACCGCGACGGGCAGCGACACACCGAGCGGGACGTCGACGATCACGTGCTCGCCCTGCTGGAGGCCGTGGCGGCGCAGGCCCGCCGCGGCACGCGTGACGCGGCGCACGAACGCGGCGTACGACAACACCTCACCGGTCCTGACGTCGCTCACCGCCGGCTGGTCACCTTTTGTCGGCGCCGACGTCATAACCAGCTCTGTCCACGTCATGCCGACAATCTAGGGACCGGCCTGACCATTGCCATGCGCACAAATGTGCAACCCTCTATGTAGCTGCAGCCGAGGTGCGCCCCAGGTACAGCCGAGGTGCGCCCCAGGTGCAGCCGAGGTGCGGCCCCGCTCGGCAACGACGAGGACGCCCGCGCTTACGCTCGCCGTCATCTCGTGCCGCTCTTGCCATGAGAGGGGATCAACTAGACTTAAGTGGTCGCGACTTCGCGCGGCCGACCCCACGACACAGAGCGAGACGTCATCATGCCTTTGAACAGCCGCGACGACCTGCGGAATATCGCGATCATCGCGCACGTCGACCATGGCAAGACCACGCTGGTCGACGCCATGCTCTGGCAGTCCGGGGCATTCCGCGCCAACCAGGATGTCGACGACCGCGTCATGGACTCCAACGACCTCGAGCGCGAGAAGGGCATCACCATTCTCGCGAAGAACACCGCGGTCAAGCACGGCGGCATGACCCTGAACATCATCGACACACCCGGCCACGCCGACTTCGGCGGCGAGGTCGAGCGCGGGCTGTCGATGGTCGACGGCGTGGTGCTGCTGGTGGACGCCTCGGAGGGGCCGCTGCCGCAGACCCGTTTCGTGCTGCGCAAGGCCTTCGCCGCCAAGATGCCCGTCATACTGTGCATCAACAAGGTCGACCGTCCCGACGCCCGCATCAAGGAGGTCGTCGACGAGGTCTACGAGCTGTTCATGGACCTCGACGCCACCGAGGAGCAGATCGACTTCCCGATCGTCTACGCCTCGGCGAAGGCCGGCCGGGCCTCGATGAACCGCCCCGACGACGGCGGCATGCCCGACTCGGAGGGCCTGGAGCCGCTGTTCGACATCATCAAGTCGACCATCCCGGCGCCGACCTACGACCCGAGCGCGCCGCTGCAGGCCCACGTGACCAACCTCGACGCCTCCTCCTACCTCGGCCGCATCGCGCTGTGCCGCATCCACCAGGGCGTCATGCGCAAGGGTCAGCAGGTGGCCTGGTGCCGCACCGACGGCACGATCCAGCGCGTCAAGATCACTGAGCTGCTCATGACCGATGCGCTGGAGCGCAAGCCGGCCGAGGAGGCGGGCCCCGGCGACATCATCGCCATCGCCGGCATCCCCGACATCATGATCGGCGAGACGCTGGCCGACCCCGAGGACCCGCGCCCGCTGCCGCTGATCACCGTGGACGAGCCGGCCATCTCGATGACCATCGGCACCAACACCTCGCCGCTGGTCGGCAAGGTCAAGGGCAGCAAGGTGACCGCGCGCATGGTCAAGGACCGCCTGGAGAAGGAGCTGGTCGGCAACGTGTCACTGCGCGTGCTGCCGACCGAGCGGCCCGACGCCTGGGAAGTGCAGGGCCGCGGCGAGCTGGCGCTGGCCATCCTCGTCGAGCAGATGCGCCGCGAGGGCTACGAGCTGACCGTCGGCAAGCCGCAGGTGGTCACCAAGGACATCGACGGCAAGGTGCACGAGCCCGTCGAGCGGCTCACGGTCGACTGCCCCGAGGAATACCTCGGGGCGGTGACGCAGCTGCTGGCCGTGCGCAAGGGCCGCATGGAGCACATGACGAACCACGGCACCGGCTGGATCCGGATGGAGTTCGTGGTGCCGGCGCGTGGCCTGATCGGATTCCGTACCGAGTTCCTGACCGAGACGCGCGGCACCGGCCTGGTGCACCACGTGTTCGACTCGTACGAGCCGTGGTTCGGCGAGCTGCGCACCCGCGCGAGCGGATCGCTGGTGGCCGACCGCTCCGGTCCGGTGACCGCGTTCGCCATGCTCAACCTGCAGGAGCGCGGCACCCTGTTCATCTCCCCCACCACCGAGGTCTACGAAGGCATGATCATCGGTGAGAACTCGCGGTCCGACGACATGGACGTGAACATCACCAAGGAGAAGAAGCTCACCAACATGCGCTCCTCCACCTCCGAGGAGACGGAGAAGGTGATCCCGCCGCGCGTGTTGTCGCTGGAGCAGGCGCTCGAATTCATCCGTGAGGACGAGTGCGTGGAGGTCACCCCGGACGCCGTGCGCATCCGCAAGGTCGTGCTCGACGCGGCCACCCGGGGCCGCGCCGCCGCCCGCGCCAAGCGCGCGTGATCCCGACGCGTAGGCACCGCCCCCGACGCGCAGGCGCGGGCGGTGCCTGCGCGTAGGCCGTAGGGGGCGGGATCGGGTGGTCAGCGGCGGGGGAGCTCGCTGCCCCTGACGTGGGTGCAGAGCCATTCGACCAGCGGCCCGAAGGCGCGCCAGGTCTGCTCCACGCGGGCGCGGGCCTCCGTCGTGTGCACCCAGGGCTCCGGCTCGAAGCGCATCCCCGCGTACAACGACTTGTGACGCAGCAGGTCGATGCGCGGGTGGTCCTCGGTGAAGCCGCGCGGCTTGGTCTTCAGCCGCTCGCCCCCCACCTCGTAACCGGCCGCCGCCAGCGCGTCGATGATCGCCGTCAACGGCTTGCCCGAAAGATCCTCATCCACCGCCGCGCGGTAGCGAGCCACCTGGTCGGCCGCCTGCGTGTAGAAGCCCCCGGCCGCGAACAGTCCTGACGCGCTGATCTCGACATAAAGCCCGATCCCCGGCATCAGATCCACGAACGCACCCTGATGCGTCTTGTATGGCGACTTGTCCTTGGAGAAACGCACGTCACGATAGGGCCGGAAGAGCTGCGCGGGCCCGAACTCGGCGGCAAGCTCGTCGGTGAGCGCGACCATGGGCGCCCGCACCGCCTCCTCGTAGAGCTGCTTGTGCCGGGTGAAGTAGGTCTTGCTGTTGTCCGCCTCGAGGCCCTCATAGAAGATGAACGCCTCGTCGGGGAAGCCGGTGAAACCCATGCCGTCAGGGTGCCACGTCCCACCGACATCCCGGGTCACCGCGAGGTGTACGTCCTGCCCGGCAGCGGCGTCTTGCCGTACAGCTCCGAGACCGTGACGAACGTGAACCCCTTCCTGCTCAGCGTGTCGAGCACCGCCGGCATGGCGTCCACGGTGCTGCGGTGAATGTCGTGCAGCAGGACGATCGACCCGGGTTTGGCCTCGCAAGCCCGCTTGGCCACAGTCGGGGCCGCCCGGTCGCGCCAGTCGAGGGTGTCCACGTTCCACAGGATCTGCGCCAGCCCTTCACGGCGGGTCTCCGCGGCGACGCCGTCGTCCGTGGCCCCGTACGGCGGCCGCATGACCCGCATCCGCACCCCGGTCAGGTGCTCCACGATGTCGTCGGTGTACTTGAGCTCGCGATGGACCGCCTCGTGCGACAGCGCGGCCAGCGGCGGATGGCTCCAGGAGTGGTTGCCGATCTCGTGGCCCTCGTCCACGATGCGCCGCGTGAGGAGCCCGCCCCTGTCGGCGGCCACCATCTGCCCGATGACGAAGAACGTGGCCCGGACATCACGCGCGCTGAGCAGGTCCAGGAGCCGGCCGGTGTGCTCGCCGGGACCGTCGTCGAAGGTCAGGGCCACGCACTTGAGCCGCGCGCAGTCGAACTTGCGGCTACGCGGCCAGCCGGCCTGCATCGACGCCAGCCGCTTGGCCAGCTGGGCGGGATCGACGCTCACCTGCCGCAGCGGCACGATCACCGGCGGTTCCTCGGCAGATCGGCGGTACGCCACCGAGTAGGTGACACAGGCCACCAGGGCGAGCAAGGCCAGCGGCAGAGCCCAGACGCGCATGCTTCCCCCCGAAACCGCGCATGCGGGGGCCTATGGGTAGTCCTGGACCGGTTTTCCCCGCAGTTCCCTGGCCAGGTCGTCCCACCAGAGTGGGATATCGGCCTGCAGTTCCTTGTAGCGGCGCGCCACGCGTATGGCACATCCAACCGGATCCGTACCCAAACGCCGACGTTTCGCAGGTCCTTCCTGCCAGCGGTAAAAACCATCCCTATATCGCACGACAAGGCCTATCCACACCGCGATGGTGGCGTCGTCGCCCACCTCGTACGCGCTGGTGACGCCCAGACCATGAAGCTCCGTGTGGAGCTTCTCCGTCGCCGCTCGGGCCTCACTCACCCGCCACCCCCTGCCGAGGTACCGCCGTTTACCAGGGATGTACCCAGCAACGGTCACGAGTGGTCCAAGATATGCCGGAGTCGTCAACTCCGCAGGGCGATCAGGAACACACTCGCCGTCACTGGTCATGTGTCTCGCGTGGTTCGGCGACCACCATGATGAGCCTGAGCTCCTCCTCGCCCTGGTTCGCATAGCGATGGGGGCGGTCGGCGGTGAAGAGCACGGCGTCGTCCTTGCCGATCACGTGGCTCCTGCCGTAGACGCTGAGCGTCAGCTCACCCTCCAGCACGGTGAGCATCTCGCGGGTACCGGGCGGGTGAGGGTCGCCGTCGTGGTGCTCCCCCGGGGACAGGCGCCAGTCCCACAGCTCCAGGATCATCGGCGTGTCCGCGCCGACGAGCAGCCGCGCCTGCACGTCGCCCTGGCGGAACGTGACCACGTCGGCCTTGTCCACGATCCGCACCATGGGGACGTCCGCGACCTCGACCAGCCGGGCCACGGTGACCCCCAGGGCGGAGGCGATCCTGGTGAGGGTGGAGACACTGGGGTTCGTCCGCCCCTGCTCGACCTGGACGAGCATGCCCCGGCTGACACCGGACCTGGCGGCCAGCTGGTCCAGCGTCAGCCCTCGGTGCGAGCGCTGGAAGCGCACATTGTTGGCGACGGCCTGATTGATCAGCTCGGGATCCTCCATGGAGTGCAGTCTAGTGAACTTGATTTGCACTATGTTGCACCTATTGTGTTGTACTAGGAGTGCAACTCATTGAACTGACCCGAGGAGAACAAGGGTGACCGCAGTGATCTTGGCTACCGCCTGCGCGGTGGTCTACGGCACGGCCGACTTCTTCGGCGGCCTGGCCACCCGACGGACCCAGGTGCTGGCGGTCGTCATCCTCTCCCAGCTGGCGGGGCTGACGCTGATCCTCGCCCTGCTGCCGTTGCTCCCGGGCACGTTCAGCGACCGGGCGATCCTGTGGGGGCTGGCCGCAGGACTGTCGGGCGCCGCCGGGCTGGCGCTGTTCTACCGGGCGCTGGCCACGGGGGTCATGTCGGTGGTCGCGCCGACGACCGCGGTGACCTCGGCGGCGTTGCCTGTGGTGTTCGGGCTGGCCACGGGCGAGCGGCCGGGGTTCTGGGCGCTGACCGGCGTTGCGCTGGCCCTGGGCTCGGTGTTGCTGGTCAGCCAGGACGGGTCCCCCGGCGGGCGCGCCTCGCTCGGGGCGCTGGTGTCCTCGCTGGCCGCGGGCGCCGGGTTCGGCGGGTTCTTCATCCTGCTCGCCATGGCGCCGGCCGAGGCAGGCCTGTGGCCGCTGGTCGGGGCCAGACTGTCATCGGTGAGCGTGGTGGCGCTGGTGGCCCTGGCCGCCCGGCGCTCGCTCCGGCCGCGGGCGGGCTCGCTGCGCATCATCGTGGCCGCGGGCGTGCTCGACATGGTGGCGAACGTGCTCTTTCTGCTGGCGCAGCGCCAGGGCCTGCTCAGCCTGGTCGCCGTGCTGGTGTCGCTCTACCCCGCCAGCACGCTGCTGCTGGCGAGGCAGGTGCTCGGAGAGCGGCTCAACACGATCCAGATGACCGGTGTGGCATGCGCGCTCGGCGCGGTGGCCCTGATAGCCGTTGCATAGCCACGCGGCGCTTGTTACGTTTCGCCCGTGCGCCCTGAGCGGGCACGTTTCGATGGCGAGGGTCTGCGGCACGTCGGCGTGCCCTACGACTCCGATGAGTCCTTTCTGGATCTCACCGTGCCGCGCGTGCGGGCCGCGCTCGACGAGGACAGGCGGGTGCTGGTGATCACCGGCGCGGCCAGGCTCGCCCTGCTGGCCGACGCCCTGGGCGACGACGCGGGACACGTCGACACCCGGGTCTCCACCGCTTGGTACGGCCATCCGTACCGCACACTGGCCGCCTACCACGACTACACACGCGGGCGCCGAACTCTCGTGATCGCCGAGCCCAGCTGGGAGGGCCTGAGCCGGCGCGAGATCACGGAGCTGATCCGCTACGAGTCCGTCGTCAACGCCGCGCTCAGCGCGGCCTCGGCCGTCATGTTGTGCATGTACGACCTCCGCGAGGTGCCGCCTGCCGCGCTCGACTACCACGAGGTGAACCACCCGCTCCTGCTCGGCGTGGACGGCGAGGCGACCAGCACCCGTTTCATCCCGCCCCACCAACTGGTGCTCAACGACGACCACGCGCCGCTCCCCGAGCCGGGACCCGGCGCGGTGACCATCCGGTTCACCGGACGTGAGCTGCGGTGGCTGCGCCAGAGCGTCGGCGAGTACGCCCGCGCGGCGGGCATGGACCGCAACCTCATCACGTCGCTGGTCATCAGCGTCTCAGAGATCGCCGCGAACAGCATCGAACACGGCGCCGGATACGGCACGATCACGATGTGGGAGAACAACGGGGAGCTCATCTGCGAGATCGCCGACCCCGGCGGCTCGCTGGACGACCCCTTACCCGGCTATATACCACCTGAGCCCGAGTCCCCCAGGGGATACGGGCTCTGGATCAGTCGTCAGCTCTGCGATCTCGTGGAGCTGCGCACGGAAGGCGGACTGTTACGCGTCCGCCTTCATCTGTCTATGCAGTCCTAGGCAGCACGCTGGGTCGGGACGCGGACAGCGCCCTCCTCGCGGGCGTACTCCTCCAGCATGCCGCGCAACTGCCGGCGGCCCCGGTGCAAACGGGACATGACAGTGCCGATGGGCGTGCCCATGCGGTCAGCGATCTCCTTGTACGCGAACCCTTCGACGTCGGCCAGGTAGACGGCCACGCGGAAGTCCTCGGGCAGGGACCGCAGGGCGTTCATCACGACGTTGTCGGGAAGCCGGTCGAGCGCCTCGCTCTCGGCCGACCGCAGGCCCGTCGAGCTGTGCGACTCGGCGGCGTGCAGCTGCCAGTCCTCGATCTCCTCGGCGGCGGACAGCTTGGGCGAGCGCTGCTTCTTCCGGTAGTCGTTGATGAAGTTGTTGGTCAGGATCCGGTGCAGCCACGCCTTGAGGTTCGTGCCCTCCCGGAACTGGTGATACGACGTATATGCCTTCGCCACCGTCTCCTGCACCAGATCCTCCGCGTCAGCGGCGTTACGGGTGAGGCGCATGGCAGAGGCGAACAGCTGCGACGTCACCGGCACGACATCGCGCTCGAACCAGTCCTGACGCTGCTCATCGGTCATAGTGATCAATTCATTCCCCCTTGCGCTATCCCCCGTTTCGGCACAGGCCGCCTGACGGCGGTCCCATCATGGCAAGTCCCGGGTAAGGGACGCGTTAACGAGGATCCGCCTGGGTCAGAGGGGGGTTCCGTCCATCTGCTCGCGGCGTGCGTGGTCACGTCCACGGCCGGACAAGTCTCAATAGCATAACACTAACCACCCAAATTCGCAGTTCTAGTGGCCAACGTCACATGGGATAGCGTAAGGACATGGATTTCGTGGACCATCACAACACGGGAACGCGCCGCTGGGTGGCGGAAGCCATCCGCACGGTCGAAGCCGACGCCAACCGCAGTTGTGACACACACCTGCACGTCTTTCCGCTGCCCTCGGACTGGGGTGTAAACCTCTACTTGAAAGACGAGTCGGTGCACCCGACCGGTTCACTGAAACATCGACTTGCCCGATCCCTATTCCTCTACGGCCTGGCGAACGGCTGGATCGGACCCACGACCACGATCGTCGAGGCGTCCAGCGGCTCCACGGCCGTGAGCGAAGCCTACTTCGCCCGGCTGCTCGGCCTGCCCTTCATCGCCGTCATGCCCGCCTCCACGTCACCGGAGAAGTGCCACCTCATCGAGTTCTACGGTGGGAAATGTCACCTCGTGGCGGACGCCGGCGCGATCTATGACGAATCTCACCGTCTCGCCGCCGAGGCCGGCGGGCACTTCATGGACCAGTTCACCTACGCGGAGCGGGCCACCGACTGGCGCGGCAACAACAACATCGCCGAATCGATCTATTCGCAGATGTCCATGGAGCCCCACCCCGAGCCCTCCTGGATCGTGGTCGGGGCCGGCACCGGCGGCACGTCGTCGACCATCGGCCGCTACATCCGCTACCGCCGCCACCCCACCCGGCTGGCTGTCGTCGACCCCGAGGGCTCGGCCTTCTACCCCGCCTGGATTTCCGGCGACGCCTCCGTCACCGCCCGGGGCTCGCGCATCGAGGGGATCGGCCGCCCCCGCGTCGAGCCTTCGTTTCAGCCGTCCGTCATCGACCGCATGATCGCGGTGCCCGACGCCCGCTCGATCGCCGCCATGCACTGGACCCGCGAGGTCACCGGCCTGAACGTCGGCGGCTCCACGGGCACCAACATGGCGGCCTGCGTGGAGCTGATCGACGAGATGCGGCGAAAGGGCGAGCGGGGCAGCGTCGTCACGCTGATCTGCGACAGCGGCGACCGCTACAAGGGCACGTACGGCAATCCGGAGTGGCTCGCCGGCCAGCGTCTGGACGTCGAGCCACACCTGACGGAGCTCCGCGCCTGGCTGCCTCGTTAGGCGGCCCTGGCCGGGTCCACGCCGAAGAACTTGGCAACGTCGTCCAGGATCGAGTGCGCACCCTGGATGCCCACCGCGGTCATCCAGGTCAGGTCGGCGACGTCGTGCTTCTCGCCCTTGAGCTTGCCCCACAGCGGGTTGTTCAGGAACTTGTCCTTGGTCTCGGCCACCGTCGGGTCCTCGTAGGTGGAGACGAAGATGTGGTCGGCGTCCAGGTCCGCGATCTTCTCCTGGCTCACGTCCACCACGATCGAGTCCTCCACGGTCGGCTGGCCGTCGGGGCGCGGGAAGCCGACGTCCTTCATCACGATGCCGGAGTAGGACTTCTCCACGTACAGGCGGACCGTGGGCTCACCGGCGAACCGCACGATGGAGATCGTGGGCAGCTCGCCGCCTTCCTTCTCCTTGATCGACGTGCCGATCTTGGCGGCCCGGTCCTCGTACTCCTTGATCTTGGTGTCGGCGAGCTGCTCCTTGCCCAGGGCCTGCCCCATGAGCCGGATGTTCTCCTTCCAGATGGCCCCGGTGGTCTCGCTGAAGACGGTCGGCGCGATCTTGGAGAGCTTGTCGTACAGGGCCTCGTGCCGGACCTTGGCGGAGACGATCAGGTCGGGCTTGAGCGCGATGATCTTCTCCAGGCTGGGCTCCTCCAGCGTGCCGACCGGGGTCGCCTCCTTGCCATACTGCTCGGCGACGGTCCCCAGATAGTCGGGCAGCTTGTCGTCAAGCGAGCGATACGTCGTGTAGCCCACCACGGGCGTCTCCAGCGTGAGGACGGCGTCGACGAAGCTCTGGTCGAGCGCCACGACCCGCTTCGGCTGAGCGGGGATCTTCGTCTCACCCATCGCGTGCTTGACGGTCTTGAACGGCGCGGCCGCCGTGGCGCCGGCAGTGGTGGTGGCGGCGGGCTCCGTCGAACCGCAGGCGGCGAGTCCCGCCACAAGAAGAGCGCCGACCAGCGCACGCAACGGTCTCATGGTCAAAGTTCCTTCCCTGAAAAGTAAGGCAAACCTAAGTTAGGTAAGCCCTGCCTAAACTGGCATACTTCACCGGGATCGAGCAAATGCCGAGGAGGAACAGGGTGAGCACAACCGTGGCCGCGCCGCGCCTCCACGGCATCCGTCACCGCCGGCTCACCGTCCTGCTCGCGCTTGTCGCCGCCGTGGCGGTGGCCGTGGTGCTCAGCATCACGATCGGCTCCAAGTCCGTGCCGCTCGCCGACGCCTGGGCCGCGCTCACCGCGCCCACCGGCAGCGAGAACGACATCATCATCCGCTCGCTCCGCGTTCCGCGGACCGTCTTAGGGGTGCTCGCCGGCCTCGCGCTCGGCGTGGCCGGCGCGCTGATGCAGGGCCACACCCGCAACCCGCTCGCCGACCCGGGCCTGCTCGGGGTCACGCAGGGGGCGGCGTTCGCGATGGTGGCCTCGATCATCCTGCTGGGCGCCTCCAGCCTCCTCGTCTACATCTGGTTCGGGCTGGCGGGGGCGTTGATCGCCAGTGTGGCGGTGTTCGCGCTCGGCATGGCAGGCGGCAGGGGCGGGCCCACGCCCGTCACGCTGGCGCTGGCCGGCACCGCCGTCAGCGCCATGTTGTACGCGCTCACCTCGGCCATCGTGCTGCTGGACGAGCAGGCCATGGACGTGTTCCGCTTCTGGCAGGCCGGCTCGATCGCGGCCAGGGGCGCCGACGTGGTCTGGCAGGTGCTGCCGTTCATCCTGGTGGGCCTGCTCCTCGCGACGGTCAACGCGCCCGGCCTGAACGCGCTTTCGCTCGGTGAGGACGTGGCCAGGAGCCTCGGCCAGAACATCGCCATGACGCGCACCATCGGCGTCGCCGCCGTCACCCTGTTGTCGGGCGCGGCAGTCGCCGCGTGCGGCTCGCTGTCGTTCGTCGGCCTGATCGTGCCCCACCTGGCCCGCCCTCTGTCGGGCACCGACCACCGGTGGCTGCTGCCGTACTCGGGGCTGATCGGCGCGGCGCTGCTGCTGCTCGCGGACGTGATCGGCCGCGTGGTCGCCCCGCCGGGCGAGCTGGAGGTCGGCGTGGTACTCGCGCTGATCGGCGCCCCCTTCTTCGTGGCCCTGGTCCGCCGCAGGAAGCCGGTGCGACTGTGACCGCTCTCTCCCTGCGCGTCGGCGCCCTGTCCTGGCGGGTACGCCTGCGCGGCGTCGCGATCACCCTGTTCGGCCTGGTCCTCCTCGCCCTGCTCATGGCCTTGAACATGCGCATCGGCGACATCGAGATGACCGTTGCCGAGGTGATCGCCGGCACCTTCGACCCGAACAGCGCCGCCCACTTCATCATCATGGAGCTACGCCTGCCGCGCGCGCTGACCGGCGCCCTGGTCGGCGCGGCGCTCGCGCTGTCCGGCGCCATCATCCAGTCCATCGCCCGCAACCCGCTGGCCAGCCCCGAGATCCTCGGCGTCACCACCGGCGCCTCCGTCACGGTCGTGGCCGGCGTGGTGGCCAGCGGCAGCGTGTACGGCGGCACCAGCGGCCTGCTCGCCACCCTCGGCATCCCCGCGCTCGCCCTGCTCGGCGGCCTGATCGGCGCGGCCGTCGTGTACGGGCTGGCGTGGCGGCGCGGCCTGGACGGCTACCGCCTGGTCCTGGTCGGCATCGGCGTGGCCGCCGTCTTCACCAACGTCAAGTTCTGGCTCCTGACCGTCGGCGACGTCAACGACACCGCCCGCGCCATGGTCTGGATCAGCGGCTCGCTCAACGGACGCGGCTGGGAGCACGTGGCGCCCACGGCCCTAGCCCTGGTCGTGCTGGTGCCGCTGACCCTGCTCGGCACGCGCTCGCTCGACGCGCTGCGCTTCAGCGACGACACGGTCACTTCCCTGGGCGTGCGCACGAACCTGGCCCGCGCCCTGATGATCCTGGCCGCCGTGCTGCTGGCCGCCGTGGCCACGGCCTCGGCCGGGCCGATCGCGTTCGTGGCGCTCGCCTCCCCGCAGATCGCGCTCCGGCTGGCCCGCTCGGGGCAGCCGCCGCTGCTGTGCTCGGCGGTCATCGGCGGCGTGCTCACCACGGCCGCCGACCTGATCGCCAGGACCGCGTTCTCGCCGATCGAGCTGCCCGTCGGCATCGTCACCGCCGTGCTGGGCGCCCCATACTTGATCCATCTGATCTGGAGGTCTCGCAAGTGAGACTGCAGGCCGCCGGCGTCAAGCTCGGATACGGCGACCGCGTCGTCGTCGACGGGCTCGACCTGGGCATCGAGGCGGGCACGGTGACCACGATCATCGGCCCCAACGGCTGCGGCAAGTCCACGCTGCTGCGCGCGCTCGGCCGCCTGCTCAAGCCGCAGGGCGGCGAGGTGCTGCTGGACGGCAAGCGCATCGACAGGATCCCCACCCGCGAGGTGGCCAAGATCCTCGGCGTGCTCCCCCAGGCGCCCACCGCTCCCGAAGGGCTGACCGTGGCCGACCTGGTGGCCAGGGGCCGGCATCCGCACCAGACCTGGTACCGGCAGTGGTCCTCCGACGACGAGGACGCGGTCGCGGCGGCGCTGGACATGACGGGCCTGGCCGACCTCGCCGAGCGGCCGCTGGACGAGCTGTCGGGCGGGCAGCGGCAGCGGGCGTGGATCTCCATGGCGCTGGCCCAGGGCACGGATCTGCTGCTGCTCGACGAGCCCACGACGTTCCTGGACCTGGCGCATCAGGTGGAGGTGCTGGAGCTCGTCCGGCACCTGCACCAGGAGGCCGGCCGCACGGTCGTCATGGTCCTGCACGACCTCAACCTGGCCGCCCGCTACGCCGACCGGCTGGTGGCCATGCGGGCCGGCCGGGTGATCGCGGCGGGCTCCCCGCACGAGGTGCTCACGGAGGAGCTGCTGGGCGAGGTGTTCGAGCTGGACGCGAAGGTCATCGAGGACCCCGTGGCCGGGACGCCGCTGGTGGTGCCGATCAGGCCGCGTTCCTGACCCCGGTGCCGCTCAAGCGGCGCTCCCGGCTTGCCACCCGCGGGCTGCGTCCCGCCGTCGAGTCGTCAGACCTCGGCCAGCGCCCGCTTCACGTCCTCGTCGCCAGGGGCCAGCTCGGCGGCCCTGAGCAGGTCCTTCCTGGCCTGGTCCGGCCGGCCCGCGGCCCGATGCACCACCGACCTGTTGAACAGCAACTCGGCGGTCTCCTCCAGCTCCAGCGCCCGCGCCAGATCGGCCAGCGCCGCCTCGTGGTCGCCACGCTCGAAGGCCAGCTCGGCCCGGTTGGCCCAGCCCGCCGCCAGGCCCGGATCGAGCTCCAGCGCCTGGTCGAACGCGATGCGCGCTTCCGGCAGGTGGCCCTCGGCCAGCTCCACCTGACCGAGCACGCACAGCAGGTGGGGGTCGCGCGGCGCGATCTCCAGTCCGTGCTCGACGTCGTCCCTGGCCTGGGCGTGATCCCCGGCCGCCACCCGGAGTCCGGCGCGGTTGACGTAGGCGGGCGCGAAGGCCGGGTCCAGCTCCAGCGTGTGATCCAGGTCGGCCAGGGCGCCGGCCAGATCACCGGCGGCGAAGCGCAGCTCGGACCGGTTGTAGTAGGCCTCGGGGAACGGCGGGCTCAGCCGCATGACGGCCTCGTAGTCGGCCAGGGCCTCCTCGGTCCTGCCGAGCCTGTGCAGCAGGTTGCCGCGGTCGAGGTAGTAGTCGGGGTAGCCGGGGTCGGCCTCGACGGCCCGCGTGTAGTCGGCCAGTGCCTCCTCCTCGCGGCCGGCCATGGCCAGGAGCTGGGCCCGGTTGGCGTGCAGGACGAGCCGGTGGATCGGGTGCTCGCCCGGCAGGTCCGCATCGGCCAGGTCGATGGCCCGCTGCACGAGCTCCATGGCGGCCTCGCGGCGTCCCCTGCGTACCTCGACCAGGGCCTTGCCGTTGAGGTCGAAGCCGAGGTGGAAGGCCCGCTCGCGCGGGTCAGGCAGGAGGGACGTGATCGTGATCGCCTCGTTGATCCAGGCCAGGGCGTGCTCGGGGTCGCGCCGGTCGTGGTCGTGGTGGCGTACGAGGATCATGGCGGTGGCGTAGGCGGCGGTGGCGCGCTGTTTGGGGTCCGTGCTCTCGCGCCGGGCCCGGTCGTAGAGCTCGCGGGCCTCGTCCTCGCGTTCGATGGCCTCCAGGGCGGCGGCGACGCGCAGCAGGAGCGGCACATCCTCCACACCGCGCAACGCCTCCAGGCCCGACTCCGCCATGGCGTGGTGGAAGCCCTCGTCGCGGTAGCGGTCGAAGTCGGCGGGCAGGGGCCCGGCGCCCGGCGCGGAGGGGCCCTCGTCGATTCTGAGGAGGCCGGGGTCCAGCCTGCGCCGCAGCACGGCGACGAGCTCGGCGTCGGTGTGGTCGGCCTCGCCCAGGTTCGTCACGGTCAGGGCCAGCGCCCCGGTCCGGCGCAGGTGGTCGCGGACGAACTCGGCCAGCCCGTTGGCGATCCTGAGGCTGCGCCGGGCGCCAGGCACGAGGACTCGCTGCGCCCTGGGCAGATCATCGGCCAGCGACCGCCGCCGCGCGGGCACGGCGCCGCGCAGGTGGGGCGCCGCCGCGCGGATCTCGATGTCGTGGTCGGCGACCAGGCCGGGCCGATGGTCCAGCGCCTGCGGGACGAGGCGGTCGAGGAGCGCCGCGGCCAGCGTGTACGGGCCGCCGACACGGCGGTCGGCGTCGAGCAGGATCGTGTCCACACGAACCTCCTTGGCGCCGGCGCCCCCGACGAGACGCCGGGCCGGCGGTTGTCAGGAGCAGTGTCTTGGCGCGGCCGCAGCCGTCGGCTTCACGGTCCCGGGCCTGTGGACAACGATCTTCTTCATGGGCGCCCTTTCACCTGAATGCGATCATTGATGACCGGTACATCTCAACACAGACATATGTGACCGATCACCCTTTATCCGGTAAGGGCCATTACCGGACTAATTACCGTATGACCGGAAATCGATCATTCGCCGAGGATCGCGTCCACGAACACCTCGGGATCGAACGGCGCCAGGTCGTCCGGCCCCTCGCCCAGCCCCACGACCTTGACCGGAACGCCCAGCTCCCGCTGCACCGAGATCACGATGCCGCCCTTGGCGGTGCCGTCGAGCTTGGTCAGCGCGATGCCGGTGACGTTGACCACCTCGGCGAACACCTGGGCCTGGCGCATGCCGTTCTGGCCCGTGGTGGCGTCGAGGACGAGCAGCACCTCATCCACCGTGGCCTTCTTCTCGATGACCCGCTTGACCTTGCCCAGCTCGTCCATGAGCCCGGTCTTGGTGTGCAGGCGGCCGGCGGTGTCGACGATGACCACGTCGACCTTCTCCTCGATGCCCTTGGCCACGGCGTCGAAGGCCACGGAGGCCGGGTCGCCGGCCTCGGGGCCGCGCACCGTGTCAGCGCCGACCCGCTCGCCCCAGGTCTGCAGCTGGTCGGCGGCCGCGGCGCGGAAGGTGTCCGCCGCGCCGAGCACGACCTTCTTGCCGTCGCCGACGAGGAACCGGGCGAGCTTGCCGGTGGTGGTGGTCTTGCCGGTGCCGTTGACGCCCACGATGAGCGCCACCGCGGGCCGCTCGCCGTGCTTCTGGATGTGCAGCGTGCGATCCAGGTCGGGGTTGATCTGGATGAGCAGCTGCTCGCGCAGCAGGCCGCGCACCTCCTCGGGCGTGCGGCTGCCCAGCACCTTGACCTTGGTGCGCAGCTCCTCCACGATCGCGCGGGTCGGCGCGACACCCACGTCGGCCGTGATCAGGCGCTCCTCGATCTCGTCCCAGACCTCGTCGTCGAGCCGGTCGCGGGACAGCAGCTCCAGCAGGCCCCGCCCGAGCGTGCTCTGCGAACGCGCCAGGCGCGAGCGCAGCCGCACCATCCGGCCCGCGGACGGCGGCGGCACCTCGATCTCGGGCTTGACGACGGCCGGCTCGGCCGGTTTCGCCGGAGGCGGCAGCGTGGTGGTCGCGCCCTCGCCCTCCTCGCCCACGCCGGCGGGCCGCTGCTCCTTCTCCTCCGGTATCGGGAGGGTCTCAGGCGGCTTGACGGGCGGGGCCGCCTTGCGGCCCGGCCTGAAGAGCAGGAACAGGCCGCCCGCCGCCAGCAGGGCGACGACGGCCACGATCACGATGACGCCGAGGTAACCATCCACAAGATGTCAGTTTTCCAGATCGTCCGGCCCAGTTGGACCAGCAGGGTCACGCACACGACCACACCGATCAGGCGGACTCGCGCTCCCGAAGCCGCTGGCTGACGACCTGCGTCACGCCGTCGCCGCGCATCGACACGCCGTAGAGCGCGTCGGCGATCTCCATCGTGCGCTTGTTGTGGGTGATGACGATCAGCTGCGAGCTCTGCCGCAACTCCTCGAACAGGGTCAGCAGCCGCTGCGTGTTCGTGTCGTCGAGCGCGGCCTCGACCTCGTCCATCACGTAGAACGGCGACGGCCGCGCCTTGAAGATGGAGATCAGGAACGCCACCGCCGTGAGCGACCGCTCCCCGCCCGACAGCAGCGACAGCCGCTTGACCTTCTTGCCCGGCGGCCTGGCCTCGACCTCGATGCCGGTGGTCAGCATGTCGTTGGGATCGGTCAGCACCAGGCGGCCATCGCCTCCGGGGAAGACCCTGGTGAAGATCTGCTCGAACTCGCGGGCCACGTCCTCGTACGCGGCGGCGAACATCTGCTCGACGCGGTCGTCGACCTCCTTGACCACGGTCAGCAGGTCACGCCTGGTCTTCTTGAGGTCTTCCAGCTGCGAGGTGAGGAAGGCGTGCCGCTCCTCCAGCGCCGCGAACTCCTCCAGCGCGAGCGGGTTGACCTTGCCCAGCTGGTTCATCTGCCGTTCGGCGGCCCTGGCCCGCTTTTCCTGCTCTTCGCGCACGTAGGGGATGGGCGGGTCGCCGGGGATCGGGACCTCGGGGCCGTACTCGGAGATCAGTGCCTCGACCTCGACCCCGAATTCGTCCATCGCCCGCTGCTCCAGCTGCTCCAGCCGCAGGCGCTGCTCGGTGCGGGCCACCTCGCTGCCGTGCACGCGGTTGACCAGCTTGTCCAGCTCCTGGCCGAGCTCGCGGACCCGCAGGCGCACCTGCTTGAGCTCCGCGTCGACGGCCACCCTGGCCAGATCGGCCTCGTCGCGCTCCCTGGCGGCGAGCCGGACGGACTCGGCCAGGGCCCTGAGCACCTGCTTGGCGCCCTTGCTGACCGACTCGGCCACCGCCGCCTGCCGCCTGCGCCTGGCGCGCTGGGCGGCCGCCTGGGCGCGTTCGTGGCGTTCGCGCTGCGCGGCCCGCACGAGGCCGTCGGCGCGGCCCTCGATGCCCTTGACGCGTTCTTCCGCGGTGCGTACCTGGAGCCGGGTGTCCATCTCCCGCTGCCTTGCCACCTCGCAAGCGCCGGCCAGCTCGTCGCGCAGGTCGGTGGTGGGCTCGGACTCCAGCTCTTGGGCGTATTCGGCCTCGGCCAGGCGGATCTCCAGCTCGGCCAGCTCCTCCTGGCCCTCGGCGCGGGCCTCCTCCGCCTTCGTGACGCTGCCTGCCAGCCGCTCGGCCTCGGCGCGGGCGGCGTTGGCGGCCGCCTCGAGCTGGGCCAGGCGCTGGGCGGCCGCGGCGGTGCGCTGGTCGGCCTCCCTCTGGCGGGCCCTGACCTGGTCCAGCGTGCCCTGGGCGGCGCTCACGCCGGCCTGGGCGGTGGTGACGGCGGTCTGGGCCTCACTCACCTGCCCCTGGGCGGCCTCCAGCGCCGCCTGGGCGCGCTGCTCCAGGCCGATCGCCTCGTCCAGGCCCGCGGCGGTCTCCTCGGCCCTGGCCTCGGCCCGCTCCAGGTCCCTTACTGCCTCATCGAGCGCGGCCCGCACCTGCAGCACGGAAGTGCCGCCCTCGGACCCGCCGCTGGCCAGATGTGCCCCGACCACGTCACCCGCCCTGGTGACGGCCTTCAGGTGGGGGTGCCGGTCGACCAGGTCGCGGGCGGCGTCCAGGCCCGATACGACCACGACGCCCTCAAGCACATGGTCCAGGGCGGGGCGCAGGTGGTCGGGCACGGTGACCAGGTCGGCCACCCACTCGCCGCCCTCTGGCGCCGCCGCACGCGGACGCCGGACCGCGCCGTATGCCTCGCCGGCGCGGCGCTCCGACGGGTCGCCGGCCGCGGCGGTGAGCGCGTTGTCGGCGGCCGCGGCAGTCAGCGCATCGTCGCCATCCGGGCCGGTGCCGAGAGCCGCCGTGTGCTCGTCCTGTGCGCCACCGTTCAGCGCCACCAAGAGGGTCGCCTGGCCGGCGCCTCCCGTGCGCAGCAACTCCAGCGCCTCGACGGCCGTGTCCAAGCTCTTGACGACGATGGCCTCGGTGACCTGTCCCAGGATGGCCGCCACCGCCAGCTCGGCCCCCGGCGTGACCTGCATCGAGGCGGCCAGCGGGCCGAGCACCCCGGCCAGGTCCGCATCCAGCAGGGCCGCGCCGCCGTCGCCCTTGGCCAGCCCCAGCTCCAGCGCGTCCCGGCGAGCGACCAGGGCGGCCACGGACCGCTGGGCCTCCTGGTCGGCGGAGCGGGCGGTCCCGACCCCCGACTTGGCGGCCTGGAGCGCGGCACGCGGCGCGTCCAGCGCGGACTTGGCCTCCTCCGCCGCGAGTCTGGCCTCGTCGGCCACGGCCTTGGCCTCCTCGACCACGGCCTGCGCCGTGGCCAGCTCCTCGGCGAGGGCGGGATCGACCGCGGGCTCCTCCTGCCGCTGCGTTTCGAGGTCCTCCCTGGCCTGCCGCTCGCGATCGGCCGCGTCGGCCACGGCCTGCTGGAGCCGGCCGATCTCCTCCTCGGCGGCCCTGGCCCGGCTTCGTACGGAATCGACCTGGCCGCGCAGCTTGGCCAGCCCCTCGCGGCGGTCGGCGGCGGCCCTGGCGGCCAGCGCCAGCCGCTGCTCCTCGGCGCTCAGCTCGGCCTCGGAGTCGGCCCGCCGCTGGACGGCCTCCTCCAGCAGCTCCTGGGCGTGCTCCAATTCGGCCTTGAGCACGAGCTCCTGCTCGCGCACCTCGGCCGCCTCCCGTTCGAGATCCTCCGGGTCCCGGCCGCGGCGCTCGATGGCGGCGGCGTCCAGCGCGTGCCGGTGGCGCTCGGCGGCGAGCTGCTCCAGGCCGGTGATGCGCTCGCGCAGCGACGAGAGCCTGAAGTAGGTCTCCTGCGCGGCCGCCAGCCGGGGCTGGGCCTCGGCCTCGGCGCTCTCCAGCGCCGCCTCGCGCTGCTGGGTCTCGGCCAGCTCGGCCTCCACCTGGTTGCGCCTGGCCATGATCGCGGCCTCGTCGGCGGCCTCGCGCTCCAGCGTCACCCGCAGGATGCCCAGGTCGTCGGCCAGCAGCCGCAGCCTCGCGTCTCGCAGGTCGGCCTGGATGACGGCGGCCTTGCGGGCGATCTCCGCCTGCCGACCCAGCGGCTTGAGCTGGCGGCGCAGCTCGGTGGCGAGGTCCTGGACGCGGGTCAGGTTGGCCTGCATGGCGTCCAGCTTGCGCAGCGCCTTTTCCTTGCGCTTGCGGTGCTTGAGCACGCCGGCGGCCTCTTCGATGAACGCCCGCCGGTCCTCAGGCCCCGCGTGGAGAACGGCGTCGAGCTGGCCCTGCCCGACGATCACGTGCATCTCGCGGCCGATGCCCGAGTCGGACAGCAGCTCCTGGATGTCCAGCAGGCGGCACGTGTCGCCGTTGATCGCGTATTCGCTCTGCCCCGACCGGAACATCAGCCGGCTGATCGTGACCTCGGTGTAGTCGATCGGCAGCGCGCCGTCGGAGTTGTCGATGGTCAGCGTCACCTCGGCACGTCCCAGCGGGGGCCGGGAGGAGGTGCCGGCGAAGATCACGTCCTCCATCTTCCCGCCACGCAGCGACTTGGCGCTGTGCTCCCCCATGACCCAGGCCAGGGCGTCGACGACGTTGGACTTGCCGGAGCCGTTGGGGCCGACCACGCAGGTGATGCCCGGCTCGAACCGCAGGGCGGTCGCGGAGGCGAAGGACTTGAAGCCGCGCAGGGTGAGGGTCTTCAAATACAAGCGCGACCCCCTTCTCCCTGAACGGACTTCGGAAAAGACTACTGGTCCTGACTGCCCCACGTGGGCATGTACAGTCCGGGACGGCCTTGACCAGGGCTTTTCAATTCAGGGCAAATAACAAGGGACGCCTCTCCGAGACGTCCCTGGGTCTTGCGCTCCGATCACTCTCAGGTGAGTGCCGGCTCGCGCTCTTGCATACGGCTTAGCGCCTCGTCGCGAGTTTGCGCTGCAAGAGCGTCATTCGTGGCCTGAAGTCGGATGAGTTCTGCCTCCAGGTCACGGATACGCTGCTGCAGGCGGCGCATCTCCGAGACCATCCGAGGGTCAGGACCGCCGACGTGGCCGAGTAGAGCCTTCGCCATGGTAAAGGGTCCTCCACGCTGAGTGACCAGACTGGTTCGCGCACTTCTTATTCCGCGGGAGGGGTGCGCGTGGTACCTAACAAGAGTCGCACCGGCAGTGTGGGCGGTCAAGTCGAACAAACCGCTGCGCCCTACTGATGGGCACTCCCGACATACAACTATACCCTATTTGGCCGGTTTACCGGAAGCGGCTACCGCTCCACAAAACCGCCCAAGCTACCTCGGGGTTCGCTCCAGCGTTCTACTACTCCATCGACCCTGCCCGGCGTGTCGCAACCTTTGAGCAGCTCCAGCAGCTTGACGCAGCTCTCACGCGGCCCCTCCGCGACGACCTCCACCCGGCCGTCCTCGGTGTTGCGCGCCCAGCCCGCCAGACCTAGCTCCAAGGCCTTGGCCCGGGTCCACCAGCGGAACCCCACACCCTGGACTCTCCCCCGTACCCACGCCGTCAGCCTGACGTTTTCCGAATTTTCCTGCATTTTTCCTCCCCTGAGGTCTCAGGCCACCAGGGCCTCCACCCCGAGCGCGTGCCCCGCCGCCGCCTCGTCGAACGCCCTGACCGCGGCCGTCTCCGCCGCCTTCACCCAAGCCAGCCCCAAGATCGACGGAGGCAGTCCCGTGACGGGGACGAAGCTTATGTCGGGACGCTCGTGGTGGGCCGCGGTGGGCGTGCAGAAGAGCATGCCGCCCCGGTCCAGCGCCACCTGGGTGAGGCCCTCCTGGGTGGTGGCGACCGCGCCGGCGCGGGGAATCGGACGTCCGGAAGGGGTCACGGAGGGCGCGACCCGCTCGCGCCACCAGCGCGGGGCCGGCCCCTCCACACCGATCAACGGCACGCAAGCCAGGTCCTCGGCGTCGATGCGCGCGCGGGCCGCCAGCGGATGGCGGGTGGAGAGGCCGAGCCGGTAGGAGACCCGGTTCAGCACCGCGCCCGTGGCCAGGTCGGGCTCGTCCACCGGCAGCAGCGTGAACGCGACGTCGACCTGCCCGGCGCGCAACTTGCTGAAGGGGTCGGAGAGGGGGATCTCGACCAGCTCCGCCTCGCACTCCGGGTGGCGGCCCTCGAAGGCCCGTACGCTGCCCGTGACGGCGTCCGTGGGCGTGGCCAGGAAGCCGACCCGCAGCACGCCGGTCACCTCGCGGGCGGCCGCCTTGGCGCGGCTCAGGGCGTTCGCCAGACCGTCGTAGGAGGGCCTCAGATCGGCCAGGAAACGCTCACCGAGGGGTGTCAGGTGGACGCGCCGGCTGGTGCGGTCGAAGAGCCTGCCGCCGATCCTGGTCTCCAGGGAGCGCACGAGCTGGCTCACCCGGCCCGGCGACAGGTAGAGGCGTTCGGCCGTACGCGCGAAGTGCAGCTCCTCGCTGAGAACCACGAAGCACTCCAGCTCCCTGAAGTCCATCTTCACCTCCGGACGATCGCTTAGCCTGCCTAAACCAAGCCTTCGGCCTTCGTCATTGTTCCCGTCGGGGCACGGCAGAAGGCTGGGGCGCATGACGACAACCCTTGTCTCCACCCCTGTGCGGGCGCGCTGGCTCGCCGTGTCCTCGCTGGCGCTGGGCACCTTCACGCTCGTGACCAGCGAGATGCTGCCTGTCGGCCTGTTGACCTCGATCGCCGCCGACCTCGGCGTGTCCGCCGGCACGGCCGGGCTCACGATGTCGGCGCCCGGGCTGGTCGCCGCGGTCTCCGCCCCCGTGCTGGCGGTCGCCACCCGCCGGTTGGACCGCCGTACCGTGCTGCTCGGGCTGATGGCGCTGCTGGCGGTGGCCAACCTGGCGGGCGCGCTGGCGCCGAGCTATCCGCTCATGCTGGCCGCCCGGGTGATCACCGGGGTGAGCATCGGCGGCTTCTGGGCGTTCGCGGCCGGGCTCGGGACGCGGCTGGCGCCGGAGCGGCACGTCGGGCGGGCCACATCGATCATCCTGTCCGGGGTGTCGGTGGCGTCGGTGCTGGGAGTGCCGGCGGCGACGTTCGTCTCGTCGTTCGCGGGCTGGCGCACGGCGTTCGCGGCGATGGGCGTGCTCGCCCTGGCCCTGCTCGCGCTGCTGGCCGCGACGGTGCCGCCGTTGCCGGGCGAGGCCCGCGGCGCCCGTGCCGGGAGGGTCTCCGGGCCGCTGAAGGTCGCCCTGGTCCTGACGGTCCTGATCGTGTCCGGCCACTTCGCGGCCTACACCTATGTCCGTCCGTTCCTGGAGGAGGTGGCGCACGCCGGTCCCGCGCTCGTGAGCACGGCGTTGCTGGTGTACGGGGCCGCGGGCGTGCTCGGCAACTTCGCCGCCGGTGCCCGGGCGGCCAGGAACCCCCAGCCGGTCCTGATCACGCTGGCCGCCCTCATGGCCCTGGCCACGGCGGCGCTGCCGCTGATCGGCCTGCCGCTGCCCGCGCTCGTGGTGTGGGGGCTCGGCTACGGCGGCGTGGGCGTCACGCTGCAGCTGTGGATCATGCGGGAGGGCGGCGGCGAGCTGGGCACGGCGCTGTTCGTCGCCGCTTTCAACGCCTCCATCGCGCTCGGCTCGTTCGCCGGCGGCCGGATCGTGGACGGTGTGTCGATCTCCGCGGTGATGGGAGTGGCAGCCGCGCTCAGCGTGCTGGCCGCGGCCGTCGCTGGCAGGTGGGGCAGGAGTAGGACGACCGGTTCATGAACGCCTCCCGCCTGATCGGGGTGCCGCAGCGGGAGCACGGCAGGTCGCGGCGGCCGTAGACCTCCAAGGAACGGTCGAAGTAGCCGCTCTCGCCGTTGACGTTGACGTACAGGCTGTCGAACGATGTGCCGCCCTGGTGCAGGGCGGCGGCCATGACCGTGCGGACGGCGGCGAGCAGCTCGTGGATCTTGGGACGGGTGAGCGTGTGCGTGGGTCGGGCCCAGTGCAACCTGGCGATCCACAGCGCCTCGTCGGCGTAGATGTTGCCGACGCCGCTGATCAGCGACTGGTCGAGCAGCGCCCGTTTGATCTCGGTGTGCTTGGCCCTGAGCCTGCGGGTGAACTCGGCCTCGTCGAACGCCGGCTCGAACGGGTCGGGGGCGATGTGCGAGATCGGCTCGGGCACGCCGCCCACCAGGGAGGTGATCATGACGTGGCCGAACGTCCGCTGGTCGACGAAACGCAGGTCGAGGCCGCCGTCGGCGAAGCGGAGGCGTACCCGCAGATGCTTCTCCGGCGGCGCGTCCTGGTCCACGACGAGCAGCTGGCCGCTCATCCCCAGGTGGGCCATGAGAGCCTCTTCCGCCCCGGACAGCGGCAACCACAGGTATTTGCCGCGGCGCTCGGCGGACACCACCGCGCGGCCCTTGAGCCGCGCGGCGAACTCATCGGCTCCGGGCACGTGACGCCTGACGGCGCGAGGGTGGAACACCTCCGCCGCCGCGATCTCGCGGCCGGCGACCCACTGCGCGAGACCGCGCCTGACGACCTCGACCTCCGGCAACTCCGGCAACCCGCACCTCGACTCTCTGATGCCCCGAACCGATCAGGACCCTCGAGGGTCCTGAGGGACGTCGCGCACCCGCCGCCGGGCCGTGTGACGGCTGATCGGCTCAGCCGGCCGGCTGGCTCTCCCGCTGCTCGCGCCGGGCCCTGATCCGGGTCCACGCCGCCTCGGCCGCCTGCTGCTCGGCCTCCTTCTTGCTGCGCCCGGTGCCCGAGCCGTAGGACTCGCCGCCGACCCGCACCATGGCCGTGAACGACTTGGCGTGATCGGGGCCGCTCTCCTCGACGTGGTATTCGGGCACCCCGAGCGCCTCGGAGGCGGTCAGCTCCTGCAGCGAGGTCTTCCAGTCGAGCCCGGCGCCGAGCGAGGCCGAGCGCACGATCAGCGGATCGAACAGCAGGTGCACGACCCGGAACGCCTCGCCCAGCCCCTTGTCGACGTAGATCGCGCCGATCAGGGCCTCCAGCGTGTCGGCCAGGATCGACGACTTGTCGCGGCCGCCCGTGCCCTCCTCGCCCCTGCCGAGCCGGAGGAACTTGCCCAGGCCCAGGTTGCGGGCCACATCCGCGAGAGCGCGCATGTTGACCACCGCCGCCCGCAGCTTCGCCAGCTGGCCCTCGGGCAGGTCGGGGTGGTTGCGGTAGAGGGTGTCGGTGACGACCAGGCCCAGCACCGAGTCGCCCAGGAACTCCAGGCGCTCGTTGGTGGGCAGGCCGCCGTTCTCGTACGCGTAGGAGCGGTGCGTCAGCGCCCGCTCGAGAATGTCGTGGTCGAGACCGACCGACAGAACCCGCTCCAGCTCGTCTCTGGCGACCTCCACGGCCACCGGCTTAGGACCTGCGCCCACGTGCTTCCTCCTCGGACATCTTCACATGGCGCGACGACTGCGGAAGATGCCCGAAAACGTGGTGGGCGTCGGGGTAACGCGTAGCCCCGGCGTCCACCACGGCCGCGGGCGAGCCGCTGCCGTACGCATCTGAGACGGTAACGCCGACCGAGGCACAATGGCACCCGGTCGGCATCACGTCAACTGTTGCGGATCAGGCGGACGGCTCGATGACCTGACGACGGTTGTAGGTGCCGCAGGTGGGGCACGCGATGTGCGGCTGCTTCGGCGAACGGCACTGCGGGCAGCTCACCAGGGCGACGGCAGTCGTCTTCCACTGGGAGCGACGGGCGCGGGTGTTGCTCCGCGACATCTTTCGCTTCGGGACGGCCACGTCACTTCTCCTGATCGTTATCTTTGTCGGTAACCAGACCTTGCAACGACGCCCAGCGGGCGTCGATCTTCTCGTGCCGGTGATCGTCGCCGGCCTCGGCCAGCTTGATCCCACACTCCACGCAGAGCCCCTCGCAATCCTCGCGGCACACCGGGCTCAGCGGCAGTGCGAGCACCACCGCGTCGCGGAACGTCGGCTCGAGGTCGAGCAGCTCACCGTCGAGCAGTGAGTCCTCCTCCGAGGCGTCCTCGTCGGAGTAGAAGAACAGCTCCTGCAGGTCCACCTCGATGTCCGAGGAGACCGGATCCAGGCAGCGCGCGCACTCCCCGGCGAGCGGGGCCTGCGCTGTGCCGGACACGAGCACGCCTTCCATCACTGCTTCGAGCCGGAGATCCAGCTCGACTTCGGCGTCCTTGGGGACACCGATCATGTCGACGCCGAGATCCGCCGGTGCCGGGAGGGTCAGAGTCATCTGCCGCATCGTGCCCGGCCGCTTACCCAGGTCATGAGTGGAGATCACCCACGGGGAGCGGGGGTCGAGGTGCTGAGTCATCCTGCTCTCGCTAGGCGTGGCGAAAAGAATCGCCGTCGTACAAGGCCGAAATGAAAGGATAGCAGGTCGAAGTCAGCCCCTGAGCCGCTCGATGAGCAGCTTGTGAACGAGGTCCGGCACCAGGCCCGAGACGTCCCCGCCATACCGGGCGATCTCCTTCACCCGGCTGGAGGACAGGAACGAGTATTCGGGGTTCGTGGGCATGAACAGCGTCTCCACCCCGGACAGGCGGTAGTTGAGCTGGGCCATCTGCAACTCGTAGTCGAAGTCGCTGACCACCCTGATGCCCTTGACGATGGCGGGGATGCCGTTCTGCTTGCAGAAGTCCACCAGCAGGCCGTGGAACTTCCGAACCTTGACGTTGTCGAATTCCTTGGTCACGGTCTGCAGGATCTCGATGCGTTCATCGACCGTGAACAGGCTGCTCTTCTCGACGTTGATGAGCACGGCCACGGTCACCTCGTCATACAGGCGGGCCGAACGGCCGATGATGTCGAGGTGACCATTGGTGATGGGGTCGAACGACCCCGGGCAGACTACGCGGCGCAAGACGCCTCCCAGGTCTACGGGTTCCCGGCGGCGCGACCGTACCAAACAGACGCTTCGCCATAGCGACGGACCCTCTCCTCAACGTACCCTTCGGGCCACACCAGGATCTTTCCCCTGCTTTCCCTCTCGAACGCCACCAACCCCTCCTCGACCAGCCAGCCGTTGTCACGCAACAACTCCAGGACCGCGAGCACCTCGGCGTCGGAGACGGCGTAGGGCGGGTCGGCGAAGACGATGTCGTACGGGGCGTCCGGAGTCTTGGCCAGGACCCGCACCACCTTGTCGGCCACCACGTGGGCGCCATCGAGGCCCAGGGACTGGACGTTGGCCTTGATCGTCCTTACGGCCTTGGGGTCGGACTCGACCATCACGGCCTCGGCGGCTCCGCGTGACAGCGCCTCCAGGCCGATCGCGCCCGAGCCGGCGTAGAGGTCCATGACCCGGGCGTCGTGGAGTCCGTACAGTGAATCGAGCGTCAAAAAGATCCCTTCTCGCGCCCTGTCGCTGGTCGGTCTCGTCCCGCGCCCCGGCGGGACGGTCAACCGCCGCCCACCCGCGCTCCCCGCGATGATCCGAGTCATGTGCCCCATTCTTTCGCATGTTCAGGCAGGTCAAGAGTGGACAAGTGTCTGCCTCAAGTGCGCAAGGGTGATTCACATTGGTGCGGCGGGCCCGCATGATGAGTCTGCGGCCTTCAAGGTGACCCACATGAAGGTCGACCGGCGTGATCGTGAGCCCTTCCGCACGCCGGTTCCCTCGGCACCTGACCCGAGGGTGGGCCCAGCCGGGGACGGCATTCGGGGGGAGGCCGTCCCCGCGGCTGGGGCGCTTTCTTTTCTTTCTTTTACGCGGTGACGTGGTCCGCCACTCTCGCTACTTCGGCTGAGGGCCCTCCAGGAAACGGCCTCTGATCCCTTCACCGGTGGTCCGCCGTTACGCGAGCCCATCTTGACCGGGCTCCGTGGTTCCCATCCGATCGCCGCACGCGCCGGTCCCCATCGCACGCCTCCTCGCCGCATCGGTGCCCAAGACCCGCGCCCCGCCTGGCCCGATCCGGCGCCGCGTCGTGTCAGGTCTTCTCCAGGTAATCGGCTCGTTCGTCCTCCAGGAGCCGGTCGATCTCGGCTCTCAGTCCCTCGTGGGTCGTGAGGTCCGGGTCTTCGGTCAGGAGGGCGGAAGCCTCCTCTCTGGCGGTGGCGATGACGTCCTCGTCGCGCAGGAGTTGCAACAGCTTCAGTGACGAGCGCTTGCCCGACTGGGCCGCGCCCAGGACGTCGCCCTCACGTCGTTGTTCCAGGTCCACTCGGGACAACTCGAAGCCGTCCAGGGTGGCGGCCACCGCGTCCAGGCGGAGGCGGGCCGGGGTGCCCTCGGGGAAGTCGGAGACCAGGAGGCACAGGCCGGGCAGGCCGCCGCGGCCCACTCGGCCACGCAACTGGTGGAGCTGGGAGACGCCGAAGCGGTCGGCGTCCATGATGATCATGACGGAGGAGTTGGGCACGTCGACGCCCACCTCGATGACCGTCGTGGCGACCAGGACGTCGAGCTCGCCGCGGGTGAAGGAGCGCATGATCGCGTCCTTCTCCTCCGGCGGCAGCTTGCCGTGCAGGGTGCCGACGCGCAGATCGTGGAAAGGACCCTGGGTGAGCAGCTCGGCCACGTCCAGGACGGCCAGCGGCGGGCGGCGCTCGTCCTCGCCCGAAGCGCCTCCTGACGCGACGACCCCCATGTCGCCCTCGTCGCCCTCCAGGTCGCCGATGCGCGGGCACACGATGTAGGCCTGCCGCCCCAGTGCCACCTCCTCACGGACCCGCTCCCAGGTGCGCTCCAGGTAGTGGGGCTTCTCCGCGGCCGGCACGACGTGCGTAGTGATGGGGGCGCGGCCCGACGGAAGCTGGGACAGCGTCGAGACCTCCAGGTCGCCGAAGACGGTCATGGCGACCGTGCGGGGGATCGGGGTTGCGGTCATGACCAGGACATGCGGGCGCCCGTCCCCCGCCTTCTCGCGCAACGCGTCGCGCTGCTCGACCCCGAAGCGGTGCTGCTCGTCGACCACGACCAGCCCAAGGTCGGCGAACTGCACGTGCTCCTGCAGCAGCGCGTGCGTGCCGACGACGATCCCGGCCGTGCCCGAGGCGGCGTCGAGCAGGGCGGAGCGCCGGGCGGCCGCGCCCATGGAGCCGGTCAGCAGCGTGACCGCCGTCCCGCCGAACATGCCGCCCTGCGCCAGGTCGCCCAGCATGGTGCTGATCGAGCGGTGGTGCTGCTGCGCGAGCACCTCCGTGGGGGCCAGGAGCGCGGCCTGTCCGCCCGCGTCGACCACCTGCAACATCGCGCGCAGCGCCACCACCGTCTTGCCCGCGCCGACCTCGCCCTGCAGCAGCCGGTGCATCGGGTGCTCGCGTGCGAGGTCGTCGGCGATCTCCTCGCCCACCTGCGCCTGCCCCTCCGTCAGCGAGAACGGCAGCCGCTCGTCGAACGCCGCCAGCAGCCCGTCGCCCCGCCTGGGCCGCGGCTTGGCGGGCCAGGCGGTGGCCGCCTGGCGGCGTTGCAGCAGCACGGCCTGCAAGACGAACGCCTCGTCGAACTTCAGCCGTTTGCGTGCCCGCCCCACCTCGGCGAAGTCTTTCGGCCGGTGGATGGCCACCAGCGCGTCGGCCAGCGGCTGCAGGCTTTGGCGCACCCGCAGCTCGGCGGGCAGCGGGTCGTCCAGCGGGCCGAGCGTGTCGAGCACGATGCCGACCGCGCGCCTGATCGCCCACGGCGTCAGGTCCTTGCCCGCCGGGTAGATCGGCACCGGCGCCGCCGCGAACTCCTCCGCGCTCCCCTCGCTCTCCTCGAACAGCTCGAACTCCGGGTGCGCGAGCTGCCAGCGCGGCCTGCCCCGCCCCCCGAACAGCCCCACTTTGCCCGCGAACATGCCGCGCCGCCCCGGCTTCAGGCGTGACTCGGCCACAGGAGAGCCCTTGCCGAAGAACGCCAGGTAGATCTTGTTGCCGTCGCCGTCGACGACCTCGACCTCCAGCCAGGTGCCGCCGCGGTTGCGCATGGGCTTGCGCATGAGCCTGGTCACCTCGCCGACCACGGTCACGTGCTCGTCCACCTCGAGCGCGTCCAGCGCGGTCAGCTCGCCGCGCTCGGCGTAGCGGCGCGGATAGTGGCGCAGCAGGTCACCGACCGTCTCCAGGCCGAGCACGCTGTGCAGCAGCTTGGCGGTCTTCGGGTCGAGCGCCTTCGTCAGAGGCTCGTCGAAACGGCTCACGGCATTAAGTTCTACCGCCTGCGGCCGACAGGAATCCCGTTCACGCGGCTTACTCCACACCGATCAGCAGCGGGTAGCCGCCCTGCTCGCCGTCGTAGACCACTAAGTCCACGTCCAGTCGGGTACGTCGCAGGTGCTCCTCGACGCCGGCGGCCAGGCCCGCGGGCGCCTCGGCACCCGTCACCAGCGTCACCAGCTCGCCGCCGCCGGCCACCATCCTGTCCACGATCATCGTGGCCACCCGCTCCAGAGTGCCGCCGATCAGCGCCACGTCGCCCTCGATCATGCCCAGCACGTCGCCGGGACGGCACACCCCGGCGCTCGTGAAGGCCTCCCTGTCGGCCACCGTGACGTGCCCGTACCTGGTCTGGCTCGCCGCGTCGGTCATCGCCACCACATCGTCGTCGAAGCGGCGCAGTGGATCGTGCACGGCCAGCGCCGCCAGCCCCTGTACGGTCGCCTTGGTGGGCAGCACGCTGACGGTGACGCCGTCCTCGCGGGCGATCTCGGCCGCCGCGGCGGCGACGGAGCCGACGCCGTCGTCGTTCGGCAGGACCGCGACCTCGCTGCCGGCCTGCCTGATGGCGGCCAGCAGGGCGGGGAGCGCGGGCCGGGCGCCGGGCGCGCGGCGTACGACGACGGCCCCGCACTCCTCGAACAACGCCGCGATCCCTTCTCCGGCGGCGACCGCCACCACGCCCCTGCCGGCGCTGCCGCGATGGGTGCGCTCGGCCAGGTAGGTGATCTTGATCCGGTGCGGTCGTCCCGCCCGCAGCCCGGCCTCGACGGCGGGACCGGCCTCGGCCACGTGGACGTGCACGTTCCACAGCCCTTCGCCGCCCACCACGACGAGCGAGTCGCCCATGGCGTCGAGCTCTTCGCGCAGCCGGGCCACCGCCCGGTCGTCGGCGTCCAGCAGGTACATCACCTCATAGCCCGCCCCGACCTCGGTCATCGGCGCCACCCGCGTGGTGGGCGGGGGCACGTCGTAGTGGTCGGCGTACGAGTCAGTGATCACTGCGGCCAGGGTCTCCAGCACGATCGCCGCGCCTGCGCCGCCCGCGTCCACGACGCCGCTGCGGGCCAGCACGTCGAGCTGATCCGGAGTACGTCCGAGCGCCGCCCGCGCCTCCCCCGCTGCCTGCCGCGCCACCTCGTGCAGGTCCCCGTCCACATCCTGTACGGCCCGCGCGGCGGACTCCAGCACGCTCAGCACCGTGCCCTCGACCGGCCTGGCCACCGCCTCCCTGGCCAGCACGGCGGCCCTGAGCAGCCCGGCTCGCAGGTCGTGGCCGTCCTTCAGCACCTCGGCGAGACCGCGCAGCGCCTGGCTGACGATCACGCCGGAGTTGCCCCGGGCCCCGACCAAGGCGCCGTACGAGAGCGTCTGCCACACCACGGCCGCGTCCACGTCATCGGGCAGCGACTCGACGGCCTCGGCCGCGGACAACAGGGTCAGGTGCAGGTTGGTGCCGGTGTCGCCGTCGGCGACCGGGAACACGTTGAGGGCGTCGATCTCCGTCCTGGCCCGGCCCAGGGCGTCGGCCGCCAAGCGGGCCCAGCGGCGCACCGCGGGCGGGTCGAGGATCTTCATCTGCGTCCTCCGACTGTGTCCCCGACCAACCGACCCCGGCCGACCGCATCCCGGCTGGCCGGCCGGCCCGAATGCGCTACTGTTGTTGGAGGAGAATATCTCTGCGCAGGGGCCAAGTGGAGTGTGCGTCAGCACTCGGTCCAGCGCTCCGGTTCGCGCCCAACGGTATGGATCGGATATTCTCGTCTGGCTAGCCGGTTGTCCCGGCATGCCCTCCGCCCGGAAAGCATCAGCGGACAGGGCTATATCGACTGTTTTAAGGAGCGATACCGTGGCTTCCGTCTGCGATGTCTGCCGCAAGGGCCCGACCTTCGGCAACAATGTGTCCCACTCGCACCGCCGCACCCGCCGTCGTTGGAACCCCAACATCCAGACGGTTCGCGCGGTCATCGGCGGCACGCCGAAGAAGCTGAACGTGTGCACCTCGTGCATCAAGGCGGGCAAGGTCACCCGCTAGTCCACACTTTCGCGCAAGCCCGTCGCTCCTGAGGGAGTTGCGGGCTTGCGCATTTTCGTCCCCAGCCCGGATGTCCACAGCCCGGTCATGCTCAGCCCAGAGGCGCCCCCACCCGGGGTGCCCCATGCTGCTGGTCAGCGCCAGTGCCAGGCGTGGTCCACCGGGCCGATGCCCGCGCCCAGGGGGAATCCGCGGGCGATCGCACCCGTCACGTACTCCTTCGCCTTCCCCACCGCCGCGGGCACGTCGTCGCCCAGCGCGAGCCGGGAGGCGATGGCCGAGGCCAGTGTGCAGCCCGTGCCGTGGGTGTGGCGGTTGTCTAGGCGCTCGGCGGCGAAGCGGTATTCGCTCGTGCCGTCCGTGAGCAGGTCCACGGGCGCGCCGGGCAGGTGGCCGCCCTTGATCAGCGCCCACGTGGGCCCCAGCTCCAGTACGGCGTCCGCCGCCCGCCGGAGCCCGTCCTCGTCCTCGACCTTGACCGAGGTGAGCTGCTCCACCTCCCACAGGTTCGGCGTGGCCACGGTGGCCACAGGCAGCAGCCGGGTCCGCACCGTCTCGACGGCCTCGGGCGCCAGCAGCGGGTCGCCGTGCTTCGACACCCCGACGGGATCGACCACCACCGGCGCGGCATAGCCGCCCAGCACGTCCGCCACGAGCTCGACCAGCGCCGGAGAGGCCAGCATGCCGGTCTTGACCGCCTGGGCGCCGATGTCGCCGAGCACCGAGTCGAGCTGCGCCCGCACGGCTTCGGGCGGCAGCTCCCAGTAGCCCTGGACACCGAGCGAGTTCTGCGCGGTCACGGCCGCGATGACGCTCATGCCGTGGACGCCCATGGCCAGCATGGTCTTCAGATCGGCCTGGATGCCCGCGCCGCCCCCTGAGTCGGAGCCGGCGACGGTCAGCACGCGTGGAGGGGTCGAAACCGTCATGTCCCCCATCCAACCATTCAGCTGACTACGCACTCCCCGCCGACCATGCCGCAGGCCTGGGCCTCCTGGCCGCGCCCTGTGGCGGTGAACGAGACCTTGGCCGAGTCACCCACAGCCAGCGACCCCGACAGGTCCAGGATCAGCAGGTCGCCGTCCTGCGTCCACTCGGCGCCGCTCACGCTCAGCACCTGGCCCTCGACGGGCACGGAGACCGTGGGATTGTCCAGCTTCTCCTGTGAGGTGTTCGAGAGCGTCATGTCGGCTCTGTAGGTGGTCAGGCGCTGGTTGATCGTCTGCTTGACGTTCAGCGCGCCTGCGCTTCCGCCGGAGTTGAGCGTCCCCGCATCGGCAGTGGGCTGCGGCGTGGCGCTGACGGTCGCCGTGCCGCCCTCGTCCAGCGCCGACGGGTCGTCACTAGGCGAAACGGTCACGCCGTCCTCAACGGGCGCCTCCGACGACTGTGTCGGCGTGGGCGTGGGCGTGGTGGTTTTCTTCACCCTGGTCTTGGTCGGCGTCGGCTTGGCCGAGGTGGTGCGCCGCGGCGTGCGGGGGACGTACGAGGCCGTCGGCGTCGGGGTCTCGGAGGGCGTGGTCTCCTCCTCGACCGGCTCCTCCTCGGGCTCGGTCTCGGTCTCCTCCGGGGCGGGGTCGGAGACCGCGGGGCCCGGTTGCCCGCTGGTGGTCTGTGCGGCCGCACACGTGGTGCCCTCGCACTTGGCGGGGGCGCCGGAGGAGCTCATGAGTTTGACGCCGGCCACGGTGCCGCCGAGCACGACGGCCACGGCCGCCACCGACAGCAGCGCCACCCGGCCCTTGCCGGCTCCGGAGGCGGGGGCGGGCACCTCGTCGTCGCCACGGCCACCACCACGACCGCCCTTGCGGCGGCCGCGGCGGCCCTTGTGCTCCTCCGGCTCGTACGGGCCGGAGTCAGCCGACCAGCCGGAGCCCAGGAACCCGGTCTCGGTCTCCGCCCAGGCCGGGGCCTGCACGGCCGTCGGCTCGCCAGCCACCTTGATGTCGCCCGGCTCGGGCGGATCGCCGGCCACGGCCCCGAAGCCCGGGGTCCGATCGAACCTGGCCGTACGATCCGCGGGCCCGCCAAAGGCGCCATCACGGCCGTCAGGTCCATCGAACGCGCCGTCGCCACCATCCGGCCCGCCGAAGGGACGGTCGCCACCATCCGGCCCGCCGAAGGGACGGTCGCCGCCATCCGGCCCGCCGAAGGGACCGTTGCCACCGTCCCTGCCGTCAAAGGGGCCATTGTGACCACTGTGGCCACGTGGGCCGTCGAAGAAATCGTTGCGGCGGTCCGGGCCGTCGAATGGCCCTGGGCTGTCGAAGGGTCCTGGGCTGTCGAAGGGTCCCTGGCCGCCGAAGGGGCCGGTTGCGTCGGCTGGTCCATCGAAGGGGCCGGTCCCGCCCCCGGGTGTGTTGAAAGCGCCCGGTCGATCCGCCGGGCCGTCGAAGGCTCCTGGACGTCCGGGGCCCGGCGCGCCGAAGCCGCCAGGGCCATCGCCTGGCCTGGGCCCGTGGGGCCCGCCGGGGCGATCGAAGGCTCCGGTAGCGGGACCGCCGAAGACCTCGGGGCCGTGGGGGGCGTTGAAACCGCCGACCGGCCCCGCGCCACCGGCGCCGCTCGCCGGCCCTGGAGGGCCGAAAGACCCTGCCGGCCCTGGAGTGCCGAAAGAGCCTGGAACGTTTGAAGGGCTGGGACCACCTGGGAAGCTCGACTCGTTCGGGGCGCCTGGACCGCGGCGGTCGGGAGGCGAGTCCCACTCCGGCGGGCGGGTGAACGCACCCGTCGTCTCGAAAGGCCCGGCCTGCTCGTCATACGGGCTCGGCGGCTGCGCGAAGGCGCCGGTGGTCTCGAACGGCTCGGGCTGCGCTCCGCGCGCCGGCGGCTCGCCTTCCCTCCGTGGCATCGGGGCCCACTGCCCCGTCACCTCGGGCCGGTCCGGCAGCGACGGCCAACCAGGCGGCTCGTCCTGCTCGTCAGGACCCCAGAATGCGCTGCCGCTCCCCCATTCATCCCCGTCGTCGGATCCACCTGTGCCGTGGCGGCCCATGGCTGCCCTTTCTGCCGGTTACAGTGGCCGCCAATCTTCATAACACCTTTGATACGCCGTTGTCACAGCAATCCCACTAGTCATACCACAAATCGGGCAATTATCACTCAAATCGGGACAGATCGTTACCGAAAGTGATCCCACCCGCCGTGTCCTATCTCACGCCCATAGACCAGTACGCCGTCACCCTCGACCACCCGGCCCACGACATGCCACGACGCCGGCAGCCGTACCCCTTGGGGGAACACGGCCGCGAGCGCGTGATCCTCGCCCCCCGTGAGCACCCACTCCAGCGGATCGACTCCGAGTTCCTTGGCCGCCGCGGCCACCGGCTCCCCGATGGCGAACGCCTGCGGATCCAGCTCCACCCGCACCCCGCTGGCCTTGGCGACGTGGCCGAGGTCCTGCAGCAGCCCGTCGCTGACGTCGAGCATCGCGGTCGCGCCCAGCTCCGCCGCCCGCGGACCCTCCGCGTACGGGGGACACGGCCGCCGATGCGCGGCCACGACCTCCTGGAGCGCGGCGGAGTCCACCGGCGCGCCGGCGTCGAGCAGCGCCCACCCTGCGGCGGCGTACCCGAGCCGTCCCGAGACCGCCACAACCTGCCCCGGCGCCGCACCGGCACGGGTGACGGGCGGCCGCCCGCCCAGGTCCCCCAGCGCGGTCACCCCGAGGACCACCAGGTCACAGCGGGTGATGTCGCCGCCGGCCACGCTCGCGCCGACCACGGCGCACTCGTCGCGGATCCCGTCGGTCAGCGCGTCCAGCCACGCCACCGGCAGGTCCGCCGGCATCCCGAGCCCGACCACGATGCACGTGGGCGTCGCCCCCATGGCGGCCACGTCCGCGAGGTTCTGCGCGGCGGCCTTGCGACCCACGTCATAACCACTGGACCAGTCCCGGCGAAAGTGTCTACCCTCGATCAGCAGATCCGTGGACACCGCCACGCGCCCGTCAGGCGCACCGATCACCGCGGCGTCGTCACCCGGGCCCAGCATCACTGCCGCGCCCTGGGGCAGACGTCCGGTAATACGATTTATCGCTCCGAATTCGCCGAGATCTCCGACTGTGATGACGCACCTCCTGACGCACACAGGGTACGGTGGCCCTTCGGCGTGATCCAATCGCCTGGGAGGACGTAATGGTGCAGGCCTACATCCTTATTCAGACCGAGGTCGGCAAGGCCGCTGCGGTGGCTCATGAGATTTCCGGGATTCCTGGGGTCACTCAGGCTGAAGACGTGACGGGCCCCTACGACGTGATCGTCCGCGCGGAGGCCCGCAACGTCGACGAACTGGGCAAACTCGTCGTGGCGCAGATTCAGGCGGTGGACGGGATCACGCGTACTCTTACGTGTCCGATCGTTCACATCTGAGGGTAGTAGTCGTCGCATGCGTGCCGCCGCCATCCTGCTCGTTCTCCTAGCACTCGCCGGTTGCGGCGGCACCGTGCAGGTCGAGCCGCCCGCGCCGCAGGGCCAGGCGGCAGCCGCCTGCGACAAGCTGGCACCCCTCCTGCCCCAGACGCTCGACGGGGCGCCGCGCAGCACGTCCACGCCGGAGTCGCCGTACGTGGCCGTCTGGGGCGACGGCGTCATCGCGTTGCGTTGCGGCGTGCCCCGGCCGGCCAGGATGGCGCCCACCGACCAGCTGCAGGAGATCGACGGCGTCGGCTGGTTCCCCGATCCGGAAAAGCCCGCGTTGTTCACCGCCGTGACCGACTCCGCGTATGTGGAGGTCACGGTCGGCGGCGAGCACACCGCCGCCGAGGTGCTCGCTGACCTGTCCAAGCCGATCGCCCAGATCGCGCCCCAGGCCGCCGGCGGCGGACCCGCGGACTCCACCATCTTTTACACGCTCTCCCCCCGCTGACCGTCAGCGCAGCCCTGGCGACCGGGACAGCGCGAGCTGGATGAGCCGGTCCACCAGCGCCGGATACGGCAGCCCCGTCGCGGCCCAGAGCTGCGGCGCCACCGACAGCGACGTGAACCCCGGCATCGTGTTGATCTCGTTGAAGACCAGCTTGCCGTCAGGCGTGTAGAAGAAGTCCACCCGTGCGAGACCTTCGCAGTCGAGCGCCTCGAACGCCCGCACGGCCATGGCCCGCAGCTCCTCGGCCGTCTCCGCCGGGAGGTCGGCGGGCACGGTCAGCGACATCTGGTCGGGGTAATATTTCGCCTCGAAGTCGAAGAATTCCTGCCCGCCCTCGACCTTCACCTCGCCGGGCAGCGACGCGGCCGCGGGCTCGTCACCGAACGACTCCAGCACCGCGCACTCGATCTCACGCCCCTCGATCGCGGCTTCGATGAGCACCTTGGGGTCGTGCTGCCTGGCGAACTCGACGGCCTCCGCCAGCTGCTCCCGGTCGTGCGCCTTGGAGATGCCCTGCGAGGAGCCGGCCCTGGCGGGCTTGACGAACACCGGCCAGCCGAGCTCCTCCGCCTCCTTCAGCACGAGCTCGCGGTTGGTCCGCCAGTCCCGGTCACGTACGACCACGTAGGGGCCGGTCGGCAGCCCAGCCGCGGCCATCACGGTCTTCATGTGGGCCTTGTCCATGCCGACCGCGCTGGCCAGCACGCCGGAGCCGACGTATCGCACCCCGGCCATCTCCAGCAGCCCCTGGATCGTCCCGTCCTCGGCGAACGGCCCGTGCATCACGGGGAACACCACGTCGACCGAGCCGAGCTCCACGGGGATGCTGCCCGGGTCGTACGCCACCAGCGAGGGGCCGCCGGACGGCAGCGCCAGCGCCGCGCCCGAGCTGTCGACGACCGGCAGCTCGCCGCCCTCGATGGCGAAGCGCTGGTCGGAGGCGGCCAGCACCCACCTGCCGTCCTGGGCGATCCCGATCGGGATCACCTCATATTTGCTCCTGTCGATCACATCCAGCACGCTGCCCGCGCCCATCAGGGACACGGCATGCTCGGAATTGCGACCTCCGAAAACGACGGCGACGCGTGGCTTGCTCATGGTGTCCGAATCTACCGGGGTGTCCGCAGGACAGCGAGCCAAGCACGCCGCGAGCACAGATCAGAGGCCATATCGCTCCGGCTTGGGCGATCGCGACATGAGCAGCATCCCCGCCTCTGCCGGGGACATGCCGTCGTGCACGACGCCGACGACGACCTCGGTGATCGGCATCTCCACGTCGTGTTTCCTGGCCAGCGCCAGCACCGACTCGCAGGACTTGACGCCCTCGGCGGTCTGCTTGGTGGCGGCGATCACCTCCGCCAGCGTCATGCCCCGGCCCAGGTTTTCGCCGAACGTGCGGTTGCGCGACAGCGGCGAGGTGCAGGTGGCGACCAGGTCACCCATCCCGGCGAGCCCCGAGAACGTGTGCGGGTCGGCCCCCAGCGCGGCGCCCAGGCGGGAAATCTCGGCCAGCCCTCTGGTGATGAGCATGGCGCTGACGTTGTCGCCCATGCCCATGCCCGCGGAGACACCCACGGCCAGCGCGATGACGTTCTTCACCGCACCGCCGAGCTCGACGCCGACCACGTCGGGGTTGGTATAGGGGCGAAACCACGGCGGCAGGTGGCAGATCGCTTGCAGCCGTTCGGCCACGGACAGGTCCGTGCAGGCCGCGACCGTCGCGGCGGGCTGGCGCTGGGCGATCTCCAGGGCGAGGTTGGGACCCGAGATCACCGCGACCCGCTCCTCCGGCACCTCGGCGACCTCGCGGATCACCTCGCTCATGCGCTTGGTCGTGCCGAGCTCGATGCCCTTCATCAGGCTGACCAGGATCGCGCCCGGAGGGAGGTGCTCGCGCCAGCGGGCCAGGTTGGGCCGGAGCTGCTGTGACGGCACGGCCAGCACCACGAACTCCGCCCCGTCCAGCGCCCGCGCCGGGTCGGTGGTGGCCCGCAGCGACTCGGGCAGGGGGATGCCGGGCAGGTAGTCCGGATTCGTGTGGGTACGGTCGATCGCCTCGGTCAGCTCCCGCCTGCGGCCCCACAGCGTGACCTCGTTGCCGGCCTCCGCCAGGATCATGGCGAACGTGGTCCCCCACGAGCCCGTGCCGAACACGGCCACCTTTGTCATGCCATCACCGCCCAGCCGGATCATACGGCGTCTCGGGGCCCTTCTCGCCACGCAGCTCGGCCAGCTGCTCGGTGATCGCCGCCATGATGTCGGCCGTCGCCTCGCGCAGCACGCCGGCCTGCAGCGGCTGGCCCGCGTACTTCGACAGATCCACCGGCGGGCCCACCGTCACGCGGAACGTCTTGCGCGGGAACAACCTCGGCTTCTTCTCCCCGTACGGCAGCAGCTCCTGCGCGCCCCAATGGGCCACCGGGATGACCGGGGCGCCGCTCTCCAGCGCCAGCCGGGCCGCGCCCGTCTTGCCCACCATGGGCCACAGGTTGGGATCACGGGTGCAGGTGCCCTCGGGGTAGAACAGGATCGCGCACCCGTCGTCGAGCCGCTGGGCCGAGGCGCGCAGCGACCTGGCCGCCTCGCTGCTGCCGCGATCGACCGGGATGGCCAGCAGGGCCGTCACCGCCTTGCCCAGGAAGGGCACCTTGAACAGGGCCGACTTGGCGAGGATGACCGGCCAGCGCCCGTTGTTGTAGAGGAAGTGGGACAGCAGGACCGGGTCCGTCCAGGAGAGGTGGTTCGTCGCGATGATCACGCCACCGGTGCGGGGGATGCGCTCGCCGTGCCGCCAATCCCGCTTGACCAGGAGCCGGGACAGCGGTTTCACGATGATCACTGCCAGGGTTTCCCAGAAACGCGATGGTCGCGTGGGGCGGCTCATGGTTTCCTCCTCCGGTCTGCGCCCCAAGTCTCCCGGTTGGCCGCGGGGGGCGCGATGCTTAAGCGCTGCGATTCTCTGTGCCCACCTAAGTATTTCCGGCAAATCGGGCGGGCGGGACCGCGGCGGGGCGGCCTCCCACAGGCGTGTCCATCAGCCCCTCGGCCGATCCCGCGTTAGCGTAATCGCCGCAACACCCGCGCAGACAGCGTGGTCAGTTTGTTGAACCAACACAGCCACGAAGAGATCGTGGCAGAGCCTTAGGTTTCGTAGCGACTATGAGAAACGGTTCCACCCTATGAACATCCGATGGTCGCTGGTGATCCCGGTGAAGACGCTGGTCGCGGCGAAGACTCGGCTGGCGGCGGCGACGGGCCCGCATCGCACCGAGTTCGCCGTGGCCGTGGCCAGTGACACCGTCGCGGCGGCGCTCGCCTGCCCGCCGGTGGCACGGGTGATCGTGGTGACGGCCGACCCGGCCGCCGCAGGACCGCTGGCGGCGCTGGGCGCCGACGTGGTGCCCGACCCCGACCGGGGCCTGAACACCGCGCTGCGTACGGGCGCCGCCCACGCCGCACGCGTGGCGTCCGGCGACGCGGTGGGCGCGCTCCAGGCGGACCTGCCCGCCCTGCGGCCGGCGGAGCTGGAGGTGGCGCTGGCGGCGGCGGCCGAGTTCGACCAGTCCTTCGTGCCGGACGCGCTCGACGTCGGCACGACCTTCTACGGGGTACGTCCCGGTGTGGCCTTCTCGCCGCGGTTCGGCGGGGAGTCGCGGGCCAAGCACCTGGCCGGTGGGGCGAAGGAACTGTCCGTGCCGGGCATCGACTCGGTCAGGCGCGACGTGGACACGCCCGACGACCTGCGCGCGGCCGTCGCGCTCGGGCTGGGGCCGCACACAGCCGCCGTGGTCGCCCGGCTGTGGCCCGAGTCGCCCTGAACCTGAGGCCGTCATCGAGCGGCCGCGCGGGTGATCCCCGGAGCGAGGACGACGGCGAGATACGACAGGGCGACCCCGGCGATGCCCGCGGCGAAGGCCGCGTACCCGCCGAGCCACTCCCCCAGCGCGCCGCCGGCCAGCCCGCCCAGGGGCATCGCGCCCCACATGAGGAAGCGCATGCTGGCGTTGACCCGGCCGAGCAGGCGTTCGGGGGTGATGCGCTGGCGGTGGCTGAGCTGGGCGATGTTGAACACCACGGCGGCGGCGCCGGCCAGGGCCGAGAAGACGGGGAAGGTCAGCAGTCGCCATCCCGGTCCGGTAGCCAGGGCCGGCAGGTAGAGCACCATCGTCGCCAGGGCGGAACCATAGAGGGTCGGGCCGACTCCCCACCTGGCCGCCAGCCGGGCTGCCAGCGGCGCGCCGGCCAGGGCGCCGACGGCGGAGGCCGACAGCAGGAGGCCGTAGGCGGTAGCGCCGACGCCCAGCTCCGCCACCAGATACAGCGGAGAGCCGACCGCGCCGGCGCCGAGCGCAAGCCTGGTGAGCGCCCCACCGATGGCGATCCGGCGCAACACGGGGTCCCGGACGACGAAGGCGATCCCCTCGGCGACCTCCGATCGCCACCCCCGCCCGCGCTCCTCTGCCGGTCCCCGCCCCTCCTCGGCCCGTACCCCGGCGAGCAGGAACCCCGACACGACGTAGCCGAGCGCGTCGGCGAGCAGGGCGAACGGGGCCGTCAGCGCGGTGACCAGCCAGCCGCCCAGCCCAGGCCCCGCCAGCACGGACATCTGCCTGGTGACCTCCAGCCGGCCGTTGGCGCGTTCGAGCCCCTCCTTGGGAACGATCGCCGGGAGGAAGCTCATCTGCGCCACGTCGAAGAACACCGTGCCCACGCCCAGCACCAGCGCGACGGCGTACAGGTGCGGCAACGTGAGCACGCCCAGCCAGGCGGCGGCGGGGACGGTCAGCAGCGCGACGCCTCTGGCCAGGTCGGCCCAGACGAGGATCGGACGGCGGCGTGCCCGGTCCACCCAGACGCCGGCCGGCAGCCCGATCACCAGGAACGCCACCATCTGGGCGGCCGACAGCAGGCCCAGCTCGAAGCCTCCGGCGTCCAGCGCGAGCAGGGCGGTCAGCGGCAGTGCGACGACCGTGACCTGCGTGCCCAGTTGGGTGACGCCGTTGGCCCAGGTGAACCGCCGGAAGTCGCCCCGCATACTCGGCGATCCTCGCGTGCTCGCCGGGCCGGGGCAAACGCTTTAGGCTGGTCTGCGTGCAGGCGACGGTACGCACCTTTGACGAGGCCACGCGGTCAGGCACGGTCTTCCTGGACGACGGGACCGTGCTGGAGTTCGGCACGTCGGCCTTCGACGCGGGCCCGCTGCGGCTGCTGCGCTCGGGGCAGCGGGTGAATCTGGCGATGTCGGGCGACGAGATCACCTACATCACGCTCTCGACCTTCCCGGTCCCGAACCCGTAGGTCCCCGGCCGTAGCCGGTCCCGGAAATGCGGACGCCCGGACCGCGGGGTCCGGGCGTGCTGGTCCGCTGGATTTACTTCTTCTTGCCGACTTTCCGCCCGCCCGCGTTCACCAGCTCCTTGAAATCAGAGCCGGGCCGGAACTTCGGCCCCCAGCTCTCCGGAACGTTGATTTCCGCGCCGGTCGACGGGTTCCTCGCCGTGCGGGCGGGCTTGTGCACCATCTCGAACGCGCCGAAGCCCGTGATCGAGACCTTGTCGCCGCTCGCCACGGCCTTCTGGACGGCGTCGATGACCGCGTTCACGGCCTCGGTGGCCGTCTTCCTGTCCCCCACCCGATCCGCGATGGCCTCGACGAGTTCTCGCTTGTTCATGAAAGTCCTGCTCCCCCAGTTATGGCTCGGGGTTCCAGCTCACGAGTTCAACGTAGAAACCCCTTACGCGCTTGAAAGTAGGCGGGATCGCGAAGGAACTCAATCACCGAGCGTGTTTTCGTCATTGCGTGGCGTGTCGAGTGCGCTCAAGAAGGCCTCGAGCCGGGCGGACGCCCTTTCCGGGTCACGCTTGGCCAGGTCACAGATGGCGAGATAGCGGCGGGCCAGCCGCTCCTTGTCGCTGGCGGGCAGCATGCGGACGCGGCGGTGCGCCTCGCGCAACCGCCGCGCCAGTTCGTCGTCTTCTAGACGGTCCTCGGCAGCCATGGCTGCCGACCATTCTCGTACGCCCCGACATCCTCGGCATGACGCAGGGTCAGCCCGATGTCATCGAGGCCTTCCATGAGCCGCCAGCGCGTGTAGTCGTCGATCTCGAAAGACAGGACCTCGTCCGCCCAGCGCACCTGGCGTTCGGCCAGGTCAACCGTGATCTCCAGCTTGGGGTCCGCCTCGACGGCCGACTGCAGGGCCTCGACCTTGTCGCCGGGCAGGATGACCGGCAGCAGGCCCATCTTGGTGGAGTTGTTGCGGAAGATGTCGCCGAAGCGGGCAGCGATGACGACCCGGAAGCCGTACTGCTGCAGCGCCCAGACGGCGTGCTCGCGGGAGGAGCCGGTGCCGAAGTCGGGGCCGGAGACGAGGATCGTGCCGCCCTCGTAGGCGGGGTCGTTCAGGACGAACGTCGGGTCCTCGCGCCAGGCGGCGAACAGGCCCTTCTCGAAGCCGGTGCGGCTGACCTGCTTGAGCCAGACGGCCGGGATGATCTGGTCGGTGTCGACGTTGCTGCGGCGCAGCGGCACCGCCGTACCGGTGTGGGTGGTGAAAGCGTCCATCTGTCTGTTTCCTTACAGGTCGGCGGGAGCGGTCAGGCGGCCGGTGACGGCGGTCGCGGCGGCGACCTGCGGCGACACCAGGTGGGTACGGCCACCCTTGCCCTGGCGGCCCTCGAAGTTGCGGTTGGAGGTCGAGGCGCTGCGCTCGCCCGGCTGGAGGGTGTCAGGGTTCATGCCCAGGCACATCGAGCAGCCGGCCTCGCGCCACTCGGCGCCCGCGGCCTTGAACACCTCGTGCAGGCCCTCCTGCTCGGCCTGCAGCTTGACCAGCATCGAGCCGGGCACGATCAGCGTGCGGGTCTTCACCTGACGGCCGCGCAGGATCTCGGCGGCCGAGCGCAGGTCCTCGATGCGGCCGTTGGTGCACGAGCCGACGAACACCGTGTCGACCTCGATCTGGCGCAGCGGCGTGCCGGCGGTCAGGCCCATGTACTCCAGGGCCCGCTCGGCGGCCGAGCGCTCGACGGGGTCGGAGAAGCTCTCCGGCGACGGAACGGACGCGCCCAGCGGCAGGCCCTGGCCGGGGTTGGTGCCCCACGTGACGAAAGGCGTCAGCGTCGAGGCGTCGATCTCCACGACCTTGTCGAACACGGCGTCGTCGTCGGTGCGCAGCGTCTTCCAGTATTCGACGGCCTGGTCCCACGCCTCGCCCTCAGGCGCGTGCGGGCGGCCCTTGAGGTAGGCGAACGTGGTCTCGTCCGGCGCGATCATGCCGGCCCGGGCGCCAGCCTCGATCGACATGTTGCAGACCGTCATGCGGCCCTCCATGGAGAGCTTGCGCACGGCCTCACCGCGGTATTCGACGATGTAGCCCTGCCCGCCGCCGGTGCCGATCTTGGCGATGATGGCCAGGATCAGGTCCTTGGCGGTGACGCCGACGGGCAGCTCGCCGGAGACCTCGATGGCCATCGTCTTGGGCCGGTAGGCCGGCAGCGTCTGCGTGGCCAGCACGTGCTCGACCTCGGAGGTCCCGATGCCGAACGCGATGCCGCCGAACGCGCCGTGCGTCGAGGTGTGAGAGTCGCCACACACGATGGTCATGCCCGGCTGGGTCAGGCCGAACTGCGGGCCGATGATGTGCACCACGCCCTGCCCGGCGTCGCCCATCGGATGGAGCCTGATGCCGAACTCGGCCGCGTTCTTGCGCAGGGTCTCGACCTGGGTCTTGGACACCGGGTCGGAGATCGGGCCGAGCACGGTCGGCACGTTGTGGTCCTCGGTGGCGATCGTGAGATCGGGTCGTCGCACCTTCCGGCCGGCGAGACGGAGCCCGTCGAACGCCTGCGGACTGGTCACCTCATGAATGAGGTGCAGGTCGATGTAGAGCAGGTCAGGTTCGCCCTCGGCACGCCTGACGACGTGTTGCTCCCAGACCTTCTCGGCCAGTGTGCGGCCCATGATCTCTCCTCCTTGAGAACTTCCCTCCGACTTGCTTTCTCATATGTCGAGACTGCAGTATCGGTGTATGGACAACTCTAGCGGAGTCGGAGTACTCGACAAGGCGGTTCTTGTACTCAATGCCCTCGAAGCGGGGCCCGCTTCACTGGCGCAGCTCGTCCAGGCCACCGGCCTGGCCCGCCCCACCGCCCACCGGCTGGCCGTCGCACTTGAGCACCACCGCATTGTGAGCCGTGACACACAGGGCCGATTCGTGCTCGGCCCGCGGCTGTCGGAGTTGTCCACAGCGGCCGGCGAGGACCGACTGCTGGCGGTGGCCGCACCCGTGCTGATGCAGCTGAGGGATCTGACCGGGGAGAGTGCGCAACTTTACCGCCGCCAGGGCGATGAGCGGGTCTGCGTGGCGGCCGCCGAGCGGGCCAGCGGCCTGCGTGACACGGTTCCCGTGGGCTCGGCGCTGCCCATGACCGCCGGCTCCGCGGCCCAGATACTGCTGGCGTGGGAGGAGCCCGACCGGCTGCACCGCGGCCTGCGCGGCGCCAAGTTCACCGCCGCCACGCTGGCCTCCGTACGCCGCCGCGGGTGGGCCCACAGCGTCGGCGAGCGCGAGCAGGGCGTGGCCAGTGTTTCCGCCCCGATCAGGGGCAGCGGCGGGAAGGTGATCGCCGCGGTCTCCGTCTCCGGCCCCATAGAAAGGCTGACGCGGGCACCTGGGCGGCTGCACGCGGTGCCCGTCATGGCGGCTGCCGAACGCATCACGGAGGCCATGCGTCGCACGTCATGATCAGCAAAAGCACGTATTTGGGGAGCCGAGTGCCTCGGGAGCGCACTAGCCTGAGTGCGTGACCGATCGCATCGAGGTAGCCGCCACTGAGCTGCGACCCCTGCTCGAAGAGTTCATCATGTGGGCGCGGGCCAACGCGCCCGACAGCGACCCCGAGCTCGTGGGCCCTGCCGCACTGTGGCACCGTCTCGCCTTCTCGCAGGATCTCGGCACCTGGAAGCGGGCCGACCTGCGCAACCTGCTGCTCGACCGCATACCCAAGGTCGTGGAGGATCCCGACGCCGCCGCCGACGGGATGCTCCCGGCCGTGGACGCGTACCTGACGTTCCTCTCGCAGACCGGCAGGCTGACCAAGGACTCGGACTCCCTCGCCGATCTGCAGGCCGAGCTCGATGACGTCGAGGACGAGTTCGTCGACCTCATGGAGGAGCTGCTGGAGGACGCCGAGGGCGACGACGAGGAAGACGAGGCCGGCGACCTCGGCGACTTCGAGCCGTTCGCCGACGAGCTCTCCGATCTCGACACGATCAGGCTGCGGCCCGACTCGGAGCTGGCCGCGGCCGCCCGCCAGGCGCCGCTGATCGCCAAGGCCCGCGACCTGGCCGTGTGGGTCGGGTCGGGGCGCCGGGTGGGCCAGGACACGCTCCTCAGTGACGCCGAGGTGGAGGAGGCGCTGAGGGTCGTCGGGTTGCCCAGACCGGAGACCGACGGCCCGATCTCCGAGGCCGTCCCGCAGCTGTGGAACATCTGGAACCTGGCCGTCGACCTGGAGTTCCTGGAGCCGGGCGACGGCAACACGGTCGGGGTGCAGGACGACACCTCGGAGTGGCCGTTCGACGACGACGAGGACGTCCTCGACGCGTGGATGCTCGGGCTGCACTCGATCGACTACGGCGACCCGGAGCTCGAGGACGAAGATCTCACCATGGCCCTGGCGGGCCTGACCCGCGGCATGCTGGTCAGGCTGCTGCTGGCGGGCGGCTCACGCGACCTCGACGAGCTGGCGCAGGAGCTGTCCGAGGCCGCCGCCGAGCTCGACGAGGAGCTGGGCGCCGATGCGTGGGAGGCGGCGGACGACCCGCTGGCGCCCCCGATCGACTGGCTCGTGGGCTACGGCATGGTCGAGGTCCAGGACCGGACGCTCAGCCTCACGCCCCTCGGCACCGAAGGCGTCGTCCACCTGGTGGACGACGCCGACATCGAGCTGGACGCGCGGCCGGCGATCGAGTCCATGAGCGCCCACGAGCTGCTCGCGCTCAGCGCGGAGCTGCCCGAGGACGAGGCCGACGCGGAGTTCGCGGCCTGGATGCGGCTGCGCGAGCCGGGCAAGGCGGCCGAGGAGCTGCTGGAGGCGGCGGCGGAGGACGAGAGCGACGCGCTGATCAGGGTGCAGGCGGCCAGTGTGGTCGGCACCCTGGGGCAGGATGCGATCCCCGCCTGGCAGGCGGCGCTCAAGCAGCCCTCGCTGCGGCCCTACGCGGCGACCCATCTGAGCCAGCTGGAGATCGAGGGGGCGCCGGAGCCGACGCAGGATGACACGCACTGGCTGATCCTGGACATGTGGACGATCTCGGCCGGGCTCGGGCGGTCGGAGTTCGTGAGCAGCCTGCAGGACATCGGGCCGGACCTGCTCAACGACCTGCTCGAGGTGATCTGGAAGATTCCGCACGCGCATGTGGAGGAGCTGCTGGATCTGATCGCCCAGGTGCATCCGGACAAGCAGGTCGCCAAGGTGGCCAGACGCGCCCTCTACAAGGCTCGCTCCGCCTGAGCGCGGCGCTGTTCAGCGCCGCTGCCGGATTCTGAGGCCCCCGCCGTTCGCGGCGGGGGCCTTTTCGGTTCGCGTGAGAATCGTCACCTGGCGGGAAAAGCAAAACGCTCCGGGGCCATGGGCGCCGGAGCGGAGAAGCAGACGTAGTCCCGACCGGATTCGAACCGGCGCTACCGCCTTGAGAGGGCGGCGTCCTGGGCCACTAGACGACGGGACCTTCGCGGGCTTGTGACCAGTGGTAGTCCCGACCGGATTCGAACCGGCGCTACCGCCTTGAGAGGGCGGCGTCCTGGGCCACTAGACGACGGGACCCTGTCCACAAGCTCGTGTGCCGGGGACTCCCCCGGCGACGCAGGTAACTCTACCGCACCCCGCAGACCACAACCAAACCGCTTATCCGGCCATCAGATCCGGTCTGTGGCGGCGGATCCGACTGGTGATGGCGGGCAGCCGTCAGCGGGCGTCTGCCGGGCGAAACCGGCCCCGTCATGGCCCGATGTCGAGAAGGAGGGGTTCGCCGGTGTACGAGAGCGTGAGGGCCGTTCCGGAGGCTCTGGCGTGCTTGGCGACGTTCGCGAGGGCGAAATGCAAAAACGGACGTCTCCTTGGGAGACATCCGTTCACTGCTGGGGTACCAGGACTCGAACCTAGACTAACTGAACCAGAATCAGTCGTGCTGCCAATTACACCATACCCCACCGCTGCGAACCCCTAGAGGCGCGCTTGGGCGACGTCCGAAAGAATAGCCCAGCTCGGGGGGTAAGACCAAAACGATTCGCGGACGGACCTTGTGCCGCGCACGGAAGCGGCCGTGACGTGCCAAGCTGAGGGGGACAAAACACCACGTGGAGGAGCCCGAGCGTTGGCCGAGAATCCGTTCTTCGCCCCAAGCACCCTGCCGTATGAGCTGCCGCCCTTCGCCGACATCCGTGAGGAGCACTACCTGCCTGCCTTCCGGCGCGGCATGGCCGAGCAGCTGGCCGAGGTCGACGCGATCGCGGGCAGCACAGAGCCACCGACCTTCGACAACACGATCGCCGCGCTCGAGCGGTCGGGGCGGATCCTTGATCGCACGGCCACGGTCTTCTTCAGCATCGCCGCGTCCAACACCAGCGACGGCATCATGGAGATCGAGAAGGAGATCTCGCCGGAGCTGACCAGGCACGCCGACGCGATCCACCTCAACCGGGCGCTGTGGGCCCGCATCAAGCAGGTCGCCACGGAGGACCCGGAGGAGGCCTGGCTGCTGGAGAAATACCGCGACGACTTCATCAGGGCCGGCGCCGACCTGTCGGAGTCCGAGCAGGACCGGCTGCGCGAGCTCAACGAGGAGCTGTCGAAGCTCTCCACCACCTTCGCGCAGAGCCTGCTGAAGGCCTCGACGGAGTCGGCGCTGGTGGTCGAGGACCCCAAGGAGCTCGACGGGTTCGACGAGGCCGGGATCGAGGCGCTGCGCAAGGACGACGGCACCTACGTCCTGCCGCTGCTCAACTTCACCGCCCAGCCGGGTTTGGCCCAGCTGACGAACCGCGACGTGCGCCGCAGGCTCTACGAGCTGAGCGTCGGCAGGGCACAGGGCAACTTCGAGGTGGCCGCCACGATGGCGACATTGCGGGCCGAGCGGGCGGCGCTGCTCGGGTTCCCCAGCCATGCCGCTTACTCGGTGGCCGACCAGACGGCCAAGACCGTCGAGGCGGTCGAGGAGATGCTCGGCCAGCTCGTCGGGCCGGCCGTGCGCAACGCCAAGCGAGAGGCCGAGGAGCTGACCGAACAGGCCGGGTTCGACATCGAGCCGTGGGACTGGCCCTACTACTCGGAGAAGGTGCGCGAGGCGCGCTACGACTTCGACGCCGACACGATGCGCCCCTACTTCGAGCTCAACCGCGTCTACCGGGACGGGGTCTTCTTCGCGGCGGGCAAGCTGTACGGGGTCACCTTCACCGAGCGGCCCGACCTGGGTGGATATCACCCGGACGTGACGGTGTTCGAGGTGTTCGAGGAGGACGGGAGCCGGCTGGGGCTGTTCGTGCTCGACCCGTACGCCAGGTCGACCAAGCGCGGCGGGGCGTGGATGAACAACCTGGTCGACCAGTCCCTCTTGTTCGGGCTGCGGCCCGTGGTGATGAACAACCTCAACGTCACCAAGCCGGCCTCGGGGCCGACGCTGCTGACGTACGACGAGGTGAACACGGCCTTCCACGAGTTCGGGCACGCGCTGCACGGGTTGTTCTCCCAAGTGCGCTTCCCGCGCGTGTCCGGCACCAGCGTGCCGCGGGACTTCGTCGAATACCCCTCACAGGTCAACGAGATGTGGGTGACCTGGCCGGAGGTCCTGGCCAACTACGCCAAGCACCACGAGACGGGCGAGCCGATGCCGGCCGAGCTGGTGGAGAAGCTGCAGGCGGCCGAGAAGTTCAACCAGGGTTTCAAGACCGTCGAATACCTGGCCGCCACGCTGCTCGACTGGGCCTGGCACAAGCTGGCCCCCGGCGAGACGGTGGCCGACGCCGAGGCGTTCGAGTCGGCGGCGCTGGAGACGGCCCAGATCGCCGTGCCACAGGTCAGGCCTCGCTACCGGACCAACTACTTCGCGCACATCTTCTCCGGCGGCTACAGCGCCGGCTACTACTCCTACATCTGGAGCGAGGTGCTGGATGCGGAGAGTGTGGAGTGGTTCAAGGAGAACGGCGGCCTGACCAGGGCGAACGGCGATCACTTCCGCCGTGAGCTGCTCTCTCGCGGCGGAAGCCTCGATCCGCTGACCGCCTTCCGCAACTTCCGGGGGCGGGAGCCGAGCATCGATCCGCTGCTCAAGCGCCGCGGCCTGGACTGAAAACCGCGGCATGTTCGGCGGCCCACTGCGCGAACGTGCGCGGTGGGCGCCCCGTGACCTGCTCGACGGTGGGCGTGATCTGGTAGGCGTCCTCGGGCACGTTGCCGAAGACCTCGATCTGGAACTCGATCATCTCCTCGGGGACGCCCTCGGCCCGGTAACGCTCGCGCATCTCGTCCACCGTGAGCTCGACGAAGGCGATCTCCTTGCCGATCGCCTTCGACAGGGTCGCCACCTTGGCCGGCATGTCGAGCAGTTCAGGGCCGGTGAGGCCGTAGGAGTGGCCCGCGTGCCCGTCCTCCGCCAGCACGGTGGCGATCACGGCGCCGATGTCCGCCTCGTGCACCATCGCGGTCTTCGTCGCGCCGAAGGGCTCCTCGATCACACCCCTCGTCCGGACGGACTCCGCCCACACGAGGGCGTTCGCCATGAACTCGGTCGGCTGGACGTAGGTCCACGACAGGTCGCTCGCGGTCACGGCGGGCTCCAGCGTTCCCTGCGACCAGCCGCTGAGCAGCGTCACCCGGCGCACGCCGGCCTCGGCGATCAGCTGGACGATCTCCTTGCCGTTGGGGAGCGGCGCGTAGCCGGACCCGCCGACGTCGATGAGGTGCACGCCCTCGACGCCCTGGAGCGCGGGGACGAGCGTCTCGGCGCGGCTGAGGTCGCCCTGGACGACCTCCACCTGCTCGGGCAATCGTGCTCGGCCCGGGTCGCGGGTGAGCGCCCTCACCCGCTGCCCCACGCGTACGAGATGGTCGACGACATGCCTGCCCACGGAGCCCGTCGCTCCGGTCACCAAATAGGTCATGCCGGAGACGGTAGAACCCGTCGCGGCAGACTACGTGCCTGAATGGAGCCGCGTCAGGGCGGCGCGCAGCCGGTCCACGGTCCGCGCGCGGCCGAGCACCTCGATCGACTCGAACAGCGGCAGACCCACCGTGCGGCCGGTGACCGCCACGCGCACCGGGGCCTGGGCCTTGCCGAGTTTGAGCCCGTGGGCGCTGCCGACCTCCTCCAGGGCCTCCTTGAGCGACTCCGGGTCCCAGCTGACGCTCTCCAGACGCTCGAGATAGCCGGTGATGATCTCCACCGGGGAGTTCTTCATCGCCTTGTCCCAGGACGCCTGCTCGAAGACCGGCTCCTCGAGGAAGAGGAAGTCGATGTTCTGCCGGATCTCCGACAACACCGCGAGGCGGGTCTGGGCCAGGACCGCGACCTTGCTGAACAGCTCGCGGTCCCAGGACGGGTCGAGGTAGGACGCGCAGCGCTCCTCGAACGTCTCCAGCGGGAGCGCCCGGATGTATTCGCCGTTGAACGCGCGCAGCTTCTTCTCGTCGAAGAACGCGCTGGCGGAGTTGACGTCCTCCAGCCGGAACAGCGGCACCATCTCCGACCACGGCATGATCTCGCGGTCCTCGCCGGGCCCCCAGCCGAGCAGCATCAGGTAGTTGACCATGGCCTCGGCCAGGTAGCCCTCCGCGCGGTAGTCCTCCAGCGCCACCTTGTCGCGGCGCTTGGACAACTTTTTGCGCTGCTCGTTGACGATCACCGGCAGGTGCGCCCAGACCGGCGGCGTCGCGCCCAGCGCGGGCCACAGCAGCATCTGCTTGGCCGCGTTGCCCAGGTGCTCCTCGCCGCGGACGACGTGGGTGATGTTCTGGGTGATGTCGTCGACCGCGTTGGCCAGCACGTAGAGCGGCGAGCCGTCGCTGCGGGCGATGACGAAGTCCTCCTGCGCCTCGTTGGGGAACTCCACGTTGCCGCGGACCAGGTCCGCCACCACCGTCACGCCCTCGTCGGGAGTGCGGAAGCGCACCGCGCCCTCGGTCAGGCCGCGGTCGCGGCAGTAGCCGTCGTAGCCCTTGTGCTCGGAGCCGGTGCGGGCGACGAGCGCGTCGCGCGTGCAGTCGCAGTAGTAGGCCCTGCCGTCGGCCAGCAGCTTCGCCACCGCCTCGCGGTGCTGCGGCTCGTAGGCCGACTGGAAGTAGGGGCCCTCGAACACCGGGTTGGAGCCGTTGATGCCGATCCAGTCCAGCGCGGAGATGATGCCCTCGGTCCACTCCGGACGGTTGCGTGACGCGTCGGTGTCCTCGATGCGCAGCACGAAGCGGCCGCCGGACTGCTCGGCCAGCGCCCAGTTGAACAGCGCCGTGCGGGCGCCGCCGACGTGGAACATGCCGGTTGGGGACGGGGCGAAACGCACCCGTAGATCAGTCACGGGAGACCACCTTGTTCGTGAGTGTGCCGATGCCTTCGATGCCGACGCTGACCTCGTCGTCGATCTGGAGCGGGCCGACACCTGCCGGGGTGCCGGTCAGGATGATGTCGCCGGGGATCAGCGTCATGACCGCGCTGACGTAGGCCACCAGCGCGGGGATGTCGTGGATGAGCTGGCTGGTGCGGCCGCTCTGGCGCACCTCGCCGTTGACCGTGGTCGTCAGCGCCAGGTCGCTCGCGTCCAGGTCGGTCTGGATCCACGGCCCGAGCGGGCAGAACGTGTCGAACCCCTTGGCCCGGGTGAACTGCACGTCCTTCTTCTGCAGGTCGCGGGCGGTGACGTCATTGGCACAGGTGTAGCCGAAAATGACGTCCTTGACCCGCTCGACCGGGACCTCGCGGCAGAGCCTGCCGATCACCACGGCCAGCTCGCCTTCGTAGTCGACGCGGTCGGACATCGACGTGGGATAGGCGATGTTCTCGCCGTGGCCGATCACCGAGGTGGACGGCTTCATGAAGATGAGCGGCTCCTCGGGCACCTCGTTGCCCATCTCGCGCGCGTGCTCGGCGTAGTTTCTGCCGATGGCGATCACCTTGCTCGGCAGCATCGGAGCCAGCAGCTTCACCTGGCTGAGCGGGAACCGATCGCCGGTGAACTGCACGTGGCCGAAGGGGTGGCCGGCGACCGTGGACACGATCTCCTCGCCCGGACCGCCTTCGACCACGCCGAACGACACGCCTTCGCCTGTGGAGAACCTCGCTATACGCACCCGATAAGGCTATCGCCGCTGCCACAGGGGTCCGCCCACTCGACACCCGACGAGTCATGAGCCGTCCATTTATGCGGCTGGAGTCCGTCGTGCAGAGCATCACCCGGATTGCTGCGGTTAGCTGTCAGGGCATGAACAACGTCCAGTGGACGCCGCTGATCGGCATGGCCGTCGGCATCGTTCTCGGGGTGGTCGGCGCCTTCGGCGGCCTCGGCGCGTTCCTGCTCGTGCTCGGGCTCGGCTCGATCGGCTTCGTGGCCGGGCGGGTCGCCGCGACGGGCGAGGTGAACGTGTTGGGCCTGTCCCTGAGGCGCAAATGATCCGCGTTAGCCTGGAGCCCTCAGCTGCGCCGTATGGGAGGGGTTCCCCTTGTCCGTCGTGAAGATCAACGTGCTGACCGTGCCCGCCGACATGCGGGAAGAGCTCGAAAAGCGCTTCTCCAAGCGGGCCGGGATGGTGGAGTCGGCCGACGGGTTCGAGTGGTTCGAGCTGCTCAGGCCCGTGGAGGGCACCGAGCAGTACCTCGTCTACACGCGCTGGCGCAGCGAGGAGGACTTCCAGAAGTGGCAGTCGAGCCAGGCGTTCGCCCGCGGGCATGCCCAGGCCGCCGCCTCCGCCGCCGCCCAGGGTCACGGCCACGGTCAGGGCCCCGCGGCCTCGGGCTCCGAGGTGTGGACCTTCGAAGTCGCCGAGACCGCGGGCCCCAAGGCCTAGCGCTCTAGGCGTCCAGCGGGTTGCGCGCGATGCGGTCGAGGACGCCGCCTGCCACGAACCGGCCGGCGATGCTCTCGGGCTTGCGCGCGCCCTGCTCGGAGATGCACACGGCGAACTCCTTGGCGATCTCCAGCCGCGGATAACGCTCCAGCACCTCCCGTCGCACCTCGGCGGGGATCTCGTCGGTACGGCGGCCGGAGATGTCCATGCCGGTGGACAGCTCCAGAAGGTGCCCCTCGGGATCCTCCGCCACCGGCACCTCGTCCCACATATGCCGGATGATCACCTCGGCCGCGCGTGACCTGCGCTCGGGCGACCACCCGGCTCCGGCGGCGAAGGCCCAGGCCACGTGCCCGCCCGCTTCCTCAAAGGGCACCGTGTGGCTGTCGAACTCGGCGACCAGTCCGAGGTCGTGCAGCATGGCCGACACGTAGAGCAACTCGGCGTCGAACGCGATGTCGTTGTCCTGCGCGTACGCGGCCGCCCACAGGTAGGCGCGGATCGAGTGGTTGAGCAGCGACGGCGAATGATAGCGGCCGGCCAGTTCGAGCGCGCCGCGGCAGGCGGGCGTGTCGGGAATCACAAGGTCGTCGAATCTCACGGAAACAAGCATGCCAGTGGGGCATCGCGCGGTTAACGAATCGGGCACGCAGCTTGACCAGTTGATCGTAATTCGGACAGCATGTTCCGCCCTCATCTTTTCCCGAAAGGACCTGGCGTGCGCCGGCTCGCGATACCTCTTGCCCTCATGCTCGCCCTCGGCGGGCTCGTGAGCCCTGCACAAGCCGACGACAAGGTGACGCGTACCGCGCAGTGCCAGGGCGACTGGCTGCCCGGCACGCCGACGGCCGACGACGTCATGCGGGGTGAGCTCTCGCTGGTGGGCCTGCCCGCCTACAAGTTCGGCAAGAAGATCAACTGGGACGCGAGCCCGTACAAGAACCGCTCCTGGGAGTTCGTCTTCCAGTCGCTGCGCTGGATGGGCACGCTGGTCGTCGAGTACGAGAACACCGGCGAGCGCGGTTACCTCGACCGCGCCGAGGAGATCGCCAAGGACTGGGTGGCCAACAACAAGTACGGCGCCCGCGGCACCCAGCCGTACGTGTGGAAGGACCACCCGGTCTCCCTGCGCACCCAGCCGCTGCTGTGCCTGAGCATGCACGTCAAGGAGGGCTGGCTGAAGGACAGCCTGGCCGTGCACGCCAAGCTCCTGTCGGACTCGCGCCTGTACAAGAAGGGCCACAACCACGGCATCGACCAGGACATCGCGCTCATGGGCATCGGCTGCAGGTACGGCCGCAAGGACTGGGCGGACCTGGCCTCCAGGCGCCTGACGGGCACGGTGGCGATCGACGTGGACGCGCAGGGCGCGCTGATGGAGCAGGCGCCGCGGTACGCGGTCTACGTCTACAGCCGGCTCCAGTTCGCGATGACCGTCATGAAGTCCTGCGACCGCAAGGTGCCCGGCACGATCGCCTCGCGGACCGAGGCGCTGAAGGACTTCATCGCCCACGCGACCATGCCGAACGGCTACATGGCGCCCCTCGGGGACGGCAGCGCCGAGACCGAGCCGAAGATGGAGACCGGCACGCCGAAGCAGGAGGTCAAGGCGTACCGGGCGGGTTACGTGTTCGGCCGGACCGCCTGGGGCAAGCCCGAGTCGGCGTACTACTCGATCAGGTTCGGGCCCGGCCTGAAGTTCCACGGGCACGAGGATCACCTTGGCGTCACGTACTACGCGCAGGGCCGCGACATCCTCGTCGACGGCGGCTTCCACTCCTACGAGAAGAGCTCCTACCGCTACTGGACGATGTCGCCCGAGGCACACAACGTCCCCACCGTGGTCGGAGCCCGCTTCAGGCCGCGCACGTCCTCCAAGCTCACGGAGTCGAAGTACGGCTCGGACCGGCAGTCCTTCCGGCTGACCGACCAGGCCTACGGGGTAAGCCGGACCCGGTCCGTGCTGGTGAACCACGGCGAGGACGTGATGGCCGTGCTGGACACGGCCTCCGGCGGCAAGAAGGTCAGAAACGTGTGGCGCTTCGACCCCTCGCTCAAGGTGGTCTCCAACGGCGGCGGCAAGGTGGTGCTGGAGGACGGCAAGTTCAAGGTCACGCTGCTGCAGTTCTCCGCCTCCTGTGACCGGGTCGGCGGGCAGAAGGTGGAGCGCGGCGGCAAGCTCGGCTGGGTGTCGCCGACCTACCTGTCGAAGAAGCCCACCAACGTGGTCGTGTCACCGGCCGCGAAGTCGCTGCTGACCGTGATCGTGCCGGGCGCTGATTCGCCCAAGGTGTCCTGCTCGGGCGGCAAGGTCACGGTCGACGGCGTGTCGTTCCCTGCCGATCTGTTCTAGCGGCGGCCGGCACGCCGGCCGCCTGCAGGACTCTCAGCAGTCGCGGCCGGCACGCAGCAGGCCGTACGTGACCGCCTGCTCCAGTGCTTGCCAGGAGGCGTCGATGATGTTCTCGGCGACGCCGACGGTGGCCCATTCGCCCGTGTCGTCGCTGGAGGTGATCAGGACGCGGGTGATGGCGTCGGTGCCGTGCGTGTCCTCCAGTATGCGGACCTTGAAGTCGACCAGCTCCAGCTTGGCCAGCTCGGGGTAGAGCTGCTCCAGCGCCAGGCGGACGGCCTTGTCCAGGGCGTTGACGGGGCCGTTGCCCTCGCCGGTGGCCACGATGCGCTCGCCCTTGGCGTGCACCTTGACGGTGGCCTCGCTGACCAGCTCGCCGCCCTTGGTCCGCTCGACGATGACCCGCCAGGACTCCACGTCGAAGTGGCGCTTGCGCTCCCCAGCCACGGTGTCACGCAGCAGCAGCTCGAACGAGGCGTCCGCGGCCTCGAACGTGAAGCCCTTGGACTCCAGGTCCTTGACCCGCTCGACCAGCGTCTTGGTGTGCTCGGGCGTCAGCTCGTAGCCCAGCTCGCGGCCCTTGAGCTCGACCGAGGCGCGGCCTGCCATGTCGGAGACCAGCATGCGCATGTCGTTGCCGACGGCGGCCGGGTCGATGTGCTGGTAGAGGTTGGGGTCGACCTTGATCGCGCTGGCGTGCAGGCCGGCCTTGTGGGCGAAGGCGGACATGCCGACGTAGGGCGCGTGGGAGTTGGGGGTGACGTTGGTGACCTCGGTGATGGCGTGCGCGATGCGGGTCATGTCGGCCAGCGCGGCCGCCGGCACCAGGTCGAATCCCCGCTTGAGCTGCAGGTTGGCGACGACGGTGAAGAGGTTGGCGTTGCCGGAGCGCTCGCCGTAGCCGTTGGCGCAGCCCTGCACGTGGGTGGCGCCCGCCTTGACGGCGGCCAGCGTGTTGGCGACCGCGCAGCCGGTGTCATCGTGGCAGTGGATGCCGACGCGGGCGCCGGCCTGAACGGCCTCGTTGACGATGTCGGCCAGCTCGTCGGGGAGCATGCCGCCATTGGTGTCGCACAGGGCGATGACGTCGGCTCCGGCTTCGGCGGCGGTCCTGAGGACCTCCAGCGCGTAGGCTGGATTGGACTTGTAGCCGTCGAAGAAGTGCTCGGCGTCGAGGAAGACCCGCTGTCCCTCCGCACGAAGGTGAGAGACCGTGTCGCGGATCATCGCGAGGTTCTCCTGGAGAGTCGTGCGGAGGGCCAGCTCCACGTGCCGGTCGTGACTCTTGGCGACAAGGGTCACGACCGGCGCGCCGGATTCGCGCAAAGCGGCCACCAAAGGGTCGTCGGCTGCCTTCACACCGGCCCGGCGGGTCGCGCCGAACGCGGCGAGTTGCGCATGCTTCAGGTCGAGCTCTGTTTGAGCGCGCCTGAAGAACTCGGTGTCCTTGGGGTTGGCGCCGGGCCAGCCCCCCTCAATGAAGCCGACGCCCAGCCCGTCCAGGTGACGCGCGACGGCGAGCTTGTCGGCGACGGTCAGGTTGAGCCCCTCCTGCTGCGCGCCGTCCCGCAGGGTCGTGTCGTATACGTGGAAGCGGTCGTCGGCCATGAGCCTCTCTTTTCGTGAAAACAAAAAGACCCCTCACGGACGTGAGAGGTCTGCGCGCTGGCGTTGTCCCTGTGTCAGCCAGCGCGCCTGTCGATAATGAGCAGACCGTAGAACATGGTGTAACCCAGTGTGCCATAGCGATTCACCACTTGGCACACCGGTCTCACCTTGTGGGATCTCCGGGTCACACCTCTACGCCTGTGCCCCCGGTGATGGCCTTTTCGAGCGCGGTGGCGTCGAACGCCTCGTCGCCCAGCAGCTGCCCGTCCAGGACCAGGGTCGGCGTGCCCTCCAGTCGGATCGTGGCCGTCTGCTCCAGGTGCGCCTTCGCGTACGACTGCGAGGTCACGCACTCGTCGACCGCCGCGCCTGCCTTCCTGGCCGCTTTGACCAGCTCCTCGACGGTGAACCCTGACGCCTCGCCGTGTGGCGCGGGCTGGATGGCGTACAGCTCGTCGCGGAAGGCCAGCCAGTTCGCCTCGGGAACGCAGCGGGCGGCCGCGGCGGCGCGGACGGAGTTGGACCGCATGGGCTCGTCCTGGAAGATCGTCACCGGGTGGAAGACGACCTTGACCTTGCCCTCGCGTGCCAGCCGCTGGATCGTGGCGTCGACCTTGGCATGCATGTCCTTGCACACCGGGCAGTCGTAGTCCTCGTACACGTCCAGCACTGGGGCGTCGCTCGACCTGTCCGCCAGCACCATGGAGCCGTCCGCCTGCCTGCTCAGCTGTACGCCATCGGACGACGTGCCCGGCTGGGCGAACCACAACACGGACAGAACCACGCAGGCCAGCACGACCGCCGCAAACCGCTTCATCACTTGCGAGACCCTATCGTGGGCTTATGAAGGCAGACCTCATCACTCCCGCCGTCGCGCGGTATGTCCTTGAGCACTCCACCAAGCCCGACCCCCTGCTGGAGGAGCTGACCAAGGAGACCATGGAGGTCACGGGCGGCTCCGCGGTCATGCAGATCTCCCCCGGCCAGGGCCTTTTCCTCACGATGATCACCCAGCTGATGGCGCCTGAGGTGGCTGTGGAGGTGGGGACGTTCACCGGCTATTCGTCCCTGTGCATCGCCCGTGGGCTGTCAGGCGGCCGGCTGCACTGCTTCGACGTGAGCGAGAAGTGGACGTCGATCGCGCGCCGCTACTGGGCGAAGGGCGGCGTGGCCGACCGGGTGACGCTCACGCTGGGACCGGCCATGGAGACGCTGGCCGCCTTCGACCAGACCGTCGACCTCGCCTTCCTGGACGCCGACAAGGGCAACTACCCCGGCTACTACGAGTTGCTGATCGAGCGCATGCGGCCCGGCGGGCTGCTGATCGCGGACAACACGCTGCGCGGCGGGCACGTGGCCGATCCCGCCCACGACGAGGTCACGACCGTGGAGATCCGGGAGTTCAACGACCTGGTGATCGAGGACCCCCGGGTCACCGTGCTCGTGCTGCCGGTCGCGGACGGGATGACGCTGATCAGAAAGAAGTGACGGACTAACCGATCTTGTGGACCCAGTTGTGGGCGTCGGGGCGGGCGCCATACTGGATGCCGACCAGCTCCTCGCGCACCCGCATCGTCACCGGCCCGGGGGTGCCGTCGGCGACGGTCCAGGCGCGGTCGGCGCCCTTCACCGAGCCCACCGGGGTGACCACGGCGGCCGTCCCGCAGGCGAAGACCTCCGTCAGCTCGCCGGACTCGCAGCCGGACTGCCATTCCTCGACCGAGATGAGCCGCTCCTCGGTCTCCAGGCCGAGGTCACCGGCCAGCTCCAGGATGGAGTCCCTGGTGATGCCGGGCAGCAGGGTGCCGGTCAGCGCGGGGGTGACGAGCTTGTTGCCGAAGACGAAGAACAGGTTCATGCCGCCCATCTCCTCGACGTACTGGTGCGCGCCCGCGTCCAGCCACACCACCTGGTCGCAGCCGTTCGCCACCGCCTGCCGCTGGGCGACGAACGCCGCCGCGTAGTTGCCGCCGCACTTGGCGAAACCGGTGCCGCCGGGCGCCGCGCGGGTGTATTCGGTGGACAGCCAGACCGAGACGGGCTTGATGCCGCCCGTGAAGTAGGAGGCCGCCGGCGAGGCGATCGCCATGTACTTGTACGTCTTCGACGGATAGTTGACCCCGAGTCCCGCCTGCGTGGCGATCATGAAGGGCCGCAGGTAGAGGCTGTGCCCCTCGGTGGTGGGCACCCACTCCTTGTCGGTCTCGACGAGCAGCTCGAGCGACTCGACGAACGTCTCCTCGGGCAGCGCGGGCATGGCCATGCGGGCGGCCGAGCGGTTGAACCTCGCGGCGTTCGCGTACGGGCGGAACATCACGATCGAGCCGGTGACCTGGCGATAGGCCTTCAGCCCCTCGAACAGCTCCTGGGCGTAGTGGAAGACCGAGGTGGCCGGGTCGAGAGAGAGCGGTCCGTACGGCATGAGCCTGGCGTCGTGCCAGCCCTGGCCCTCGGTGTAGTCGATCGAGACCATGTGATCGGTGAAGGTCTGCCCGAATCCCGGGTCCGCCAGCACCTGCTCGCGCTCTGCCGCGGTGCGAGCGTGGTCGGATAGCTGCACGTCGAAGCTGAGCTTCTGAGCGATGGTCATGACGACGGTCCTTCTCTCTGCGAATCTGCGAAATCTACCTAATCCTGCGGACCTACGGATCCGCGAGGGCGATGGCAGCACTGCCCGAGGGCAGCTCGTACTTCCTATTGTCTCGCCATATGGGATGGCAAGCGGCTGATGGGGTGGTTTCAACCGTTTGGACATGAAAAAGCGCCTGGCAGCCCTTCTCGGACCGCCAGGCGCGTTCGAACTAGGCGGCCCTAGCCGGATACTCGCGCGGTGATGGCGTCGCCGATCTCCTGCGTGCTGCGGCCCGCCCAGCCGGCCGGCCGCTCCACGATGTCGTCGGCGACCGCCTGCTCGACCTTCGCCGCCTCGTTGTGCAGGCCGAGGTGGTCGAGGAGCATGGCGACCGACAGGATGGTCGCGGTCGGGTCGGCCTTGCCCTGCCCGGCGATGTCGGGCGCGCTGCCGTGCACCGGCTCGAACATGCTGGGCGCGGTGCGCTCGGGGTTGATGTTGCCGCTGGCGGCCAGGCCGATGCCGCCGGCGATGGCCGCGCCGAGGTCGGTGATGATGTCGCCGAACAGGTTGTCGGTGACGACCACGTCGAACCGCTCCGGCTGGCTCACGAAGAACATCGAGGCCGCGTCGATGTGACAGTAGTCGGTCGTGACCTCGGAGTATTCCTCCGCCAGCCGGTTGACCGTGCGCTGCCACAGGTCGCCCGCGTAGGTGAGGACGTTGGTCTTGTGGACGAGCGTGAGCTTCTTGCGCGGGCGCGTCTTGGCCTTCTCGAACGCGTAACGCACCACGCGCTCGACGCCGTAGGCGGTGTTGAGCGACTCCTGGGTGGCGATCTCGTGGGGCGTGCCGCGCCGCATGGCGCCGCCGGTGCCCGCGTAGAGGCCCTCGGTGCCCTCCCGGACGACGATCATGTCGATGTCCTCGGCAGCCGTGTCGGCCAGCGGGGTCCGGACGCCGGGGAACAGCTTGACCGGCCGCAGGTTGACGTAGTGGTCGAACGCGAACCGGAGGCGCAGCAGCAGGTCGCGCTCGAGGATGCCCGGCGGCACGCTGGGGTCGCCCACGGCGCCGAGCAGGATCGCGTCGTAACCGCGCAGCTCCTCGAGCACCGAGTCCGGCAGTGTCTCGCCGGTGCGGTGGTAGCGTGCTGCCCCCAGGTCGTAGTGGGTGGGCTCCATCTTCGTGCCGACGGCCTCCAGGACTTTGAGTCCTTCGGCCACGACCTCGGTGCCGATGCCATCCCCGGGGATGACGGCCAAGCGGATATTACGCGACTCCATGGCGGTTACCTTACCGGCTCGTCTCGACTGACGAACACATCATCTCACTCTTCGGACACGCTTTCGTGGCGTACCGTGGGTGCATGCCCGAGAGGGCTCGACCACGATTTCCGCAAGACCGGCATCACCGCGCGCACTGCGCCGGCCGTGGCGCTCAGGGCCCGTTTCATGGACCGGTGGGCCACCGAGTTCCTGGCCGCACATCCCGGCGCCACGGTGCTGCACCTGGGCTGCGGGCTCGACACCCGCTTCCACCGGCTGGCCACGCCGCCGACCGTGCGCTGGTACGACGTCGACTATCCGGAGGTCGTCGACCGGCCTGTGCTGGTCGTCGCCGAGGGCCTGTTCTACTATCTCGATCCCGGCGAGGGCCGGGCGCTGCTGCGGGCGATCGTGGAGCGCTTCCCGAGCGGCCAGTTCGTCTTCGACGCCTTGAACCGCCTGGGGCTGCGCCTGCAGAAGCTCAACAGGCCCGTCCAGAAGGCCGGGGCCACGCTCCACTGGAGCATCGAGGGCCCGGCCGACCTGGCAGCGATCCACCCGAAGCTGCGCTGTCTGGACGCGACGAGCGCGTTCGACATCGACGGGTTCGACCGTCCGTCGACGCCGCATCGCATCGTGACCCGGATCGTCGAGCTCGTGCCGGGGATGAAGCGGACGGCGGTGTTCTACCGGCTGGAATTCTGAGGCGCGCCGCCGTTGTCCCTGCGGTCCAGGGCGGTCTGCACGGCCTCCGCGGCCTCGTCGGTGTATTCCTCGGCACGGTTCCAGGCATCCATCTCGTACATGTCTCTCATCTCGTTTCGCGGGCGCGTTCCAAAAGGGGACTTCGGATTCCGGTCGCGAACCCGACCGGGCCTGATCTCGTCGGTCCGGGTCACGGACCGGAGGAAGGGACTTATCGGCCGACGCACGCCGCTCACCGCGGCGAGTCGTCGACCTGCCCTAACAGGCCTCGCCGCGGCAGGTAATGAGTACGAGCACCTGGCGCATTTGTCGTTACGATACCTGAGGCATCTCGTTGGATGTCCTAGTATCTCACATGCTGAGACAACAAAAGGCCGCCACCCCTGAGGGCGGCGGCCTTCCGCGAGACGAACGGGTCAGTCCTGCAGGTCCACCGAGCGGCCGCTCTCCGCGCCGATCTCGGACACGATCTGCTCGGACACGTCAGCCGGGATGGCCGAGTCGACGGTCAGCGCGATGAGCGCCTTGCCGCCCTTGGTGGAACGGGCCACCTGCATCGAGGCGATGTTGACGTTGTGCTCGCCGAGCAGGCGGCCGACCACGCCGACGATGCCGGGCCGGTCGGTGTAGGTGAAGAACGCCAGGTGGGCCGTCGGCTCGATCTCCATCTCGTAGCCGTTGACCTCGACGATCTTCGTGATCTGGCGAGGGCCGGACAGCGTGCCGGAGACCGAGACCTGGCGGCCGTCGGCGAGCACGCCGCGCACGGTCACCACGTTGCGCCAGTCAGGGCTCTCCGAGCTGGTCACCAGCTCGACGGCGATGCCCCGGTCCTTGGCCAGCAGCGGCGCGTTGACGTAGGTGACCTGCTCCTCGATCACGTCGGCGAAGACGCCCTTGAGCGCGGCCAGCTCGATCACCCGCACGTCCTGCGAGGCGATCTCGCCGCGCACCTCGATGTCGAGCTTGGTGGCGACCTCGCCGGCCAGCGCGGTGAACACCCGGCCCAGCTTCTCCGCCAGCGGCAGCCCCGGCTTGACCTCCTCGGCCACCGCGCCGCCCTGGACGTTGACCGCGTCCGGCACGAACTCGCCGGCCAGCGCCAGCTTCACGCTCCGCGCGACCTGGGTGCCGGCCTTCTCCTGCGCCTCGTGCGTGGAGGCGCCCAGGTGCGGCGTGACGACGACCTGGTCGAGCTCGAACAGCGGGCTGTCGACGCACGGCTCCTTGGAGAACACGTCGAGGCCCGCGCCCGCGACGCGGCCCTCCTTGATGGCCGAGTAGAGCGCGGCCTCGTCCACGATGCCGCCGCGGGCGACGTTGACGATGCGGACGTTCGGCTTGACCTTGTGCAGCTCCGCGTCGCCGATCAGCCCGAGCGTCTCCTTCGACTTGGGCAGGTGCACGGTGATGAAGTCGGCCTGCTTGAGCACCTCGTCGAGGCTGAGCAGCTTGACGCCCATCTGCGCGGCGCGGGCCGGCGGCAGGTAGGGGTCGTAGGCGATCAGCTCGACACCGAACGGCTGCAGCCGCTGCGCCACCAGCTGCCCGATCTTGCCCAGGCCGAGGATGCCGATGACCTTCTCGTCGAGCTCGACCCCGGTGTACTTGGAACGCTTCCACTCCCCGTTCTTCAGCGCGGCGTGGGCCTGAGCCGTGTTGCGCGCGCTGGCGAGGATGAGGGCGACGGTCTGCTCGGCGGCGCTGGTGATGTTGGAGGTCGGCGCGTTGACCACCATGACGCCCGCCTTCGTGGCGGCCTCGACGTCGACGTTGTCGAGTCCGACGCCGGCGCGGGCGACCACCCGCAGCTTGGGCGCCGCGGCGATGGCCTCGGCGTCGACCTGCGTGGCGGAGCGGACGATCAGCGCGTCCACCTCGGCGAGAGCGGGCAGCAGCTGGGAACGGTCGGCGCCGTCGGTGTGGCGGACCTCGAAATCAGCACCGAGCACGGCGAGGCCAGCCTCGGACAGTTCCTCTGCGACCAGAACGACGGGCTTGTTCACGGGTGTGGATCCTTAGGGGCTCTGCGACGGGTCTTCGGGGAACACGTCCACGGGTCCCCCGGCTGTCCCACCGAGTCTATCCGCCGCTTGTGAACGTGTTCACGAGGGACCCACGATGTGAGACAGCCCAGCCCGTACCCACCGGGTCGGAAACTCATCCACATCGCGCCCATCTTTGTCTTGATCGGAAGATTTCTTGCCCATTAGCCTGATAAGCCGTGACCAACTACCTATGGTTCGTCATATGAGCATCGGGAATCCTGCGCTTGCCGACGTGCTCGCTCAGCATGGCACTCCCCACCGTCTGCTGAGCGCTCTCGCCGATGGCGGTGTCCTGGTGGCAGTGCGACCAGATCGTTCGGTCGTCCTCGGGACGACCCAAGCCGGTGACCGCGTGTTGCTGGGCTACACAAGCCCGGCAACCTACGCCAGGCACCGTGGCAGTCATTCTCTGTCGGCCTGCGACGTCGACACCATCCTGGACATCCAGCGCGTCACGGGCGTGCGGGAGATCGTGATCGACGCGGCCGGACCAGCCGCCGCGGCCGTGCCCATCGACGATCTCCAGCGCTTCCTCACCACGACGCGCACGGGGCCCACGCCCGTCCTGTCGGGGGCGGCGCCCGCCGCCTACGCGACGGGCGCGATGGCCACCGTGTCGCGCGGTGCCACGCTGGCCCAGGTGGCCCCTCCGGCTCCGCAGGCGCCGGCCATCCCGTGGGTGCCCGCGCCGCGGCCGCACCTGTCGGGGCCGATGCAGCAGGTGGATCCGGGCTACCGGCGGTGCACGCACCCGATCCTGCCCGCCCTGCGCAAGGCGATCGGACAGCTGCTCATGGACTTCCCGCTGGTGCACCACGTCTGGATCTCCGAGGCCCGCACCGCGTCCGGAGTGCCGGGGATCATGCTGCATGTGAAGACGCACATGTCGGCCGCCGAGGACGTCGTACGCGACCTGCACCGCCTGGTGCGCGCGCGGTTGCCGCAGTTCGCGGCCAGTGGCGCGCCCATCCTCATGGCCAGGGTGGCGGACGCGCGCAGCGAGCGACGGATGATCGAGATCGGCGCCCACGTGGTGTGCGCCGATGTGTGCGACTGACGAACCACGTTCATGAACGCACCGGCGGGGAGCACGCCCGCGGTTTCCAGGGGCGTGCGCCTCGGCTATGGCGTGGGTTCCTTCTGCACGGCCACGGTCAACGCCGTGCCCGGGCTGCTGCTGCTCTACTACATGACCAATTTCCTCGCCGTGCCCGCGTGGCTGGCCGGCGTCGTGGTCACCGCGCCCAAGGTCTGGGACCTGGTCGTCAATCCGATGGTGGGGCGCTGGTCGGACCGCACCGTCTCGCGGTGGGGTCCGCGACGGCCGTGGCTGCTGGCCGGGGCGTGCACGCTGCCGGCCGCGTTCTTCCTGGTGTTCGCGGGGCCGCCGCTGACAGGGGTTCCGGCCGCCGCGTACGTGGGCGTGTGCTTCCTGGCGACGGCGACGGCGTACGCGTTGTTCGAGGTCCCGTACAAGGCGATGCCCGGCGAGATGACACACGACTACCACGAGCGCACGTCGCTGCTGCAGTGGCGGATGGTGTTCATCGCGGCGGCTACCGCGGTCAGCGGCGTGCTCGCGCCGGCCATCGCCACCAGCGAGGGCGAGGACGGCACGCTGGGCAGCTACCGGTTGATGGCGGCCACGATCGCGATCATCATGCTCGCCGCCATGCTGGGCTCCTTCTTCGGCACCGCCCGCGCCCCCATGACCGGCGCCCCCGAGGCGGATCACGGCGGGTGGCGCGAGCAGTTCGCGGCGATCAAGGGCAACTCGGCGTTCCTGTGGCTGACCGTGCTGTCCTGCACGCAGATGCTGGCCGTGAGCATGATGCTGGCCGGGGCGCCGTATTTCGCGACCTACACGATCGGCTCCTCCAAGGCCACGCAGACGCTGTTCGCCGCGCTGGTGGGCCCGATGCTGCTGACGATGCCGCTGTGGGTGCGGCTGTCCAGGCGGTTCGGCAAACGCGGCGCGATGCTCACGGGCACGCTGCTGTTCGGGTGCGGCACGACGGCCACCATGGCGACGCCGCTGTTCGGCGCGGTGTGGGCGCATGTGACGGTCGCGCTCGTGGGCGTCGGGTACGCGGGGCTGCAACTGCTGCAGTTCTCGATGCTGGCGGACGTGATCGCGGCGGACGCGGCGCGGACGGGCAAGCGCCGGGCGGGTGTGCTGACCGGGCTGTGGACGGCCATCGAGAGCGCGGTCAGCTCGTCCGGTGCGCTGATCTTCGGGGTGATCCTCTCGATCGGTGGCTTCATCGAGTCCGAGCCGAGCAGGCCGGTCCAGCAACCGGACAGCGCGGTGACCGCGGTGCTCATAGGGCTGACCGCGGTCCCCGCGCTGATCATCTTCGCGTCGGTGCTGATGGTGCTGAAGTACCGCCTCACGCCACCCGTCGTGCCAGTGCCAGACGCGTCCGCGTGAACGCCCCGGTCACGAGCGCCGCCAGCAGCGGCAGCCCGATCACGAGGCCGGCCAGGAACACCCAGGGAATGTCGATCGTGGTGGTGCCGGGGTCGAAGAAGGCCGCCCCCGGCGCCCGGTCACCCATCCGGGTCATCGGCCAGGTGAGCGCGATGCCGCTGACCACGCCGCCGGCCAGCCCCGCCACGGCGCCGAGTCCCGAGACGTACGCCGCCTGGCCCGCCACCACGAGCCTGCGGACCAGCGGCGCCCCGCCGACCGCCGACATGGTGTCGAGATCCCTCCGCATGTCCGCCGCCGCCAGGCCGGTGGCCGCGAACGTGCCGCCGAGCACCAGGACGACCGCCGCGCCGAGCAGCATCAGCAGCATGCCCGCGACGGACTCGTCGGCGCGCTGCTCCACGTCGACGAAGGCGCCACCGCCCACGACCCCGAGATCGCGCTCCAGACGCTCCACGTCGGCGGGCACCTGGGAGGCGTAGACCACGCGCTCGGCCGGTTTGAAGCCGGCGGCCGTCACGGCCGAGGCCGGGATCAGAGCACCGGTCTGCGCGTGCTCGGCCGCGCCCGCCACCACGGCCGGCACCGTGAACCTCTTGGGCTTCGTGCTGCCGTCCGGGCCCCATGACTCGCTCATCAGCTCGATCACGCCGCCCCGCACCAGCCCTGCGTCGAACGCCACGGCCTTGCCCGCGCGCAACGCCGCGGCGGCCTGCGGGTCGTGGCGTCCCTGGAGGAGCGCAAGCAAGCGCTCGTCGCCGATCGGCAGGGACAGGCGGTGGAAGCCGGGCGGGACGCAGGGTCTTTTCTCCCCGCACGCCCCGGGATCCCATGCGACGGTCAGGTTCACGTCCTCCCCTTGCCCGTCCTTCGCCCTCAGCCCGGAGACCAGGTCCACGCCGGGCAGCGCCTGCTCGGCCGCCACCCGGATCGCGGACCACGCTTGATCGTCCGCGTCGTACCTGCCGATGGTGAGGGTTCCCGCGGGCAACACGGTGTTCCTGTTCGCCTCGCGCTCGGCGTAAGAGCTGCTGAGACCGATGCCGAGGGTGACCGCCACCATGGTGGCCGCCATGACCGCCGCGGCGGCGGAGGCTGTGCGGACGCGATGGCGGGAGCCGTCGCGTACGGACAGCCGTAACGGGAGTGGCAGCCGCGCCGCGAGCCGTCCCGTGGTCCGCACGAGCCACGGCATCAGCGCGACGAGGCCGAGCACGAGGACCGCCCCGGAAGCCGCGACGGAGAGCACGCCATGGCGGACGGCGAGGAAGCTCCCGCCGATCCCCAGCGCCACCAGCACCGCTGCGAGCACGGGACGGCCCGCCCGCGCGTGCGTGTCCACGGCGGCGCGCCCCGCCAGGACGTGCACCGGGCTCTGCCGGCTCGCCTGCACCGCCGGCACCAGCGCCGCGGTCACCCCGCTCACCACGCCGAGCGAGGCCACACCGAGCACCTGCCACCACGGGACGTCCACCGGACCGTGCGTCCAGTCCAGCGCGCGGGCCGCGATCGACTCCGCCAGCGCGCCCGCCACGATGCCGAGCACGGCGCCGAGGAGCGCGGCCGCGCCGCCCAGCACGAGCCCGTCGGCCAGCACGATCGTCCGGAGTTGCGAACCGGAGGCGCCCTGGGCCGCGATCACCGCCAGCTCCCTGCGCCTGCGCCGCAGCCCGACCGCGAACGACGGCCCGGCCAGCAGCACGGTCTCCGTGACGATGAGCACGACCGCGATGCCGAGCGCGGCCAGCGTGCGCACGGGGCCGTCCGGGTGGAAGTTCTCTTGCCTGAGCTGGGCCGCCGTCGGGTTCTCGATCACGGCACGGGAGATGACGCCCAGCCCCGCCTTGTTCAGCCGCCGGACATCGGCCCACTGCACGGGAGCGGAGGTGTCGGCCAGCCAGCCGCTGCTGTTGCCGTCGTTCTGGTGCGGGAGCAGCCCCTCCGGCAGGGCGACCATCTCGCGCAGCCCGGGACGGTTCGGGTGCTCGACGACGCCGACCACGCGCACGGTCCGGTCCGGCCGCCACACCTTGATCGTGTCGCCGAGGTGGACGCCTCGGCCGATCATCTCGGGAGACACCGCGACCTCGCCGGGCGCGGCGGGCAGCCTGCCCTCGACGAGACGGCGCATCCCGCCGGCCATCGGGTCACGCAGGTCGACCTCGAACACGTCCACACGGTCGTAGCCGTCCGCCAGGCGGGCCTCCACGAGGTTGCTCTGGTAGCGGAGCAGGCGGCCCTGGAGCAGCGTGTTGATCTCCGCCGGCGTCCAGGCCCGGTCAGAGCGCCGCGCTTCGCGCTGGCTCGGGCTCTGGCCGGCGCGGTCCTGCCTCACCGGAGTGCGGAACGGGAGGGTGACGACGCGCGCGTCGGCCGTCCCCAGCATCGAGTCCAATTTGTCGCGCGGCGTGATGTCCGTGGTGGCGGAGCCGGTGAGCACCGCCGTGATGACCAGCACGGGCAGGCCGATCATCACCATGATCAGCGCGGTGCGGCCTTTGAAGCGCAGCGCGTCCCTGCGCGAGATCCGCAACGCGGCGCGGAACGCGCTCATCGGGCGCTCTCCAGGCGCACGGCGTTCGCCTCGGCGATCAGTCCGTCACGCAGGTAGACCACGCGGTCGGCCCAGGCCGCGTAGCGCGGCTCGTGGGTGACGAGCAGCACCGCCACGCCCTTGTCGCAGCGGGAACGCAGCAGTTGCAGGATCTCGTCGCCGGTCGCGGTGTCAAGCGCGCCGGTCGGCTCGTCGGCCAGCAGCAACCGCCGCTCGCCCGTCAGCGCCCTGGCGATGGCCACGCGCTGGCGCTGCCCGCCGGACAGTTCCTCGGGGAAACGGTCGGCGACCTCCTCGGCTCCCACGTCGGCCAGCGCGGCCAGTGCCTCGGCGCGGGCCCGGCCCGACCGTACGCCGTCCAATTCCCTGGGCAGCATCACGTTCTCGGCGGCCGTCAGGGACGGGATCAGGTTGAGGTCCTGGAAGACGTACCCGACGCTGCGGCGCCTGAGCGCCGCCAGGTCCTTCACGGCGGCGAGGTCGCGGCCCTCGATCGTCACGCTGCCGGAGGTGGGCCGGTCGAGGCCACCGGCCAGGTTGAGCAGGGTCGACTTGCCCGAGCCCGACGGGCCCATGACCGCTACCAGCTCGCCGCTCGACACCTCCAGGCTCACGCCCCGCAGCGCGCGCACCGAGCCGTGCTCGCGGGTCACATCGTGCAAACTACTCACCACGGTCATGCTTCTTCTCCTTGGAAACGGCCTCGCAGTGGTCCAGCCAGCGCTGCTCCGCCTCGGCCTTGAAAATCAGCGAATCGAGGACCAGCCGCTGTGCCAGGCCTCCGGTGGCGCCGCGCTTGGCCTGGGTGAGGTCCTGCAAGGCGCGCATGGTGGCCATGCGCTGGGTGAGGATGACTTCGGCCACGTCGACGTCCGCGCCGGCCACGGCCATCGCGATCTTGATGGCCAGCTCGTCCCGAGGCCGGTCGTCCTGGGCGACGGGGGTGCTGAACCATCGCTCCAGCTCCGTACGACCGGCCTCGGTGATCGTGTAGACCGCCCGGCCCTGCTCGTCCGCGCCGCCCGGCGCGACCAGGCCGTCGCGTTCGAGCCGCGAGAGCGTCGTATAGACCTGGCCGATGTTGAGCGGCCAGGTCGCCCCCGTCGACGCCTCGAATTCCACGCGCAACTGGTAGCCGTAACGCGGTCCTCTGCTCAGCAACGCGAGCAGTCCGTGTCTGATCGACATGGATACTGAGTATGCATACCGAGTATGCTCATCGCAACTGATTCGCGTTTTCTGGACAGGGGGCGAGGTTCGGGCCGATACTCGCTACATGAGCTCGACCCATCCGCCCTTTCGCGCATCCGACGGGGAACGTGACCGTGCGATCGACGAGCTCAAGCACCGCGCCGTAGAGGGCCGGATCTCCCATGACACCTTCGTGGGGCGTGTGGACCAAGTGCTGCGGGCCCGCAACAGGTGGGAGCTCGACGAGCTGGTCGCCGACTTACCGAAGCGCCCGACGATCAGGCAGCGGCTGACCGACGCTGTGGCCTCTGTTTCCGAGTTCACCACCAAGCTGCAGTCCGCCTGGCGACGGCCGCGCCTGCCCCGGCTGGCACTGCCCGACGACGACCGGCTGCGCTATGTGGTGGGGCGGGGGTCGGCGTGCGATCTCGTGTTGTCCGACCTGACGGTGTCGCGGGTCCACGCCGAGCTGCGGCGGGATGACGATGGCGGGTGGATGCTCGTCGACCTTGGATCGCTCAACGGCACGCGGCTGAACGGGTGGCGGCTCGTGGGGCCCGCCCGGGTCAGGTCCGGCGATGAGATCTCCTTCGGCGACTGCGGATTCCTCCTGACCTCCGGACAGCCATCCGCCTGAGGGACGGCGGCTGGGGCGGAAATACGGATATTTGCGGATTGCAGGATGGCGGGGCTGGTTCATGATCTGATCGATCCCTCAGCCCTTTGGAGACCCCATGCGGCGCACCTCAGCATCCCTCGTCGCGGGCGCGCTCGTCGCCGCCCTCGCGTGGGCGTCCAGCCCCACCTCACCCGCCGTCGCCGTCGATCCCTCGGCCGGAGTGGCCGACCTGGCCCAGGACATCAACCAGATCCTCAGCGACTCGCGGCTCACGATCGCCAGAGCGGGCGTCGTGGTCAAGAGCGCCGCGACCGGCGAGGAGCTCTACTCCACCGACGCAGGCAAGCTGCTCATCCCCGCGTCCAACACCAAGCTCTTCACCGCGGCCGCGGCGGCGGAGACGCTCGGTCTCGATTACCGCTTCTCCACCTCCGTGCTGAACACCGGCCGCAGAGCCGGCTCGCTCCTGACCGGCGACCTGGTGCTGCGCGGCACCGGTGACCCGACCATGCTGGCCGAGGACTACGACGCGCTGGCCGCGAAGGTCGCGGCGGAGGGCATCAAGGTCGTCACCGGCAAGCTGGTGGCCGACGACACGTGGTTCGACTCCCAGCGGCTCGGCAACGACTGGTCGTGGGACGACGAGACCGCCTACTACGCGGCGCCCATCTCCGCACTGACCGCCTCACCGGACCGGGACTACGACGCGGGCTCGGTGGTCGTGGCCGTGGCCGCCGACGGCGACCAGGTCAAGGTGACCACGACGCCGGAGACCGACTATCTGAAGATCGTCAACAAGGCCACCGCGGGAACGCGGACCGACGTGCTCATCGAGCGGCAGCACGGCACCCGGACGGTCGTGATCACCGGTACGGTGGCGACCCCGTACCAGGAGTGGGTGGCCGTGGACGACCCCACCGCGTACGTCTCCTCGCTGTTCCGCAAGTCGCTGGCCAAGCACGGCGTCAAGGTCCTCGGCCCGACCGTGGCCGCGGCGACCCCGCAAGGGGCGACGGAGCTGGCCGCGCACGAGTCGATGACGCTGGGCGAGCTGCTGGTGCCGTTCATGAAGCTCAGCAACAACATCCACGCCGAGATCCTCACCAAGGCCATGGGCCGCAAGGTCGCCGGCCAGGGCACGTGGTCGGCCGGGCTCAAGGTCAGCACCGACTTCGCCAAGGCGAACGGCGTCCAGGTGATCAACATGCGGGACGGCTCCGGGTTGTCGCGCCGCGACGGGTTCTCGCCCGGCTCGATCGCGCAGCTGCTGACCGCCGTACGCGGCAAGCCGTGGTTCCCCACCTGGTACGAGTCGCTCCCCATCGCCGGCAACGCCGACCGCTTCGTGGGCGGCACGCTGCGCAGCCGGATGCGTAACACGCCGGCCGCGAACAACGTCCACGCCAAGACCGGCTCGCTGACCGGGGTGACGTCGTTGTCCGGGTACGTCACGAGCGCCGACGGCGAGCCGCTGATCTTCTCGATCATGCTGAACCAGTACCTGTCGGGCTCGCCGAAGGACATCGAGGACAAGATCGCGATCCGGCTCGCCCAGTTCTCCCACGCCAACCCGGTCAACACCACGGCCCAGCTGCGCTCGGCGGGTGACGCCCCGGCAGGCGACCTCGAGTGCTCGTGGCTGAAGCCCGCACAGTGCTAACCGCCGTCGCGGCCCCCTGACGCCCAGGGGGCCGCGATGGTTTACCGGGCTCAGCACGGCACCTGATCACGATTCGGCCACTTGGAGCTCCAGGTATGCCGCTACTTTTCAGGACATGGCGGACTTCGGAGGACCAGAATGCGGATTCGACGCAATGTCGAGCCCGTAGTCGGAGGACAAAAATGCGCAGACCGCTCCAGGCCTTGGCCTGTGCCGGGAGTCTGGCGGCATTGAGCTTCCCTGGACCCGCCGAAGCTCGCGCGGCGGCCGCTCAACCCCAGGCCACCCAGCAGGCATGCCGGGTCGTCGCGGTCAAACCGGTCGTCTCCAAGGGCAAGGTGCGGGGCACGGCCGTCCGGGCCGGCTGCGCCGACCAGGCCCGCCTCCGGGTACGCATCACGGTGGCCGTCACCGGCCCCGACCGCATCGTCAAGAGCGGCTCCCAGATCATCGGCAACGGCCGGATCACCGCCGGCGCCACCTGCACCGCCACCGCCCGCCGTTACTACGTCGTCGCGCTCGACGCGCAGGGCCGGGTCGACACGTCCGGCTCCGTGAAGCTGTCGTGCGGGCGCCCGGCCGCGAGCCGGAGCTTCGCCTCGGCGGCGGAGACCGCGGTCGTCAAGCTCACCAACGACGCTCGCGCCAGGAACGGCTGCCGCCCGCTGATCCACGACCGCAAGCTCCACCTGGCCGCCGAACGCCACTCGGCGGACATGGCCGCCAACAACTACTTCGACCACGACTCGCGCGACGGCCGCACGTTCGACCGGCGCATCAGGGCGGCGGGCTTCGCCTTCACCAGGGCGGGCGAGAACATCGCCAAGGGCCAGCCCACCGCCGCAGCGGTGGTCCGGGCCTGGCTCAACAGCCCCGGACACCGGGCCAACATCATGAACTGCGCCTTCACCCATATCGGCGTCGGGCACAACACCAAGGGCCCGACCTGGACCCAGGACTTCGGAACCCCCTGAGAGCCACGGGAGCGCAGGGCTTTCACCGGCCACACCCCTAGCCGGTTTCCCACCGCACGCCCACAGCGCTCCCCTTCCAGCGGGCCCGGCCGCGCCTCCCCCGCACACAGGACCGCGGCCGGGCCCGCTCCTTTCCACCGAGCGACTGCTTCGGATCGCGCGTCACTCGTTCGAGGCGGCGTTCGCATGCGAGGGGTGAACGCGGCGAAGGGGCCCTGCCCAGGCGGGCGGGCCCCTTCGTACGCGTTCCGTCAACCGCTCACACTGCCCAGGAGTGGGATTCCGAGCGTCCGGAGAATGTCGTGCAGGCCCAGCTTCAGGTCGAGGTTGTCGTTGTCCTGACCGAGGTTGTTCTGGTCACCGAAGGACACTGACCTGCCGTCGTCAACGTCTTGGCTCGGGCCAGGCACGATGTCGGCCTGGACGGATGCGGCGGTGACGATGGGTGACGCCGCCAGCGCGGGCCCTCCGAACGCGACCATCCCGCCGACGAGACCGGCCAGGACGAGCCCTGCTCTATACATATGCCTCTCCTCTGATACCGGATGACTACTCTCCGTAGCCATCGCGAGAAGATCTGCCCGACGCCCTCTTTCAACAAACCACCTGCATTCCTGTCTTGACCTGCGAAAACATGCCAGCTGGGGGAAGAGGCGCCAAAGATCATCCTTCTTGGCGCATATATGCGCTCGGATGAGGAAGACCCTCCGCTTTCATGACCGCCGGATGACCTTCGATCGCTAGGGCAGGGTGAGGACCACCGGGCCGTCGGCGGTGACGGCGACCGTGTGCTCGACATGCACACTCCTGCTGCCGTCCGCCGAGCACACCGACCAGCCGTCATCGGCCATGTAGTAGTCGTCGCCGCCCCCGGCCATCAGGCTCGGCTCGATCGCGATCACCAGGCCGGGTCGCAGCAGCAGGCCCCGTCCCCCGCGGGCCTCGTTGGGCACGAACGGCGACTCGTGCATGGCCCGCCCGATGCCGTGGCCGCCGAAGTCGTTCTGCATGCCGTAGCCGGCGCCACGGCCGACCATGGACATGGCGTGGCCGATGTCGCCCATCCTGCCGCCGGGCACGGCCGCCTCGATGCCGGCAGCGAGCGTCTCCTCGGCCACCTTGATCAGTTTCAGGTCCTCCGCGTGCGGCCGGCCGACCGTGAAACTCACCGTGCCGTCGGCGTGCCACCCGTCCACGTACGCGCCGCAGTCCACGCTGAGCAGGTCGCCGTCGCGCAGCCGGTACGGCGTCGGCAGGCCGTGCAGCATGACCCCGTTCACGGAGGTGCAGATCACGCCCGGGTACGGGGTGGCACCGAACGCCGGGTGGTACCCCAGGAACGACGCCCCCGCCCGGGCCTCCTCGATGACCGTCCGCGCCACCTCGTCGAGCCGCGCCAGCGACACCCCGACGGCGGCCTGCTCCCGCACCGCGGCATGGACGGCCGCGACCACCCGTCCCGCCTCGCGCATCGCGGCGATCTCCCCGGCACTCTTCAACTCGATCACGGCCCCTCCTCCACATCCATGCGATAACTATACCGGTATTATTATCGCCAGACCGTGGTCGTGTCGACTCAGTCGAGTCCTCGCCTGCCCGGGGTCCAGAACGGCTTCGTCCGCACATCCCTGCGCGACCAGCCGCGCTCGTTGACGAGGTGGGCGCGGCCCGGTCACATGAGGACGCGGACCAGGAAGTCGCGGATGAGGGGGACGATCTCGCCGAGGTTGGTCTCCAGCGCCCAGTGGCCGGCGTCGAGCACATGCAGCTCGGCGTCCGGCAGGTCGCGCAGGTACGCCCTCGCGGCGCCCTCGGGCATGTAGCCGTCGTGCGGGCCCCACACGATCAACGTCGGGGGACGATGCTCGCGCAGGTACGCCTGCTGTTTCGGGAACCATCCGAGCGTGGTCGCCTGGTCTTCGAAGAGCCCGACGACGTTCTCGCGGCGCTGCGGAGTGTCCATCAGCACCCAGTGCAGTTTCCACAGGTCCGGGCTCACCCGGACGGCCAGGTGCTCGGGCAGCTCGCCGGCGAACTCCTCACGGAAGCCGTCCTCCGTGACGTTGGCGGCCAGCTTCGCCCGCCCCTCCGGCGTCGGGCGCGCCCAGAACTCCTTCAGCCACTCATACTTCGGCCCCAGCTGGTCCTCATAGATGTCGCCGTTCTGGATGACGAGCGCGGTGACCCGCTCGGGGGCGCGCATGGCCAGGCGGAGCCCGAACTGGGAGCCGTAGTCATGCAGGTAGATGGCGTATCGGGACAGTCCCATGGTCCGCGTGAAACGGTCCAGGAAGTCGGCGTAGCCGTCGAAGGTGTAGGAGAAAGCGGATCGGTCGGGCGTTCCGCTGTAGCCGAAGCCCGGCAGGTCGGGTGCGATCAGCCGCCAGCGGTCGCCGAGTGCGGGCAGGAGGTTGCGGAATTCGTACGAAGAGCAGGGGTAACCGTGCGGCAGCAGGAAAACCGGCGCGTCCGGCGGCCCGGCCGCGCGGTAGAAGATCTCGATCCCGTCGACGTCGATCGTCCTGTGCGCGACCGGTGCCATGGTGCTTGTGGTCATGGCGTACGCACCTGCCCGCCATGACCGGGAGCTATCTAGTTCCAGACCCCCGGAACACCGGCGGGAACGTCATCCTTGACCTCACTCTGGTCGATCACGTCCCCCCGCAGAGGAAGCAGAACGGTGACCTGACGCCCCCAGTCCATGAACCTGGTCTCCGACTCGACCTGCACCGAGCCCTTGTCGCCCACAGGCAGCACACCCTTGGCGGACACCCGCTCGACCAGGCCGTCGCCACCGACCCAGATCGTGTAGGAGATCTTGCCGACCCGGCCCTTCTTCGAGGGCGCCCCGAACCGCTCGGCAAAGGCGTCGGACACCGAGGCGAGCTTCTTGGTCGTGATCGACCCCTTCACCACCCCGTCACGCGCGGAGGTGCGCTCGGCCAGCAGCGTCTTGAGCGTGGCCGGCTCCAACACCTCGATCAACAGATTGCTGGCCGGTCCCGCCACGGCTCCATAGCGCACCCAGCTCGCGTCGGCCCGCCGCAACGCCGTCTCCACCACCGGCCCGGAGACATAGCTCACGTCCCCAGCCGAGATCATCCTGGTGGACGACTGCTGCAGCGCCTCGGTCTCCTCCGGCTTCGCCTTCATCATCCTGCGCAGCAGATCCGCGCTGTAGCGCAGGGTGTGGGCCACATCGGAGGCGACCACGCCACGCGTGCCGAACCCGATCGTGCCATCGAGCTCGGACGTGGCGACCTGGCCCGGCGAGTACGTCACCTTCGCCGTGGCCAGCACATTGACGGCCTTGCCCGGCGCCAGCTCGGCCTTGAGCGTCTTCACCGGGTCGATCTTGGGCGTCGCCTGCGCGGGGGCGGCCGCTAAGGCCAGGCCCGCTACCACCGCGGCACCGACGATTGTTCGCTTCATTCGCGTTTCCTTGGGACGGTCCAAAGGGACGCGAACAATCTTGTGCATCTAAGATCGTTAGTCAACTTGTTCGAGCAAAGCGATATTGCTAGGCGTTGTCGCGGATTTCCTCCGCCAGTCCGCGCAGCGACGCGATCGGACGCACGATTTCCGTCCATGGTGGTGTGAGCCACCTCTACGGCGGCCCGCATGGCGTGCGCCGCCTCCTCGATCGGGATGTCCGCGAGATCACGGTGATGCGTTCTCGGGACGACGAGCGTGTGCCCCTTGGTGGCCTGGGTGAGCGCCCCTCGACGAGAGAGGCGCTCAAGGGGTTCAGGCCCCGCGCTTGGGAATGATCCGCTTGACGGCGAGACCCGCGGAGACGACCGTGAAGATCGCCAGCCCGATCCAGATCGCGTTGACCCCGGCGAATGGAGCGGACACGAGACCCCCGAAACCGGCCGCCACACCCCCGATCGGCAGGTTGTTGTACATACTCACCATTTCCTTTCTCTGTGCCAGGCCGCCTCCCAAAAGGCCTTCGCCTGGACGATCTGCAGGAACACGTCGAAGACCATCTCCACGAACAGCAACCCGGCCAGGAGCATCTGCCGGGGACCGCGGGCGCGTACGGTCACGACGCGTTCGACCATGAAGACCACGGTGATGGCGGCCCACACGGGCTGGATCAGCAGGCCACCCGTCACCGCGATGGACCACGCAACGGTCCCCAGGTAGAGGAAGACGACCACGACGCCGATGAGCGAGAGCACCTGCCGTCCCCAGTAGGGCCGGGTCACCTTCGTCCATCCGTAGTCGGTCAGGTTCTCCAGCGCGCCGCGCTTCCAGCGCAACCGCTGGCGAAAGAGCTCGCGCCAGGTGGGCATGACCTCGGTGGTCAGCGTGCATTCGCTGGGCGCCAGGATGCGCAGGCGCAGGTGAAGGATGGCCAGCGTCAGCTCGTTGTCCTCGGTGAGGACGCGCACGTCGTACACGTGGCCCGCGCCGGGCAGGCGACCGGCGCGCCGCGCGGCGACGACCTGTTGCAACGTGAGCGCGCGGAAGAGGGTGGCGGTCCCGGTCAGCACGAGCGCCTTGCCCTGGAGCCGGCGGACGTCGCGAGCGTAGCGGACGTACTCGTTGCGCTGGAGCATGCCGACGAACCCGCCGCCGTCCTTGCCGGTGAAGGTGCCGCCGACGGCGGCGTAGCGGCCGCCGCTCAGGTATTCGAGCCCGGCCTGGACGAAGCCCCGCTCCAGCGCCGAGTCGGCGTCCATGACGAGGATCGCGTCGTCGGGACCGAGGAAGTGCAGCAGCCGGTCGAGCACCTGGTTGAGCGCGCCCGCCTTCTTGTGCGCATTGCCCACGGTCTCGTACACCTCGGCGCCACAAGCGCGGGCGATGCGGGCAGTGGCGTCGAGGCAGTTGTCGGCGATCACGATGACGCGATCCGGCGGCCGGGTCTGGAAACGCAGCGAGTCGATGCTCTCGGCGATCTGCTCGGCCTCGTTGTGGGCGGGGATCAGCGCCGTGACACGCATCCGGTCGATCGGCGTCCAGGGCAGGGTTGTCTTGCCATCGTCACGGTGCGACGTCGGTCGCGGTCGCGCGACGGCCCGCTGAGGGGTCACGTGGGCGCTTTCAGGCGAAGTGGGGTGATGAGACGCAGCTATCGCCTGGTGGAGCAAATGCCCAAGTCAGCGAGCAAAAGGCAATCTACCACACCATTTGCCCTGCTTTAACACCTCAAGAGGCCCTATCGGCTCATATACAGTTGCATCTCACGAATGCCGCTTGTCTACCCCTTGATCCGGGCTAGGTACCCTTTGTCCAAACCTCGTGCCCGCCGTGGCGTCGTGCTGCCCGCCCTCGCCGCCGGGCTCGGCGCCGCCGCTCTGATCGCGACGTCGTCGTGGCCCCGGTCCGCGGCGCCCGCCCTTCCGGCTCCCGCGCCCGCCACCGCCGCCACCGTTCCGGCGGCCGCGACTCCGCGGGTCCCGGCCTCGCCCCCGGTGCACGTGGAGATCCCCGGGATCGGCGTACGGGCGAAGGTCATGAAACTGGGTCTCGGCTCCGACGGCACGCTGGAGGTCCCGCCCCTGTCGAAGGCCGAGCAGACGGGCTGGTACGAGCGGAGCGCGGCCCCGGGAACCGCCGGCCCCACCGTGATCGTCGGCCACGTGGACACCGCCGACGGCCCCGCCGTCTTCTACCGGCTCGGCGAGCTGCGCCCGGGCGATCGCGTACGGGTGACGCGTGCCGACGGCAGGGTCGCCACGTTCCAGGTCGACGCGCTGGAGTCGGTCCGCAAGGACGCCTTCCCCACCCAGCGCGTCTACGGCGACGTGGCGTACCCGGCCATCCGGCTGATCACCTGCGGCGGCGCCTTCGACCGCACGAGCGGCCACTATCGGAACAACACCATCGCCTACGGCCACCTCGTCTCGATCACCTGAGGCCCGCCGTCGCAGCGCGACGCCAGGCCGCGTCGCGAAGCAGGCGCAGGCCGTTGAGGCCGACGATGACGGTGGAGCCCTCGTGCCCGGCCACGCCGAGCGGCAGCGGCAGCTCGCCGAACAGGTCCCAGCCCACCAGCACGGCGATGAAGGTCCCGGCAATGGCGAGGTTGGCGATGACCAGGCGGCGGGCCCGCCGGGCCAGGGAGAGCACGGCCGGTACGGCGGCCAGCTCGTCCCGCGTGATGACCGCGTCGGCCGTGTCCAGGGCGAGATCGGAGCCGGCCCGGCCCATCGCGATGCCGGTGTGGGCCGAGGCCAGCGCGGGGGCGTCGTTGACGCCGTCGCCCACGAGCGCCACCCGTGCACCCCGTTCCTGGAGCTCGCGCACCGCGGTCACCTTGTGCTCCGGTAGCAGGCCGGCGTACACGTCGCCGATCCCGACGTGGGTGGCCACCCGGCCGGCCGCGCGCGGGTTGTCGCCGGTCAGCAGCACCGGCGGGGCCTCGGTCACGGCCTTCAGGTGGGCAACGGCGGCGGCCGCGCCGGGCCGCGTGCGGTCGGCGAGGGCCAGCACGGCGACGGGCACACCGTCCACCCGCATCACCACGGCACTGTGCCCACCGTCCTCCAGCTCGCCGACCACCGACCTGCACCCGCCAAGGCCGTCGTCCAGCTCGCCGACCACCTCGCCGCACTGCCGGTTCCCAGGAGAGGCAGGCGGCAGGAGCGCGGCGGGGCTGCCGATCTCGACCAGGTTCCCGTCGACATGCGCCCGTACGCCGGTCCCCGGCACCGCCTCGAACGACTCCGCCGGGGGCCAGGCCAGACCCGCCTCGCGAGCCGCCTGGACGACGGCGCGGCCGAGCGGGTGCTCCGATCCCTCCTCCGCCGCCGCGGCCAGCGCGAGGACGCCCTCTCGAGTGCCGGACAGTACGCGGACCTCGGCCAGGTAGGGCCGCCCCTCGGTCAGCGTGCCGGTCTTGTCGAAGGCGACCTGGGTGACCGCGGCCAGCTGCTCCATGACCACGGCGGACTTGACCAGCACGCCGTTGCGCCCCGCGGTGGCGATGGCGGCCAGCAGCGGCGGCATGGTCGCCAGCACCACGGCGCAGGGCGAGGCCACGATCATGAAGGTCATCGCCCGCAGCAGGCTCTCCTGGAGCGGCACGCCCCACAACAGCGGCACGGTGAACAACGCGATGGTCGCGGCGACCATGGCGACGGAGTAGCGCTGCTCGACCTTCTCGATGAACAGCTGAGCACGTGCTTTCGTGGCGCCGGCCTGCTCCACCATGGCCACGATCCGGGCGATCACCGTCCCCGCCGCCGGCCGCGTCACCCGTACCCGCAGGACGCCCACGCCGTTGAGGGTGCCGGCGAACACCTCGTCGCCGGGTCGCTTGTCCACCGGCAGGCTCTCGCCGGTGATGGTGGCCTGGTCGACGTCGCTGGCGCCGGCCACGACCTCGCCGTCGGCGCCGATCCGCTCTCCCGGCCGCACCAGGATGATCTCGCCGACCTGCAGGCCGGCGGTGTCGACGAGCTCCTCGCCGCCGGTCTCCGTCACGCGGGTGGCCTGCTCGGGGGCCAGGTCCAGGAGCCCGCGTACGGAGTCCTCGGTGCGTTTGGTGGCGACGGCCTCCAGCGCGCCGGAGGTGGCGAAGATGACGATGAGCAGCGCGCCGTCGAAGACCTGCCCGATCGCGGCGGCCCCGATCGCCGCCACCACCATCAGCAGATCGACGTCCAGCGTCTTGTCCCGCAGCGCCCGCAGTCCGGCCAGCCCGGGTTCCCAGCCTCCGGCGGCGTAGCAGGCGAGATAGAGCGCCCACCAGATCCACGACGGCGCCCCGGCCAGGTGCGCGGCGCCTCCGGCCGCGAACAGCGCGGTGGCGGCCACCGCCCAGCGGACCTCGGGCAACGATCCCGCCCCGGTCCGCCACCACGTCGCGGCTCCGGCCGGCGGCACGACCTCAGCAGGGCGCGTTCTCAGCTCTGTAGTCACCGTGGCATCGTACATGCGCATTCACGCAGGTACGCAAATAAGGGGGTCGGCGGCTATGCTGGCGGCATGCACACGTCGCTGCCCGACTTCGACATGCCGAACGAGGAACAGGTGCACCTGGCGGCGGAGTCGTTCCGGCTGCTCTCCGACCCGACCCGCATCAAGATCCTGTGGGCGCTGCTACAGGGCGAGTCGTCTGTCGCCTGCCTGGCCGAGCTCGCCGACGCCGCCCCCACCGCCGTCAGCCAGCACCTGGCCAAGCTTCGCCTGGCCGGGCTGGTCAAGGGGCGGCGCGAGGGGACGTTCGTGTATTACAGAGCGGCGGACGAGCACGTACGCCGTCTCCTGACCGAGGGCCTCTACCACGCCGATCACATCGACCGGCCCGCTCTTGAAAGCGATCAGCATGCTGTCGCCGAGCCGGGCCGCACCGCGTAGCGGCGGGCCGCCGCTACGCGGTGGACCTTTATGGATGTGCTTCGCGAAGAGCCAGCACTCGATCGAGAAGGACCAGGAGCGCCGCGACGAAGAGTGCCACCGGCAGGTGAACCAGCCGCAGCCCCAGGCCGGGAGGCGGTGCGCTCCCGGCCACGGCGACGCACGCCACCGCGATCACGGCGGCCCGCCCGATCTTCGCCGGCGTCACCGGGCTCTCCTCATCCAGGCAGCCGCACGGCACCCTGCCCTTCTTGCGGAGCACCAGCGCCAGATATCCGGCCAGGAACGCGTACCAGACCGCCCCGGCCAGGAAGGGCAGCAGCCATCCCGCAAGCCATGAAACGGACATGGACAGGCCCACGACCAGTTCGATGGGCTCGGCGAGCCGGGCCGACGCGGGCGGCAGGATGCCGTGCGCGGCGACCGTACGAGACAGGCTCCCGCCGCCGGCCAGGCGGCGCAGCGAGGCGTAGAGCAGCAGCATCGCACCCGCCAGCGCCAGCCCGGCACACAGAGCGTTGAGCACGGCCACTGTCACATCACCACGATGAGCAGCGACAACAGGAAGCCGACCGCGCACAGGCGGCCCACCCACACGATCGACCGCAACATCGCGTTGTCCCATTGCCGGGGATCGTCGCTCAGCGCGCGAGCGGTCGGCATGAGCGCACGCCCCAGTCCGAACCCGATCCCGACCAGCAGCCCCTGACCGATCCCGCCCACGAGGACGGTGACCAGGACCAGCAGGTGAGGCAGGGCGGTCGGGGTGAAGGTCCGCACACCGGTGCCCATCTCGAAGCCGAACTGCAGAGGACCGTCGAAGCTACCGTGGTTGACGACCTCCTGCGGCACGAGCCGCCGGTTCTGCGGCAACGAGAGCGGCCTCCCGGCCAGTTCGAAGGCCAGGATCACAGCAGCGACCGGAACGAGCACCCAAAGGCGCACCGTCAGGGGCAGCACGGCGGCCAGACCGCCGACGATCCCCACGACGAGACCGGAGACCAGCGCGCCGAGCATCAGCCCGATGACGAACGCGCCCAGCTTGCCTCGCCAGACCGACGAGGTCAGCAGATCCGCTGAATTGAGGCTTCAAACCGACCCGGACAGCGAGTACCCGGCGGTGACCCCGAGCAGGGTCCACGCCAGCACGTCGAGCGAGAGGCTCCACGTGAGGTGGCTCGCCGCCAGGGCGATCGCGCAAACCGCCAGGCCGAGCGCGATCGGGGACGCCTGGAGCGCGCGCTTCATCAGGGATTCGACCAGGAGCAGATGTAGGTGCTGGTAGCACCGCAGGTCGCGACCTTGCCGTCGGCGCACCGGTACGGTGTGCCGCTGTGGGTCCAGCGCCAGGCGTTCCTGTTGCTGTAGCTGCCCTCACCGCAGATGGAGATCGGGTAGCTGTTGTAGCAGGTGCCGCTCGACCTGATGAACCAGCCGTCGGAGCCGCAGTAACTCCTGCTGTAGGGGAAGCCGACGCAGGCTTTGGTGTTGTTGCTGTAACCGGAATAGTTGTTGTAGCCGGCGCAGTTGAGATGCTCGGTGCCCACTGCCGCGCTCGCGCTCTTCGGCCGGATCGGCGGGAGCGCGCTGACGACGTTGAGGGCGAGGGCACCGCCCAGCGCCACGATGGACTTCATCATCGTCCTGCGCGATGGGACGAGCGTGCCGAGCCCGGCCCGCTTGGCGGGCTCATCGTCCACTGACGGGACGCCATCCCAGTAACGTGCGACGTCGGTCATCCAGCTCACCTCACTTCGATGGGTTCTTGTACGGACACGCCGAGGTAGGTGTCCAGGTCTTCGTCGGAGCCGACCGCCCGCCGCCACTCCTCCGTGCCGTCGGCGGCGTACTTCACCAGCGATGGCGTGGCACCGACCGCGACCGTGCCGAGCAGGTCGGCGTCGATGATCGCCGTCACGTCCGTACTCGCCACCCAGTCGGCGCATCCCGGGGTCGCGGCGAGCAGGACCAAGTGCCCCTGTACGGCGGAGCCGGGGGTGAGCGCCAGTCGCCGCGCCCGCTCGGCGCAGTTGTAACACTCCTCCCGCACCACCAGCACGAAGGTCGGCAGCCCGTCGGCCGAGGCGAAGCGGGGCACCGACCGTTGCATGGTCGGAACGGGCGCGACCGAAGCCATGCCGCGGACCTCGTTCTGCAGATCGCGCACCATCTTGAGGAGCGCGGACAGGGCGAAGAGCGCGATCACGGTGCCGAGCAGGGCCAGGACCGCGATGGTGTTCATGATGTTCTGCATCAGCTCAGCCCGCAGCTCACCGATTCGACCACGCCGACGAACGCCGGGTCGTCCGGCTCGGCGGCCACGATCGTCGTGGCGGTGGTGTCGTTGACCACGATGGCCGAGCGCACCTTCAGGTTTCCTTGCTCGTCGTACTCGTCGGAGCGCCACATCGATCCACCGCGCACGCGCTTGCCCGTACTGCGCGGCAGTGCGTCCGTGACATCGCCCTTCGGCTTGATTTGCACGGAGCACACCTGGTCGATCGTGTTGAACGCGAGCATCCGCCCATATCGCACCCGCGATCCCGGACGGGGAAGCATGGTCAGGCCGGTGGGCGAGTCCTGGACGTCGAACTGGGCGAGCCAGTCCATGAAGATCTCCAGGGGGACGTTCGTCCCGCCGATGTAGGTGGCGATCTCGTGCTGCGGGCCCACCCATACGAAAGTGGTCCCGCCGATGGAAGCGTCCTCGAGCGAGAGGATTCTTCCGCCGTTGTGTGCGATCTCGCGGACCTTGTAGCGCGGCCAGTCGCCGAGCTGCTTGCCCAGGATCTCCGCCGAGCCGGCGGGCACGACCTGGGCGCGGAAGGCCCCGTCGGGACCGTGCATCCAGAAGACGTAGGCCCAGGAGTTAAGGAAGGGCAGCGAATTTCCGTCGACCACGAGGGTGCGGCCGTCCGGCGTACGATCTTTCACCTCATCGCTCCTCTGTGTGGTTGGTGCTCATCCGCAGTGGCCCCACGGGCTCAGGCTCGCGAACCTCTGGCCGCCCCGGTCGGAGGCCGTGCCGCCGAACTGGACGCACTTGCCTCGGGCATACGCCCGGACCGGACCCGCGTACTCGAAGAAATTGCCGTTGTTTCGGTGAATCGTGGACGATCCGCTGACCTGCAGCCGCGCCTCGGTGAACGTGGCCACGGAGAGGTCGGTCTTCTTCATCGTGACCACGCAGTTGTAGCCGTTGCCGCTGTTGTACAGCAGGTACACCGTGGCCCAGAGCTTTCCGGTGGAGATGGGCAGCGAGTCGACGACCGAGTAGCCGGACCCGCAGACACCTTGTGGGGTTGCCGCGTTGGCGGGAGATGCCGTCAGCAGCACAGAGGCGGCCAGGGCCACCGATGCAGCGAGCGATAGCGAGCGCATGGGACCGACGATCAAGCCAGACCAATCAACCATCAAGAGGATTCCGCGCAGAAAAATCGGATGATTGACCACATATGGTGCGCGGAAAGGCTCCGGAAGGATTCCGGAAAGGGCCCCTACCAGAAAGATCGACCGATCCGTATGATCGTCGTCAAGATCGGGAGGTGACGGTTGCGCAACGTCGTCGTAGGGGTGCTCGGTCCAGTCGGTCTGGTCAGAGACGGCGCCCTCCATGCTCCACCCGCGCCGGTCCTGCGGGCGCTGCTCGGCCTGCTCGCCTCCGCCTCGACGCCCATCGCCGCTCAGGCGCTGATCGACGTGGTCTGGCGGCACGATCCGCCGCGCGACCCCAAGGGGGCTCTCTATCTCGCCGCCTGCCGATTACGCGCCTGGCTTCGCGAGTCCGATACCGACCTCCAGCTCGTCACCGACGCCAACGGCTACTACCTCGACCTCGGCGAGAGCGCCTCCGATCTCGGCCTGTTCCGCCGGGAGGCGGCCAGAAGCGATGCCACGTTCCAGTCGCTGTCCAAGGCCCTCGGACTCTGGCGTGGCCGCCCCTTCACCAACGTGCCCGCCAGGCGCGTCGACACCCGCCTCGTCAAGGTGCTCCTCACCGAGCGCGACGCCGTGATCCGGCGCTCCGCGCAGGTCGCGCTCGACGAGGGTCGCCCCGCCCTGGCGATCAAGCTCATCCAGCCACTCTGCCACTCCGAGTCTCTGGATGAGGCAGCGCACGCCATATTGATGACGGGTCTGACCGCGCTCGGCCAGCAGGGCTCGGCCATCCAGGTGTTCGACACCATCAGGAGGCGGCTGTCCACCGAACTCGGCATCGGCCCCGGAACCCAGCTCCAGCAAGCCCACACGGATTCCCTCGGCCGCAGACCGTCGCGCCCGCGCACCCGGCTGCTGGGCCGGGCGACCGAGTGCGAACAGATAGGCGCGCTGCTGGCCCAACATCGGCTGGTGACGGTCATCGGGCCACCGGGCGTCGGCAAGACCAGGCTGACGGCGGAAATCGCGCTCACCCATCCCGGTGGCCGGTACGTGCGGCTGAGCGATTTCGCCGGCGACGACGCGGCCAGGCGGATCGTGGCCAAGCACGCCGACGCCGGCGCCACGCTCCTCGCGATCGACGGCTGCGACGACCGGCTCGATCTGGTAGCGCAGCTGACACAGCCGTTTCTCGCCGGTGACGACTCCACTGCCGTCCTCGTTGCGGCCAATCGGCCGCTCGGGCTGTCCGGCGAGGCCACCTGGGTGACCCGGCCGCTGGACAAGGCGTCGTGCGAGAAACTGTTCCGGCTTCGCGCGACGCAGGCCGTGCCCGGACTGTCCTTCTCCCCCGACGACCAGTCGCACGTACGCAGCCTCTGTGGCCAAGCGGACGGCATCCCGGCCGTCGTGGAGTTCCTCGCCTCGTTGCTGCGTGCCCTCCCCCTCGCCACGCTGGCCGCGTCAGACCTGAGCTCGCTGATGGACGCGACGGCTCCGTTCGCGAAGAGCCTCGACGCGGCGTGGGGCGAGCTGACGGAGCCCGAGCAGACCCTGCTGCTCCAGGCGGCCGCGCTGGGCCGGCAGTTCAGCCTCGAGAGGCTGACCGCTCAGCCGCTCAACACCCTGGCCGCCCTCGTCGATCGCGGGCTGGTGCTCTCGGAGGAGACGCCGGCCGGACGCCGGTACCGTCTTCTCGCGCCCATCCGGACCTTGATGCTGGCCACGTACGCCGATCGGGCACCGGGTGGGCGCGCGAACGCCCACCCGGATCGCCCGGTGAACTAGGCCTTCAGCCAGCTCATCATCGGGCGCAGCTTGGCGCCCGTCTTCTCGATCGGGTCCTCGGCCAGCTCCTCGCGGTATTGCGAGAACTTCTTCTGGCCGCTGTCGAACTCATCGACGAGCTCCCGCGCGAACGACCCGTCCTGGATCTCGCCCAGGATGCGGCGCATCTCCTGACGGGCCTCATCGCCGATCACGCGCGGGCCGCGCGTGTAGCCGCCGTACTCGGCCGTGTCGGAGACGGACCAGTACATCTTGGAGATGCCGCCCTCGTACATCAGGTCGACGATGAGCTTCATCTCGTGCAGGCACTCGAAGTAGGCGACCTCCGGCTGGTAGCCGGCCTCGATCAGCGTGTCGAAGCCCGCCTTGATGAGCTCGGACACACCGCCGCAGAGCACGGCCTGCTCGCCGAACAGGTCGGTCTCCGTCTCCTCCTTGAACGTGGTGCGCAGCGCGCCGGCGCGGGTGCCGCCGATGCCCTTGGCGTACGACAGCGCCAGGTCCAGCGCCTTGCCGGAGGCGTCCTTCTCGACGGCCACGAGACACGGCACGCCGCGCCCGGCCTCGAACTGACGGCGGACGAGGTGGCCGGGGCCCTTCGGGGCGACCATGCACACGTCCACGCCCTCGGGCGCCTCGATGAGGCCGTAGCGGATGTTCAGGCCGTGGCCGAAGAACAGGGCGTCGCCCTCGACGAGGTTGGGGGCGACGTGCTCGGCGTAGAGGTGGCGCTGGATGTGGTCCGGCGCGAGGATCATCGTGACGTTGGCCTCCTCGACGGCCTCCGCCGGCGTGACGACCCGCAGGCCGTCGTTCTCCGCCTTCTCGCGGCTCTTGGAGCCCTCGGGCAGGCCGACCCGCACGTCCACGCCGGAGTCCCGAAGGGAGAGCGCGTGGGCGTGGCCCTGGCTGCCGTACCCCAGCACGGCCACGTGGCGTCCCTGGATGATCGACAGGTCGGCCTGGTCGTCGTAGTAAATCTCGGTCACTTGCTCAAAACCTTTCAGGCGGTACGGTCCAGTGCCCTGAGGGACCGGTCAGTGATGGAACGGGCGCCGCGGCCGATGGCCACCATGCCCGATTGGACGAGTTCTTTGATCCCGAACGGCTCGAGGACCTTGATGAACGCGTCGAGCTTGTCGGGAGTGCCGGTGACCTCGATGGTCACGGCGTCGGCCGCCACGTCGACGCAGCGGGCGCGGAAGAGCTGGACGAGCTCCAGCACGTGCGAGCGGTTCTCGGCGTCGGCCTTGACCTTGATCAGCATCAGCTCGCGCTGCACCGACTGCGACGGGTCGAGCTCGACGATCTTGAGCACGTTAACCAGCTTGTTGAGCTGCTTGGTGACCTGCTCGAGCGGCAGGTCCTCGACGCTGACGACGATCGTCATGCGCGAGATGTCGTCGTGCTCGGTCGGCCCGACGGCCAGCGAGTCGATGTTGAAGCCGCGCCGGCTGAACAGCGCCGACACGCGCGCCAGCACGCCCGGCTTGTTCTCGACAAGCACCGACAGAGTGTGCCTACTCATCCTCGTTCTCCCACTTCGGCGCCATGTCGCGGGCGATCTTGATGTCGTCGTTGCTGGTGCCTGCCGCGACCATGGGCCAGACCATCGCGTCCTGGTGGACGACGAAGTCGACCACGACGGGCACGTCGTTGATCTCCATGGCCTTCTTGATGACGGCGTCCACGTCCTCGGGACGCTCGCACCGCAGACCCACACAACCATAGGCCTCGGCGAGCTTCACGAAGTCCGGGATCCGGCGCGTCTTCTGCAGGTCCGTGTTGGAGTATCGCTCCTCGTAGAAGAGCGTCTGCCACTGGCGGACCATGCCCAGGTTACCGTTGTTGATGACGGCGATCTTGATCGGCACACCCTCCAGCGCGCAGGTGGCCAGCTCCTGGTTGGTCATCTGGAAGCAGCCGTCGCCGTCGATGGCCCACACCATGGCGTCCGAGCGGCCCATCTTGGCGCCCATCGCGGCCGGCACGGCGAAGCCCATGGTGCCGAGGCCGCCGGAGTTGATGAACGTGCCCGGGTTCTCGTAGTCGATGAACTGAGAGGCCCACATCTGGTGCTGCCCGACCCCGGCCACGTAGTAGGTGTCCGGTCCGGCGATCGCGCTCAGCCGCTGCATCACGTACTGAGGGGCCAGCGAGCCGTCCTCGAACTCCTCGTAGCCCAGCGGGTAGGTCTCCTTGTAGCCGTTGAGCACCGTCCACCAGTCGGCGTAGTCGCCCTTCTGCCCGGACGCCCGGATCGCGGCGATGAGGTCGGTGATGACCTCCTTGCAGTCGCCCACGATCGGCACGTCGGCGTGACGGTTCTTGGAGATCTCGGCCGGGTCGATGTCGGCGTGCACGACCTTCGCGTGCGGCGCGAACGACGGCAGATGGCCGGTCACCCGGTCGTCGAAGCGCACGCCCAGGCCGATGAGCAGGTCGGACTGCTGCAGCGCGCCGACGGCCGACACACTGCCGTGCATGCCCGGCATGCCCATGTGCTGCGGATGGCTGTCGGGGAACGTGCCGCGCGCCATCAGGGTGGTGATGACCGGGATGTTCGTCAGCTCGGCCAGCTCCAGCAGCTCGGCCGAGGCTCGGGCCTTGTGCACGCCGCCGCCGACGTACAGGACCGGCCGCCTGGACTCGGCGATCAGCTTGGCCGCCTCGCGGATCTGCTTGGAGTGCGGCCGCGTGACCGGGCGGTAGCCCGGCAGCTGCATCACCGGCGGCCAGGAGAAGGTGGTCTCGGCCTGCAACGCGTCCTTGGAGATGTCCACCAGCACCGGCCCGGGACGGCCGGTCGAGGCGATGTGGAACGCCTCCGCGATCGTGCGTGGGATGTCCGCGGGATCGGTGACCAGGAAGTTGTGCTTGGTGATCGGCATTGTGATGCCGGAGATGTCCGCCTCCTGGAAGGCGTCCGTGCCGATCGCCTTGCTGGCCACCTGTCCGGTGATCGCCACGATCGGCACCGAGTCCATGTAGGCGTCCGCGATCGGCGTCACCAGGTTGGTCGCGCCGGGACCGCTGGTCGCCATGCACACCCCGACCTTGCCGGTGGCCTGCGCATAACCCTCGGCCGCGTGGCCTGCGCCCTGCTCGTGCCGTACAAGCACGTGCCGGACCTTGGTCGAGTCGTAGAGAGGATCGTAGGCGGGCAGGATGGCGCCGCCAGGGATCCCGAACACGGTGTCGACTCCCACGTGCTCCAACGCCCTCACCAGGGCTTGTGCACCTGTCATGCGTTCGGTCATCGGCTCGTTCCTTGCGTGGCTACTCGCTTAGGACATAAAAAATGCCCCTTCCCACCGGGGGCGGTGGGTCTGGGGCGGCGCGCAGGTCGCGGTGCTTCGCTAACGGCCTGCGCGCCGGCGAAGTACTACGAGAATCTCACTGCGAAGCATGACGTCCACGATAGCCGCTTCGAACGCCCTGATGCCAACTTCGTGGACACAAGTCTCAAACCGTGAGACTCGTCCGCATCAGGGAGTCGACCCCGCGCGCCGCCATGGGGCGGGCCACGAGGAAGCCCTGGCCGCTGGTGCAGCCCATTTTCCGCAGCAGCTCCAGCTGTTCTGGACGCTCGATTCCCTCAGCCACCACGGTCAGCCCGAGATCGTGGCCGAGCCGCACGATCGTCCGCGTGAGCAGCGTCAGCGTGTCGTCCCTGCCGAGCCCCGCCACGAACGACGGATCGATCTTGATCATGTCGACCGGCAGTTGCCTGAGGAACGCCAGCGAGGCGTAGCCGGTGCCGAAGTCGTCGATCGCCAGCCGCACCCCGAGCGCACGCAGCTCCGACAGCCGCCTGATCGTCTCCTCGGCGTCCTCGACGAGCATCTCCTCGATCACCTCGAGGGTGAGGGCGGAGGCCGGCAGCCCGCTCTCGGCCAGCGCCTCCTCGACCGTCTCGACGAAGCGGGGCGCGGTGATCTGACGGGCCGACAGGTTGAGCGACAACCCGATGTCCCACGACGAGGCCCGCCAGGCGGCGACCTCCCTGCACGCCTCGCGCAGGATCCACTCGCTCAGCGGCACGATCAGTCCGGTGTCCTCGGCCGGCCCCAGGAACTGCTCGGGCGGCACGAACACCGACCCGCGCCACCACCGTACGAGCGCCTCAACCGAGGTCACCCGCGACGTGGCGAGGTCGACCACGGGCTGGTATTCGATCGCGAACTGCTGCTCGATCAGCGCCCGCTGCAGGTCGGCGGCCAGCTCCAGGCGGCGTACGACGTCCGCGTGCATGTGCGCGGCGAACACCTCCACCCGCCGCCCGCCCAGCTCTTTGGAGCGCGCCATGGCGACATCCGCGTTACGCAGGAGATCGCCGGCCGGCGTGTCGTCCTCGGTGAACGCCACGCCCACGCTCGCGGTCAGCGCCACGTCCCGGTCGGCCACCCGGAACGGCTCCTGGGAAACCGCCCGGACCAGCCGCTCGGCCAGGTCCACGGCGACCTGCGCCTCGCCGCCGGTCTCCACCAGCACCGCGAACTCGTCGCCGCCCCACCGGGCGAGCGTGTCGTCGACGCGTACGGCGCCACGCAGCCGCCGGGCCGCCTGCCCGAGCAGGTAGTCGCCGCTGGCATGCCCCACCGAGTCGTTGACCGAGGTGAACCCGTCGAGGTCGAGGAAGATCACCGCGACGTGCCCGGAGGCGCGCCCGGTCAGCACCTCGCGGGTGCGCTCCTCGAAGTAGGCGCGGTTGGGCAGGCCGGTGATGCCGTCGTGGAAGGTCAGGTGGGCGACCTGGTTGCGCAGGGCCTCCTCGTCGCTGACGTCCCTGGTGGTGACCAGCATGAGCTCGTCGCCGCCGACGTGGCGGGTGGCGACCGACTCGGTGGGACGCCAGGTGCCGTCGGCCGCGCGTACCCGGCAGGCGATCAGGCAGGAGCCAGGGGCGGCGTTGTCCTCGTCGAGGTGCATGGCACGCAGGGCGACCTGGATGCCGGGCACGTCCTCGGGGTGGATGTAGTCGAAGATCGACCCGCCGACCACCTCGTCGGGGCGGTAGCCGTAGGTGACCTCGACGCCGGGGCCGATCTCGCGGAGGACGCCCTCGTAGTCGCACAGGAACACCACGTCGCCCGAGCTCTCGGCCAGCTCTCTGAGCTGGCGCTCGCCGAGCCTGACCAGCCCGCGCAGGCGCATGTTGGCCGCCGAGGCCACGAACAGGCGCGCCAGCAGGAGCAGCACCACGGAAACCGCGACCACCACGACGCCGGTGACGGGTTGCTCGGCACGCGCCCCGGCCAAGTGGGCCAGCAGCGTGCAGGCCGCCACGGCGACCAGCGCCAGGGGGACCATCGCGACGACGTTCCTGGCGACGGGCACCCCCGCCTCTCTGACCCGCGGCGTCCACGGGACGGCGGCGAGCAGCAGGAGCGCCACGGGCGCCAGCATGACGGTCCAGGTCGGCGGCGTGCCGCCGTCCAGGCGCGCGACCCCGGCGGCCAGGGCCGCCGCGGTCATGGTGGCGAGCACCCCGGTGCCCGCCAGGCCGAGCAGCCAGGAAGAAGACCTGCTGGTCAGCACGGACGGGATCACGGCGCACGTCACCAGCAACGCCACCATCGGCGGCAGCATGACGAGCGTGAACGCCGGCGGATCGGCCGCCGCGTACACGTGGCGCAGCTGCACCACCCATCCGATGAGGAAGAGAGAAGCGGCGCACAGGTAGGCGTCGCTGATATGCCGCAGAACAGTCTTGGCCGGGAGCTTGCGATCGGCGGCCACCAGTGCGCCGCCGGCGGTGACCACAACGCCGACCAGCACGAACATGTCGGCGACCCCGGCGACCACGCTCTCGGAGAACGGACGCAGCGCCATGCCGGCGCCCCAGATGACGGCGCCGCCGCCCATCCAGCGCGCCCCCATCGCCGTCGGGCGGTGGCCGGCCGACCTCAGCGAGAGGGCCAGCAAGGAGGCGGCGGCGACCAGCGCCGCGAGGCCTCCGGCGATCGCCCCGGCGATCAGGACCTGTTCGTCCTTGACGAACGCGGCAGCGAGCACCACCGCGCCTGCCGCAACCGCGGCGGTCAGCGGCGCACGTGGATCACGCCAGCGGATCACAGTCGTTGCCCATCCCGTCTCGAGCACTGCACCTGTGACCGCCGAAGTCCGGCGATCACTTTCGCCAGTGTGAGCGGTCACGGGCACGCGGGTGGTGACAACGGCGATGTCGTCACCGATCTGATAACCACACAGACCAATTGCCGCCAAAAGTTCCTTGACAGTCAGTCAGGAACTCCCCGCAAACGTAACGGTACGCACCGAAGGTCACGGACCAGCCACGTTCCGGGATCCTCTCAGTACGACTCCGTGATGACGTTGATCAACTGCTCGCCCGCGAGATAACGCGAGAGCTGGGCCTTGATCAGGCGGAGCATCCGCCGCCCCGACGCGGGGGTGCTGCCCGCGACGTGCGGGGTGATCAGCACGCCCGGCGCGCTCCACAGAGGGTGACCCTCGGGCAGCGGCTCGGGCGCGGTCACGTCCAGCGCGGCGCGCAGCCTGCCGTTCTTGAGTTCCAAGATCAGAGCGTCGGTGTCGACGACACCTCCCCTGGCGGCGTTCACGAGGACGGCTCCGTCCTTCATCCGGGCCAGGAACGTGGCGTCCACCATGCCGGCGGTGTCGGGCGTGGCGGGGACCAGCAGCACCACGACGTCCGTCTGGGGCAGCAGCCCGGGCAGTTCGGCCATGCCGTGCACGTCCTCCCGGGCGCTCCTGGCCACCCGTACGATCTCGACCTCGAAGCCCTCCAGGCGGCGCTCGAGCGCGGCGCCGATGGAGCCGTAGCCGACGATCAGGACGGTCGAGTCGGCCAGCACGCCGGTGTGGTGGTAGGTCCACTCGCCCCTGCGCTGCGCGTCCACGAACTCGGGAAACTCCCTGAGCACCGCGATCATCGCGCCGACCGCCCACTCCGCGGTCCCCGCGTCGTGCACGCCACGGGCGTTGCACAGCACCGCGCCCTCAGGCATGTGCGGCCGGTACGGCTCCACCCCCGCGGTGACGGTCTGCACCAGCCGCAGCGAGCCCATCCTGGCCAGCGTGCCGGGCACATCGGGCACCGTGACGAGCGGCGGGATCCAGACCTCCACCTCCTCGATCCCCTTCGGCATCGAGGTCGTGCCGTCATAGACGGCACATTCGACTCCCGGCAGATCGGACAGAACTTCGGCCACCGCGTCGGAGGGAACCCAGGTCTTCATGCGCAGAACTTTATGTCTCGCCGGTAAGTATGGGGGATATGAGGAAGCTCTGGACGATCCTAGTCGTGGCCGCGCTCACCGCCTGCTCCGGCGGTGGCGGAACAGGCGGTGCGGTGCTCCCGACCGCCGCTTTGGGTGACGCCGCCGCCCCTGGCCAGCCGAAGGACGTGGTGACGGGCCTTTCCGTGCCGTGGGCGGTGGCGTTCCTGCCCAGCGGCGACGCTCTCGTGACCGAGCGGGACTCGGCCAGGCTGCTGCGGGTCAGCCAGGCCGGGCAGGTGACGGAGCTGGGGACGATCGAGGGGGTGCGGCCGGACGGCGAGGGCGGCCTGATGGGCGTGGCCGTCAAGGATCAGCAAATATTCCTTTACTTCACCGCGGCAGCGGACAACCGGATCATCCGCTACGCCTTCGACGGCAACCGCCTCGGGCAGCGGCAAATCCTCGTCGAGGGCATCCCCAAGGGCGGCATCCACAACGGCGGCCGGCTCGCGTTCGGCCCCGACGGCTACCTGTACGCCACGACGGGCGAGGTCGGCGATGGCGAGCTGGCGCAGCAGCGCGACTCGCTCGGCGGCAAGATCCTGCGCATGACCGTGGACGGCAAGCCCGCCCCCGGCAACCCGTTCGGCACGCTCGTCTACAGCTACGGTCACCGCAACGTCCAGGGGCTGGCGTGGGATGAGCAGGGGCGGCTGTACGCCTCCGAGTTCGGCGCCAACGCCTACGACGAGGTCAACCTGATCAAGGCGGGCGCCAACTATGGGTGGCCCGAGGTCGAGGGGCGCGGGGACGACCAGCGCTTCGTCAACCCCATCCTCACCTGGACCACCGACGAGGCGTCACCGTCCGGGATGGCGTACGCGAACGGCTCCCTCTGGGTCGGCGCGCTGCAAGGAGCCCGCCTGTGGCAGGTCCCGCTGGGCGAGGACGGCTCGGCCGGCAAACCGGTCGCCCACTTCACCGACCGGTACGGCCGCATCCGCGCCGTCACCACCGCCCCCGGCGGCGCCTTGTGGATGGGCACCAGCAACAAGGACGGCCGAGGCTCGCCCCAGGAGGGCGACGACCGCATCCTGTCGGTCACGGCGTCTTCGTAACGCCACCGCGGCGGCCGACGCGCGACGCCCGGCCCGCGGACGGCGCAGGGCCGGGCAGGCGGTGTTACTGGCCCGAGCCGGCGCAGGTGATCTGGGCCTGAGGCCGGTACTCCGTGGTCAGCTTCCTGTCCTTCTTGACCACCTTGCCGCCCTTGTAGAACACGCGGGCGACGTCGATGGTGAACCCCGGCTCGCCCACCGTCGGCAGACAGTCGGGCTCGGAGCTGACCTCGCTCCGGAACGGCTTGACGTCCCGCCGCTCCGACGTGACCGGCTCGATCTTGTCGTACCGCTTGGTGCTCCACAGCGTGACCGTGACCGACGTGTCGGTGAAGGCGGTCTTGATCAGCACGCCGTGCTCGGAGTCGTTGCGCCACTTCAGGTCGGTGTCCGGATAGAGCAGCGCGACATCCCGCCCAGCGGGATAACGCTGCGCGTAGTAGTCCATCGGCTGGTGCTCCACGTCGTCGAATCCACCGAAGAAGACCGCGTTGTACATGGTCGTGGCGAACTGCGAAACGCCGCCGCCGACGACGTTCACCATGCGCCCGCCGACGATCTGCCCGGCTTCGACGTAGCCATCCTCGACGGTCGGCTCCCCGATGACCTCGTTGATCGAGAACGTCTGCCCCGGCCTCACCAGATGCCCGTCGAGCTGCTGCGCCATGCGCTGGATGTTCTTCACCCGCGGCAGGCAGCAGTCGAACGTCGTGCTGAACGAGCCCACGATCTCCTCGATGCCGAGCCCGCGGACCTGCTGCGTGCTGACGGCCGGCGCGACCACCCCCAGCCGCACGGGGATCGTCCGCTCACCGCCGGCGTCGAACACCTTCTCCGCATCCCTGGCCAGCAGCTTGTCGTTCACGCCCCGCCCCGTCCGGGCGGGCACCAGGACCGGCTTGCCGTCCACGATCTGGTACGTCGCGTCGCGCGGCTGCTGGGCGGCGTCGACGAGCGCGCTCTCCACGTCTACCAGCACCGCTTTGGCGTCGAACTCCGGCACCAGCGAGCCGTCGCCGTCGGGGTTGAACGTCAGGTTCGCCGCGATCACCGCAGGGGGAATCTGCACCTGCTTCTCGCCGAGGGTCAGCGTGATGGGCCCGGCGACAGCACTGCGCGCCTTGACCAGGGCCCTCTGAACGGCCTCGCTGGTCGTGTCCGGCTTGGCCGGCCGCAGCGTCAGCACCACCGTGCCGCCGCCGCGCAGGAAGGCGTCGCCGATCTGGCGTACCGCGTCGTCCCGGTCGAGCAACACGCCGTCGGCAGGCTCGCGTCCCTTCGGCTGCAGCCCGGTGAAGCCCACGCGGCCTTCGACCGCGGGCTTGTCCACGCCCTCCGCCAGGCCCTCGACGGTCCTGGCGAGCTGGGAGGAGTCGATGCTGACCTTCGGCTGGAGCTCGGTGATGCCGGTCAGGCCCTGCCACACCTCCTGCGGGCTGGGGAACCCGCTCGGCGCCTGCCCGATCGTGCCGACCACGTCCAGCTCGAGCCCGGCCTCGTCGGCCTGGACGGTGTCCTTCTTGCCGCCGACGTCGACCACGACGGGCTTGCTGAGCTTGGCGCCCAGTTCGTTACGCAACTTGTCGGCGGCCTGGGTCACGGTCAGCCCGCCGATGTCGACCCCGGCCACCCGGGTGCCGCGCAACACCGACCCTGACATGAGCACGGCGGGCACCACGTACGCCAGCGCCGCGAGCACCACGACGAACAACGCCAGGCCCGGCAGGACCCGGCGCCGCTTCGGCGGGTCGGGGTCGAAGGCGGCGGGCCGTTCGGCCACTCCGAAAGCGGGCGGGGCGGACGGCTGCGTGTCCTTCATGGGCCACGGCTGCGCCGGCGGCGGCACCGGTGGCAGCGCGCCTCCCGGTGAACCGCCCGGCGCGCTCGGGCCCGGTGCCGGCCGGGGCTCCTGCCTGGCCGGCGGGCCGAAGATGTCCCGGGAGACCCCTGGGGGTAACCCTTCGATCCGCGGCTTCTTGGAGACTGCCGACGAGGGCAGTGGCACCGAGGCGAACGGGTCGGTCGGTGATTCGATCGGTCCGGCGCCGTTTCGCACGCCTCAATCTCCTCCCGCGTCCGCAGCCAAGTCTCAGGCAACAGTAAGGCACGCGGATCCGCATATGTCACGGGAAATGGCTACGGAAATGTGTCAACCTAGCCACCGGTAGCGATGTTCCGGACGTCCGGCCGTGCCGTACCGTGGCCGCAACTCCGCTTGGCCCGCCGCGCACAGGTGTTCGAGATAGCGGCGGGCGCTGACCCGCGACAAGCCCGTGAGCTCGGCCGCTTCGGCCGCCGACAGGTCGCGACCCACCTCTCGCAGGGTATCGGCGACCAGCGCGCAGGTGGCCGAGGACAACCCTTTCGGCATGGGCGTGGGGGCGGCCGACGTGTGCCTGCCGAAGAGGCGGTCCACGTCGTCCTGGCGGGCCTCGGGGCCGATGGCGGTCAGGCGGTTGCGGGTGTCGGCGTACTGCTGGAGGCGTTCGGTCAGGGCGGCGGCGGTGAAGGGCTTGATCAGGTAGTTGAGCGCGCCGCCGCGCATGGCCTCCCGAACCGTGGGCACGTCGCGGGCGGCACTGATCATGATGACGTCCACGCCGTGGAGCGCCTTGAGCACCTCCAGGCCCGACATGTCGGGCAGGTAGATGTCGAGCAGCACGAGATCGGGGCGGAGCTCGGCCACCGCGTTGAGCGCGTCGGCGCCGTTGTGCACCATGGAGACGACCCGGAAGCCGGGCACGCGGGACACGTAGCCGCTGTGGATGCGCGCGACCATGAAATCGTCGTCCACGACAAGCACGCGAATGTCGCTCATGTCCCCGCCTCCGCCGGGAGGAGGGCGGTGAAGACCGCTCCCCCGGAGTTGACTACCCGAACCCAGCCGCCTCTGCGCAAGCACGCCTGCCTGGTCAGCGCCAGGCCGAGGCCGCGCGGTCCCGAGTGGGCGGCCTTGGTGGTGAAGCCTTCTCTGAAGACCTCGTCCACCAGGTCGGGGGCGATGCCGGGCCCCGAGTCGCCGACCCGCACCCGCAGCCCGTCGGAGTCCGCCTGCACCGACACCTCGATCGTGCCCGCCGCGCCGTCGAGCGCGTCGATGGCATTGGCGACCAGGTTGCCGACCACCAGGACCGCGTCCTGCGGGTCACCGATTATGCCCTCGGGGACTGAGGAGTCCTCCGACAACACCAGCGTGGCGCCGCGCTCGGCCGCCTCGGCGGACTTGGCCAGCAGGAGGGCGGCCAGCGTGGGGTCCTGGACGCGTTCGCGCAGGTCGGTCGCGTAGGTGCCGCGGGTGGTGCGGGTGATGAAGCCGATGGCGGACTCGTGCTCGCCCAGCTCGAGCAGGCCGACGACGGTGTGCATGCGGTTGGCGAACTCGTGCGCCTGGGCCCGCAGCGCCTCCGTCGCGCTGCTGGTGTCGTCGAGCTCGCGGGCCAGGCGGACCAGCTCGGTGCGGTCCCTGAGGGTGACCACCCAGCCGCGGTGCTGCCCCCGTACGGAGACCGGGGTGCGGTTGAGCACCAGCACCCGCTCGCCGTGCAGCACGACGCGGTCCTCCCCCTGGTCGGCGCCGCCGAGCACGTCGCGCATGCGGTCGGAGACCGGCATCCGGCTCAGGTCCTCCCCTTCGACCACCGCGCCCAGCAGCTCGCGGGCGGCGTCGTTGACCAGCGTCACGCGGCCTGCGAGGTCGAGCGCGAGCACGCCTTCCTTGACGCCGTGCAGGACGCCCTCGCGCTGCTCCAGCAGCGCGGCGATCTCCTTGGGCTCCAGGCCGAAGGTCTGCCTCCGCACCCGTGCGGTGATCATTGCGGCCAGCGCGAGGCCGGCCAGCATGACCGCGAGCGCCGTCCAGATCAGCGGCGGCAGCGCGGCGCCGAGCTGGCCCATGACCGTTGTCTCCAGCACGCCCACGGAGACGAGGCCGATCACGTTGCCGTACTCGTCGCGGATCGGGTACTTGCCCCTGACCGTGGTGCCGATCGTGCCGGTCTGGGTGCCCACCCAGCCCTTTCCTGTCCTGAGCACCTCGGTGCCGTCGGTGGACAGCTTCTCGCCGATCAGGGCGGCGTTGGGGTGGGCGTAGCGCCTCTGCTCGGCGTTGGCGATCACGACGTAGTCCGCGCCGGTCTCCTGCTGGACGCTCATGGCCAGCGGCTGCAGCACCGCCGAGGGGTCCGGCCGTTTGAAGGCCTCACGGACCTGCGGGAGCGCGGCCACCGACTGGGCGATCGCGAGGGCCCGCTGCTGGTGGAGCCCGGCGAGCTGGTTTCGGGTGTGCCCGGCCCACACGCCGGCCGTGCCCCCGACGGCGAGCAGCACGATCACCATCTGGAGCACGAAGAGCTGGGTCCCTAGGGACGCGTCGCGTACCCTTCTCACGAGGCACATGGAAACAAACGCAGGTCACAGCCAGGTCGCGACCAATACGACCACTATGACGGCAAGGTTCCAAAGCCTCGACGAGGGGCGGCATGGGGATTCACCATCCCAGTCTCATAACCAGTGTTTCCTAGCCGTGAAATTCCCCCCTCGTTGGAGTTAACAATGCGCCTGCGCATACTCGCCGCACTCGCGGCGCTCTCGATCGGCGCCCTGGCCGGCTGCGGCGGTCAGAGCGGCACCACCGCCTCCGGCACGCTCCGCATCATGGCGCCGGCCTCGCCCGGCGGCGGCTGGGACCAGACCTCCCGCACGGCCGAGCAGGCGCTCAAGAGCGCCGCTCCCGACCGCAAGGTGGAGGTGTTCAACGTGCCCGGCGCGGGCGGCACGATCGGCCTGGCGCAGCTCGCCGGCGAGAAGGGCAACGGCAACCTGCTGATGACCATGGGCCTGGTCATGGTGGGCGCCATCGAGCAGAACAAGTCGAAGGTCACGCTGGCCGAGACGACGCCCATCGCCAAGCTGACCGAGGAGTACGAGATCATCGTGGTCCCGGCCGAGTCCCCGTTCAAGACGGTGGCCGACCTGGTCGCCGCGTGGAAGGCCGACCCCAGCAAGGTGTCGATCTCCGGCGGGTCCGCGGGTGGCACCGACCACATCGTGGCCGGGCTGATGGCCAAGGCCGCGGGCGTGGACCCCAAGCAGGTCAACTACATCGCCAACTCGGGCGGCGGCGAGGCGCTCAACCAGCTGCTCGGCAACAAGGTCAGCGCGGGCATCTCGGGCGTCGGCGAGTTCGCCGAGCACGTGAAGTCCGGCAAGCTGCGCGCGCTCGGCGTGACCTCGGGCGAGCGGATCGAGGGCCTGGACGCGCCCACGCTGAAGGAGGGCGGCCTGGACGTGGAGCTGGCCAACTGGCGCGGCTTCGTGGCCCCCGGCGGACTCTCCGACGCCGACAAGAAGACCCTGACCGACCTGGTCACCAAGATGCACGACTCGCAGGCGTGGAAGGACGCGGTGGCCAAGAACGGCTGGATCGACTCCTTCCAGACCGGTCAGCAGTTCGCCGACTACCTGAGCTCCGAGCAGACCCGGGTCAAGGCCATCATCGCCGAGATGGGGCTCGTCTCCTGATGGCTCGCTGGCGGCGGCCCGAGCTCGGGCTGGCGGTCGTGGTGCTCGGGCTGGGAGTGTTCGTGATCGCCGGGACGCTGGACGTCTCGGCGGCGGCCTCCCAGCTCGGCATCGGGCCGCGTTTCTTCCCGATGCTGGTCGGCGGGGCCATGGTGCTCGTCGGCCTGTTCTACGTGATCGACGTGCTGCGAGGCGGGCACGGCGACCCCGAGGAGAGCGAGGACGTGGACGTGGACGCGCCGGCGGACTGGCGCAGCGTGGGGCTGGTCAGCGGGATCTTCCTGGCGTTCGCGGCGTTGCTGAACGTGCTCGGCTGGATCATCGGCGCGAGCCTGCTGTTCTTCGGGCTGTCGCTGGCGCTCGGCGCCGAGCACAAGGTGCGCGCGGCGGTGGTCGCGGTCGTCATGGGGATCGCCACGTACCTGCTGTTCGTCAAGGGCCTCGGCGTCACGCTGCCGGGCGGCCCGCTGCAGGGGGTGATCTAGGTGGAGTCGCTGCAGCTCCTGCTCGACGGGTTCGCCGCCGCACTCACCCCGGTCAACCTCATGTACGCGCTGATCGGTGTCACGCTCGGCACCCTGGTCGGCGTGCTGCCCGGCATCGGGCCCGCGATGACGGTGGCGCTGCTGCTGCCGATCACGTTCACGGTGCCGGCGGCCAGCGCGTTCATCATGTTCGCCGGCATCTACTACGGCGGCATGTACGGCGGCTCGACCACGTCCATCCTGCTCAACACGCCCGGCGAGTCCTCGTCGATGATCACGGCGTTGGAGGGCAACAAGATGGCCAGGCGCGGGCGGGCCGCCCAGGCGCTGGCCACGGCGGCCATCGGCTCGTTCGTGGCGGGGACCATCGCGACCGCGTTGCTCGTGGTGGCGGCGCCGGCTGTGGTGGCGTTCGCGATCTCGTTCGGCCCTGAGGACTACTTCGCGCTGGCGATCCTGGCGTTCACCGCCGTGTCGTCGGTGTTGTCCCGCTCGATCGTGCGCGGCCTGGCCTCCCTGGGACTCGGCCTGACGATCGGGTTGGTCGGCATCGACCAGCAGACCGGGCAGGCGCGGCTCACGCTGGGCATCCCGCAGCTGCTGGACGGCATCGACGTGGTGATCGTCGCGGTCGGCCTGTTCGCCCTCGGCGAGGCCCTGTACGTGGCCTCGCGGCTGCGCCACGCGACACCCGAGGTGGTGCCCGTCGGCCGGGCGTGGATGGGCCGGGCGGACTGGGGGCGCTCCTGGCGGCCCTGGCTGCGCGGCACGGCGCTGGGCTTCCCGTTCGGCGCGCTGCCCGGCGGCGGGGCCGAGATCCCCACGTTCCTGTCGTACGCGGCCGAGAAGCGCCTGGCCAAGGGCGTGGCCAAGGAGGAATACGGCAAGGGCGCCATCGAAGGCGTCGCAGGCCCGGAGGCGGCCAACAACGCCTCGGCGGCCGGCACCCTGGTCCCGCTGCTCACCCTGGGCCTGCCCACGTCGGCGACTGCGGCGATCATGCTGGCCGCCTTCCAGCAGTACGGCCTGCAGCCCGGGCCCCAGCTGTTCGACCACAACCCGGCGCTGGTGTGGAGCATGATCGCGTCGCTGTTCATCGGCAACGCGATGCTGCTGGTGCTGAACCTGCCGCTGGCACCGGCGTGGGCGAAGGTGCTGCGAATCCCGCGTCCGTACCTGTATGCCGGGATCGTGCTCTTCGCCGCCCTCGGCGTCTACGCGCTGAACGGCACCGTGGTGGACCTGTTCGTGCTGTTCCTGCTCGGCCTGCTCGGGTACGCCATGCGCCGCTTCGGCCTCCCGGTCGCCCCCGCCGTGATCGGCATGATCCTGGGCCCGATGGCGGAGATCCAGCTGCGCCGGGCCCTGGCCATCGGCGCGGGCGACGTGACCGTCCTGGTCCGCAGCCCGGTGGCGGCGGTGCTGCTGGGTCTTTCGCTCTTGGCTCTGCTCACGCCGCTGTTCAGGAAGCTCTTCGCCCGGAAGAGCGACGTCACGCCGGTCGGCTGAGCGACTCCTGGGACGGTTCCGCCACCGTGGCGGAACCGTCCTTGATCGAGCGCCCGGCGATGGCCAGCCCGGCCAGCGCCATGACCAGCGTGGCCGCGAACACCGTCCAGTAGCCCGACTCGGTGGGCGTGAACAGCGCCGCCGTGACGGCCACCGCGACCACCGAGAACACCGACTCGCCCACCTGCAGCGCCGAGCTGTTCTTGCCCTGCTCGCCGGGCGCCGACAACTCCAGCGTGAGCACCGACAGCGTCGGGTACACCAGCCCGATCCCGAACCCGGTGATGATCCACGACGGGTACGCCAGCGCCACCGGCACCGTGGTGAACGCCACCGTGCCCATGATCAGGATGCCCAGCGCCATCATGGCCGAGCCGAGCCGCAGGTTCGTCTTCTTGCTGAAGAACTCCCGCCCCTGCACCCAGGAGGCGAACGACCAGGTCAGCGAACCGCCCATGAGCGCGAGCCCGGACGCCCACGTGGGCAGGCCGCGGTGGTCGATCAGCATGAGCGACACCATCACCTCGGCCGCGAAGAACGCCCCGGCCGACAGACCGCGCAGGCCCACGACGGCGGGCAGCCCGCGGGCGGCGCGGAGCGTGCCGCGGGGAAGCAACCTCGGGAGCGCGACAGCCAGGACCACCATGCCGGCGATCAGCAGGGGGAAGCGGTCCCCGCTGCTGCCGTACTGCATGAGGCCGGCACCGACGGCGGTCACGGCCGCCCAGGCGATCTTGCCCATCAACCCGGGGGCGGGCTCGCCCTGCCCGCCGCTGACCGGCTGCCCAGCCAGGCCACGCACCAGCACCAGGCCGGAGAGCACGGTCAGGATCGGGACCAGCAGGAACACCCAGCGCCATCCCAGCGTGTCGGTCACCACGCCCACGATCGCCGGCCCCACCATCGAGGGCACCACCCACGCGGTCGCGAACAACGAGAAGATCCTGGGGTGCAGGCTCTCGGGGTAGACCCTGGCCACCACGACGTACAACGCCACGCTGACCAGCGCCCCGCCGAAGCCCTGCAGGAACCGGCCCGCGATCAGCACCTCCATGCTGGGCGCCAGTCCCGCGACGGTCAGCCCCGCGGCGAACCCCACCGCCCCCGTCCACAGCGGCGCCTGAGGACCGTGGACGTCCGCCCATCGGCCGCCGAGCACCGTGCCGACCACGCTCGCGGCCATCGCGCCGCTGAACGCCAGCCCGTACAGCTCCAGCCCGCCGAGCTCCTTGGCCACGACCGGCATGGCGATCGCGACCGCCATGTACTCGAAGGCCACCAGCGACACCATCGCCACCAGGCCCGCCGTCAACGCTTTCCTCGTCATGCCGACGAACCTACGAGGCCCTGCGGCACCGCACCTCCAGCGGGGGCCCTAGTCCACCCGGGCCATTGGGCCTAGGACCGGCGCCCTTCCTTTCCACGGCTGCCCCGTATGGCCGGCAGACGACAGCCGCCATCACGCCGAAGAGCCCCGCCACCGAAGCGGCAGGGCCCTCACGAGACGGCGGTCTACTCCGAGACCCCGAGCTTCTCCAGGATCAGCTGCCGGGCTCGGGCCGCGTCGGCCTTGCCCTTGCTGGCCCGCATGACGCCACCCACCAGCGCACCGGCCGCCGCGATCTTCCCGGACCGCACCTTCTCGACCGCGTCGGGGTTGTCCGCCAGCACCTGGTCGATGATCGCCAGCAGCTCGCCCTCGTCGCTGACGATCTGCAGCCCGCGCTTCTCGACCACCTCATCGGGCGTGCCCTCACCGGCCAGCACGCCTTCGAGCACCTCGCGCGCCAGCTTGTCGTTGAGCGCACCCGAGGCCACCAGCTCGGTCACCCGCGCGATCTGGGCCGGCGTGATGGGCAGGTCCGCCAGCGGGACGGCGCTCTCGTTGGCGCGCCGCGCCAGCTCGCCCATCCACCACTTGCGCGCGTCCGCCGCCGGCGCACCCGCCGCGACCGTGGCCTCGACCAGGTCGAACGCGTCGGCGTTGTGCATGGCCTGCATGTCGAGGTCGGACAGCCCCCACTCGGCCTGCAGCCGCTTGCGCCGGACCGACGGCAGCTCGGGCAGAGCCGCCTTCAGCTCGGAGACCCACGCCGCATCCGGCGCGATCGGCACCAGGTCGGGCTCGGGGAAGTAGCGGTAGTCCTGCGCTTCCTCCTTGGACCGGCCGGACGTGGTCGTGCCGGTGTCCTCGTGGAAGTGCCGGGTCTCCTGGACGATCTTCCCGCCCTCGGCGAGGACGCCCGCCTGCCGCTCGATCTCGCTCCGCACGGCGCGCTCGACGCTGCGCAGCGAGTTGACGTTTTTGGTCTCCGTGCGGGTGCCCCACTCGGAGGAGCCGCGCGGCATGAGCGAGACGTTGACGTCGCAGCGCAGCGAGCCTTCCTCCATGCGCACGTCGGACACGCCGAGCGAGCGCATGATCTCACGCAGCTCGGTGACGTACGCCTTGGCCACCTCGGGCGCGAGCCGGTCGGTGCCCGGGATGGGCTTGGTGACGATCTCCACCAGCGGGATGCCGGCCCGGTTGTAGTCGACGATCGAGTAGTCGGCCCCGTGGATACGGCCGGTCGCGCCGCCCACATGCGTGGACTTGCCGGTGTCCTCCTCCAGGTGCACCCGCTCGATCTCGATCCGCACGGTCTCGCCGCCCACCTCGACATCGACGTAGCCGTCGAAGCAGAGCGGCTCGTCGTACTGCGAGATCTGGTAGTTCTTCGGCATGTCCGGATAGAAGTAGTTCTTCCGGGCGAAGCGGCACCACTCGGCGATCGAGCAGTTCAGCGCGAGGCCGATGCGGATCGTCGACTCGATGGCCATTTCGTTGGCCACCGGCAGGGCGCCGGGCAGCGCCAGGCAGGTCGGGCAGACCTGGGTGTTGGGCGGGGCGCCGAAGGTGGTCTTGCAGCCGCAGAACATCTTCGACTTGGTGCCCAGCTCGACGTGGGTCTCCAGGCCGAGCACCGGCTCGAACCGGTTGAGCGCTTCGTCATAGACCATGGTCATAGCGACGGGGCCTCCTTCAGCAGCGGGCCGCCCCAGCGGCTCTCCAGGGCCTTCTCCACGGCGGCGCCGACGCGGTAGCAGCGGTCGTCGGCCAGAACCGGCGCCATGATCTGCAGGCCGACGGGCAGGCCGTCCTCGTCGGCCAGGCCGCACGGCACCGACATGGCGGCGTTGCCGGCCAGGTTGGACGGGATGGTGCACAGGTCGGCGAGATACATCGCCATCGGGTCGTCGGTGCGCTCGCCGATCGGGAACGCCGTCGTCGGCGTGGTCGGCGACACCAGCACGTCGACCTGCTGGTAGGCGGCCTCGAAGTCGCGGGCGATGAGCGTGCGGACCTTCTGCGCCTGGCCGTAGTAGGCGTCGTAGTAGCCGCTCGACAGCGCGTAGGTGCCGAGCATGATGCGCCGCTTGACCTCGGGGCCGAAGCCGGCGGCCCGGGTCAGCGCCATGACCTCCTCGGCGCTGCGGGTGCCGTCGTCGCCGACGCGCAGGCCGTAGCGCATGGCGTCGAAGCGGGCCAGGTTGGACGAGCACTCCGACGGCGCGATCAGGTAGTAGGCCGGCAGGGCGGTCGTGAACGACGGGCAGGAGACCTCGACGACCGTGGCGCCGAGCGACTCCAGCAGCTTGACGACCTCGTGGTAGCGGGCCAGCACGCCGGCCTGGTAGCCCTCGCCGGAGAACTCCTTGACGACGCCGATCCGCATGCCGGCGATGTCGGGGTTCTTCGCGGCCTCGACCACGCTGGGGACCGGGGCGTCGATGGAGGTGGAGTCCATCGGGTCGTGCCCGGAGAACGCCTCGTGCAGCAGGGCCGCGTCGAGCACGTTGCGGGCGAACGGGCCGGGCGTGTCGAGCGAGCTCGCGAACGCGATGATCCCGTAACGGGAGGAGCCGCCATATGTCGGCTTCATGCCCACGATGCCAGTCACGGCCGCGGGCTGCCGGATCGAGCCGCCCGTGTCGGTGCCGGTGGACAGCGGGGCCTCGTACGCGGCCACGGCGGCGCTGGAGCCGCCGGACGAACCGCCCGGCACCTTCGTCAGGTCCCACGGGTTGTGCGTCGGGTGGTAGGCGGAGTTTTCCGTCGAGGAGCCCATGGCGAACTCGTCGAGGTTCGTCTTGCCCAGGAAGACCAGCCCGGCCTCGCGCAGCCGCTTGGTGACGGTCGCGTCGTAAGGTGGCCGCCAGCCCTCGAGGATCTTGGACGCGGCCGTCGTGGGCATGTCGTGCGTGGAGAAGATGTCCTTGTGCGCGATCGGCACCCCGGCCAGCGGACCGAGCTTCTCGCCCGCCTTGAGCCTGGCGTCGACGGCCCGCGCCTGCTCCAGCGTGACCTCGCGATCGATGTGCAGGAACGCCCTGATCTTGGGCTCCACCTCGGCCATGCGGTCCAGGTGAGCCTCGGCCACCTCGGCGGCCGACACGTCGCCGGCAGCGATCATCGCCCCCAGCTCGGCGGCGGTCTTACGAATGAGACTCATGCCTCCTCCCCGAGGATGCGCGGCACCTGGAAGCGGTCGCCCTCGACGGCGGGCGCGCCGGCGAGCGCCTGCTCGGGGGTCAGCGACTGTCGCACCTCGTCGGCACGGAAGACATTGGTCAGCGGAAGCGCGTGCGACGACGGCGGCACGTCCTCGGCGGCGACCTCGGAGACCTTCGCGACCGCCTCGATGATGGCATCGAGCTGGGTGGCGTAGTGTTCGAGCTCGTCGTCGGTGAGCGCCAGCCTGGACAACCGGGCCAGGTGTGCGACCTCGTCGCGGGTTATGGCGGACATGAGTCGTTTAACCCGTTTCGTGGATGGAGTCTTTGGACACTGCCATCCTAGGGGGCTTGACGCAGCGCCCCCGAACCATTAACCGCCTGGCAACACACCACCCAGGGTCCGATGGGCTCCACCGGATCGGCGTGTCGCCGGGTCAGGCGGAGCGACTGACCTCTGGCTGGTAGCCGAATCCGGCCTCGGCATTGCCCCTGGAGTGGTCGCGGAGCCAGACCGTGGCGTCGGCGCCCGACATGGGCTTGCAGAACAACCACCCCTGCCCCACGTCGCAGCCCATCTCGGCCAGCCGAATGGCGACCTCGTCCGACTCGACGCCCTCGGCCACCGAACGCAGCCCGAGTGAGCGCACCAGGTCAACGATCGAGCGCACGATCCGCTCGTCGTCCTCGGAGCCGGCCATCCTGCGCACGAACGAGGCGTCGATCTTCACCTCGGACACCGCCAGCCGCTGCAGCCTGATCAGCGAGGAGTAACCGGTGCCGAAGTCGTCCAGGGCCAGCGGCACGCCCAGCGTGGCCAGCGCCTTGATGGTCTCCTGCGTATACGCCTGGTCGCCGGTCAGGATGCGCTCGGTCACCTCCAGCTGGATGGCCGACGGCGGCAGCCCGTACTTGGCCAGACCCACCTCCAGTTGCTCGGGCAGGGCCGAGTCGAGCAGGTCGCGGGCGGAGATGTTGACGGAGATCTGCACCCTGAGCCCGGTGTGCCACCAGCAGGCGGCCTGCTCGAGAGCCTCTTCGATGACGTATGCCGTCAGCTGCCGCATCAGGTAGGACTGCTCGGCCAAAGGAACGTATTCGGAGGGCGCGATCGCCCCGTGCACCGGGTGCCGCCAGCGCAGCAGGGCCTCCACCCCGTGGACGGCGCCGCTGCCGAGGCTCACCTTGGGCTGGTAGTGCAGCCGGAGCTCGCGGTTGTCGATGGCGCGGCGGAGATCACCGAGTAAGGTGAGCCGCTCGGGTGAGTTGCGGTCCTTGTCCGGCTGGTAGAGCTCGACGCCGGTGCGTCCCTCCTTGGCCAGGTACATCGCCACGTCGGCCCGCTGCAGCAGCAGCTCGAAATCGGGCGCGTTATCGGGATAGAGCGCGATCCCGACCGAGGCGTCCACGTCGAAGGTCATGCCCTCCAGCCGCACCGGCTCGGTCAGCGCCGCGCGCAGCCTGGCCGCCACCTCCCTGGCCGCGTGGGCGTCCCTGATCGAGGGCAGCAGCACGGCGAACTCGTCGCCGCCCAACCGGGCCACGACGTCCTTGGGGCGTACGGAATGGGTGAGCCGGTGCGCGACCATCTGCAGCAACCGGTCGCCCACCGGGTGGCCCATCGTGTCGTTGACCTCCTTGAACCGGTCGAGGTCAAGCAGGAACAGGCCGACCCGCTCGTCCTGACGGGCCTCGGCGAGCGCCTCCTCGGTGCTCACGATGAGCATCTTGCGATTGGGCAGGCCGGTCAGCTCGTCGTGCAGGGCCTGGTGGTCGCGGCGCATGGACAGCGTGGCGGTGAAGTAGACGGCGGCCAGGGGGGCGACGAAGAGCGGCACGAGGCCGGGCGAATGGTTCATGACCACGACGACCAGGGGCGCCAGGCCGAGCAGCGCGGCGTAGACGAGGCTCTGCGGCCCCACGGTGACCTTCAGCACCCGCACGATCGAGCGCCGTTCGTGCAGCGCGACCGCCCCGCTGACCAGCGTCGCCCTGGAGGCGAAATAGGCCACCCCGGCCAGCGCGATCGCCGGCAGGTGGCCGCCGCTCGGCTCCCACGGCGCGGCCGGGCTCGGCGCGATCCCGAACGCCCCCAGCACCACGGCCGCCGCGGTGAGCGCCAACGTCGACTGAGCGATGTTGAACATGACCCGATGCCACGACTTGCGGGTCACCACCCCGTTGATGGCGACGGCGACAGCCTGCATCAACACCGCGACCGGCAGCCCGAAGTGCAGCAGCACGGCGAAGGTGAACATGGTGGACGGGTAAGTGCCGCCCACCAGGCTGGCGGATGACACCATCACGGGCCTGAGCTCGCCCAGGATCACGAGCACCGCCAGCACCCAGAACAGTGCCGTGCGGGCCAGCTCCACGAGCGCAACCCAGTCCAGCCTGATCATCGCCACGACGAGGGCGGTGAAGCCGACCACGGTGACGCCTGCGAGAAACGCCCAGAGCGGCGTGCCGACGCGTGGTCCGGTGTCGCGAGTGTCGGTTGGGTCAGTCATCGGTAACAGAACCCCCATTAGGTCACTATGGGAGGGTACGACCTTCACCCCACTTCGCGAAACCAAGCGCGTACGGTCCGTAATACTCCTTTCCGACATATACCCAAAAACCACCCTGCGTAGCAAACGCGAAGCCATGCGTATGTGCGCCCGCGCCACAACACCCTGACTCCGGGTGCCACCCCTCGCTACCGCGGCGGCCGACCCCAGCCGGGCCCGCCGCCGTTAAGCCTCCTCGGGCTTGACCGCCCGGCCGCCCCAGCCGAACCCGCCGCCGTTAAGCCTCTTCGGGCTTGACCGCCACCTGCGCCGCCGCCTCCGGCCCATCGTTGAGCAGAGTCTCGAACCCCGCCCGGTCCAGGATCGGCACCCCCAGGCTCACCGCCTTGTCGTATTTGGACCCGGCGTTCTCCCCCGCCACCAGGAACGACGTCTTCTTCGACACCGACGAGGCGACCTTCCCGCCCCGCCCGGCCAGCGCTTCGGAAGCCGAGTCCCGGGTGTAACCCTCCAGGGTCCCTGTGACGACGAACGTCAACCCGCCGAGGGTCTGCGGCCCCTTCTCCGGCGCCGGCTCGTCCTCCATCCGCACTCCGGCCGCCCGCCACCGTTCGATGATCTCCCGATGCCAGTCGACCGCGAACCACTCCTTGATCGTCGTGGCCATCCGCGGCCCGACGTCTTCGACCGCCGCCAGCTCCTCCTCCGAGGCGTTCATGACGGCGTCGATCGACCGCATGGCGTCGGCGAGCTTGCGCGCGGTGGGCGGCCCCACGTGCCGGATGGACAAGGCGACCAGCACCCGCCACAGCGGCAGCTGCTTGGCCTCCTCCAGCTCCGACAGGATCAGGCGAGCGTTCTGGCTGGGCTCGCCGTTGATGTTGGAGAAGAACGAGACGATCTTCTGCTCACCCGTCTTGGGGTCGATCTTGGGCAGGCCGGTGTCCTGGTCGCGGACGACCGACTTGATCGGGGTGAGCTGCTCCATCTTCAGGTCGAACAGGTCGGCCTCGGTGCGCACCACGGGCTCCTGCGGCGGCAGCGGCTGCGTGAGGGCGGTCGCCGCGACGTAGCCGAGCCCGTCGATGTCGAGCGCGTAGCGCCCGGCCGCGAAGTAGATGCGCTCGCGGATCTGCCCAGGGCAGCTGCGGGCGTTGGGGCAGCGCAGGTCGGCGTCGCCCTCCTTCTCGTATGCCAGCTGCGTCCCGCACTCCGGGCAGTGCGTCGGCATGACGAACTCGCGCTCGGACCCGTCACGCAGCGCCGCGACCGGACCGACGATCTCGGGGATGACATCGCCCGCCTTGCGCAGCACGACGGTGTCGCCGATGAGCACGCCCTTCTTGACCACGATGGCCGCGTTGTGCAGCGTGGCCCGCTCGACGGTCGAGCCGGACACGACGACAGGCTCCATCACCGCGTATGGCGTGACCCGCCCGGTCCTGCCCACCCCTACCTGGATGTCCACCAGCTTGGTGTTGACCTCCTCCGGCGGGTATTTGTACGCGATCGCCCAGCGCGGCGCCCGCGAGGTGGAGCCGAGCTCGCGCTGCGTGCGGAAGGCGTCGATCTTGACCACGACCCCGTCGATCTCGTACGCGGGATCGTGCCGGTGCTCGCGGTAGTGCTCGATGTAGCCGTTGACCCCGTCGAAGTCCGGCACCACCTTGTAGAGATCGCTCACCGGCAGCCCGAACTCGCGCAGCCGGTCGTAGACGTCCGACTGCGCCCGCGGCTCCTTCGCGCCCTCCCAGACGCCGATGCCGTGCACCAGCATCCGCAGCGGCCGCTGGGCCGTGATGCGCGGGTCCTTCTGCCGCAGCGTGCCCGCCGCCGAGTTGCGCGGGTTGGCGAACGGCGGCTTGCCCTGCTCCACGAGCTGCTCGTTGAGCTTCTTGAAGTCCTCGACCGGGATGTAGACCTCGCCGCGCACCTCGACCAGGCTCGGCACGTCGTCACCCTTGAGCCGGTGCGGGATCCCCTTGATCGTGCGGACGTTGGCCGTGACGTCGTCGCCGGTGCGCCCGTCGCCCCGGGTTGCGGCGCGCTCCAGCCTGCCGTCCCGGTAGACCAGCGCGATCGCCAGCCCGTCGATCTTCAGCTCGCACAGGTAAGGCCCGGGGTCGCCTTCGGCCAGCCGCTCTGCGCGCGTCGCCCACCCCGTCATGTCCTCGGCGTTGAAGGCGTTGTCCAGGCTCTCCATCCTGGCCAGGTGCTCGACCTTGGCGAAGTCGCCCGCGACCGGCGCGCCGACCTTCTGCGTCGGCGAGTCCGGCGTCTGCAGCGACGGATGGGCCTCCTCCAGCGCGAGCAGCTCCTTGAACCACTCGTCGAACTGGGCGTCGCTGACCGTGGGCTGGTCGAGCACGTAGTAACGCCAGCGGGCGTCCTCGACCAGCTCGCTCAGCTCGGCATGCCGCTTGAGCGCGGCCACAGGCACGCCCCCGACGCTCGACTCGCTGGTCACGGCACCCTCTCCTCTCGTCCGACGGCTTGAGCAAACGCTACCGCCGAGCACCGACAACGCGAATGGCCCAGGCATCCAAGAGTGCCCAGCGCGTATCCGCGCTCAGCCCTCTTGCCTGCCGCCCGCAGGATCCTCCTTGAGCACCTGGGCGGCCTTCCTGCACGCCGCCAGCGCCGCCTTGGCGTAGGCGGGGGACGCCCCGGCCAGCCCGCACGCCGGGGTCAGCACGACCTGCCCGGCCAGTTTGTCCGGCGGGAACCCGAGCCGCCGCCACAGCTCCACCGCCGGCTTGGCGATCACTCCCACATCCGGCAACCGCACGTCCCTACCCAGCACGACGCCGAGCAACAACATCGCCCCGGTCTCGACGAGCTCCCCCAGCGCGTCCTGGTCCCGCCGCCGCAGCAGCGAGGCGTCCACGGAAACCCCGCGCGCCCCGCCCCGCCGCAGCACGTCGAACGGCACGGAGCGGGCACAGCAGTGCACGACCGGATCGTCGAACAGCCGCAGCGACTCTTCGACCCGCCATTCCTCCACGGCGGCGAGCCGGCCGAACCCGGAGGCCGTCGGCACGGTCCCGGCCAGCACCCCAGGCAGCCCCGGCTCGTCGAGCTGCAGCACGATCTCCGTCACCCCGGGCAGCCGCCGCCGCACCTCGGCGCAGTGGTCCGCGACTCCCTGGGCGAGCGAGGCGGTCAGGTCGCGTACGGCCCCGGCGTCGGAGAGCACCTTGTCCCCGTGCCTGAGCTCGATCGTCCCGGCCAGCGTCCACGGCCCGCAGACCTGGAGCTTCAACGGCCCGGCATAGTCGTGCCCGATCTCCTCCAGCGCGTCCAGGTCCCGCCGCAGATGATCGACGGCCCGCTGATGATCACGCCCGGGCCGGTCGGTCAGCCGCCACCCGGACGGCTGCACCTCGACGGGCAGTTCGATCAGCAGCGCGGCCGTCCTGCCGACCATGTCGGCGCCGACGCCCCTGGCCGGCAGCTCGGGCAGGTACGGCAGCCCCGGCACCTCACCGAACACGACCCTGACCGCTTCAAGATGATCATCTCCAGGATGCGAGCCGACCCCGGTGGCTTCCCACGTAGACATGGGTACAAGCGTAGGCTCTGGCGAATGGAGCTCACCAAGTACGGTCACGCGTGCGTACGCCTGGAGAAGGACGGCAAGGTCCTCGTCATCGATCCGGGGGCGTTCACCGAGGACCCGGTGCTCGACGGCGCCGACGCGGTCCTGATCACCCACCAGCACTTCGACCACGTCGATCCTGGCAAGCTCGCGACCGCCCCGCCGGGCGTGGAGATCTGGACGTGCGAGGGCGTCGCCGGCGAATTGTCCGACGTGCCGGTCAAGGTGAACGTGGTCCGGCACGGCGACGGCTTCGAGGCGGCCGGTTTCGCGGTGAAGGTGTTCGGCGAGTGGCATGCGAAGAACCACCCCGATTGGCCGATCGTCCAAAATGTCGGCTTCCTGGTGGATGACGAGGTCTTCTACCCAGGTGACGCGCTCACCGTCCCCGAGGCGGAGGTGCCCACGCTCCTGGTGCCCACCCACGCGCCGTGGCTGAAGATGGCGGAGATGGTGGAGTATCTGCGGACGGTACGCCCCGCGCGTGCGTACTCCACCCACGACGGCCTGCTCAACGACAACGGCCTCGGCCTCGTGGACAACTGGCTGAGGGTGGAATCCGACAAGCTCGGCGCCGACATCCGCCGTCTCCAGATCGGCGAGTCGGTCACCCTGGGCTGACGTCAGGTCAGGTCGGCGTCCACCGTTCGGCCGGCGTCGTCACGACCTCGGACGCGACGAGCGCTACGAGGCCGTGACGATGCCCTCGGACGCGAGCGCTACGAGGCGCCGGCGATGGTGGCGGACCCCACGACGGTGTCCCCGCGGTAGAGGACGGCCGCCTGGCCCGCCGCGACGCCCATGGCCGGGCGGTCGAGCTCGATGCGCAACCCGCCGTCGGCCTCCTCGAAGCGGCACCCGTAGACCTCACCGTGTGCCCGCAGTTGCACGGTGAGCTCGCCGGAGACCTCGGACGGCCCGTTCCACACCGGCGGACCGCAGGTGATCGACGTGACCTCCAGCGCCGAACGCGGCCCGACCGTGACCGTGTTGGACACCGGCTCGATCGACAGCACATAGCGCGGCCTGCCGTCCGTGGCCGGGCGGTCGATGTGCAGGCCCTTGCGCTGGCCGATCGTGTAGCCGTGCGCGCCCTGGTGGCTGCCGACCACCGCGCCGCTCTGGTCCACGATGGGCCCTTCCGCCGACCCGAGCCGCTTGGACAGGAAGCCCCGTGTGTCGCCGTCGGCGATGAAGCAGATGTCGTGGCTGTCGGGCTTGTCCGCGACGGTCAGGCCGCGCCTGGCGGCCTCCGCGCGCACCTCCGCCTTGGTCGAGTCACCCAGCGGGAAGATCGCGTGGCCGAGCTGCTCGCGGGTGAGCACACCCAGCACGTAGGACTGGTCCTTGCCCTCATCGACGCTCCTGGACAGGACCCCGTCGGCCAGCCTGGCGTGATGACCGGTGGCGACCGCGTCGAAGCCCAGGGCCAGCGCCCGGTCGAGCACGGCCGCGAACTTGATCTTCTCGTTGCAGCGCAGGCACGGGTTGGGCGTGCGGCCCGCCGCGTATTCGGCCACGAAATCCTCGACCACGTCACGCTGGAAACGCTCGGCCATATCCCAGATGTAGAACGGGATGCCGATCACGTCGGCGGCGCGGCGCGCGTCCCGCGAGTCCTCGATCGTGCAGCACCCCCGGGCGCCCGTGCGGTGAGATTGGGGGTTGGCGGACAGGGCAAGGTGGACACCAGTGACATCGTGGCCCGCCTCGGCGATCCGAGCGGCGGCCACGGCGGAGTCGACGCCGCCCGACATGGCGGCAAGCACACGCAATCCCATGACCTTTCCAGCGTACTGTCCGGCGGGGAGTGCGCGACCATGACGGGGATCTGGGAGTATTCAGCCCATGCGACTGTTCGGGCGCAAGGACGCAGACGACGAGGACGACGAGCCGCGCGGAGACGGGATCGCCGAGTTCTGGACGTGGTGGCAGGAGGCCAGGCCGCGGCTCGACTCGCTCGTGGCCGCGGGCGACACCGGAGGGCTGGAGGACCTGCTCGCCCCGGCCGTCGCCGCGCTGCATCCCGACCTGGTCTGGGAGGTGGCGCCCGGCAGGAACGCCATGCACACCCTGGTGGTGACCTCGGCGGGCGACGCCGAGCTGCGCCCGCTCGCGCACCGCTGGGCCAAGGGCGCGCCGGAGGCCGACCTGCTCTGGGAGTTCCACCCATCGCGGCAGGCCAATCCACAGGCGCTGGAGCTCACCCTGGACGTGGGCGGCTTCGAGTTCGCGCTCGACAAGCTGATGCTGGGCCTGCGGGCGCCGCGGGACACGCCGCGGGTCGACGTGGCCGCCTACCATCCGATCTTCGGCGAGCTCGACGAGGACACCAGGATGGAGACCGCGCTGCTGGCCCTGGACTGGCTGCTCGGCGAGGACGACGTGGCCAGGTGGGTGGGCGAGATCACGGCCGTCACGTTCGAGCCGATCGACGCGGTGCCCGCCGTGCATCTGCCCGCCGTGGTCGCCGACGTGGCCTCCGGCTTCGACGAGGAGCAGTGGGTGTTGCTCGAAGGGCAGACGGCGGGCGGCGCGCCGCTCGTCGCCACGGCCCGCTATCCGCTGCGCCCGGTCGACTATCCGCTGTTCGACCAGCACATCGCGATCACGCTGCCGTACGCGCACCGCGACGAGGCCGGCCTGCCGATCGGCGAGTCGCTGACCGCGCTGCGCGACTTCGAGGAGCGGCTGGCCGCCCGCATGCTCAAACTGCGTGATGACGCGGTGCTCGCCGCGCACCTGAGCACCGAAGGGCTGCGCACCATCCACGTCTACGCCGACCCGACCGGCGAGGCCGCCATCCACGCCAAGGAGCTCATCGTGGGCTGGGAGGAAGGCGAGCCCCGGGTGGACGTCAGCACCGACGCCGGATGGACCGCGGTGGCCCCCTTCCTCAGCTGAGGCCGGCGCGGCGGGCGCGTTCTACGACGGCCGGGAGCACCTCGATCAGCCGGTCGACGTCCTCGCGGGTCGAGGTGTGGCCCAGGGTGAACCTGAGCGAGCCCCGAGCCGCGGCCGCGTCGGCTCCCATGGCCAGCAGCACGTGTGACGGCTGCGCCACGCCCGCCGAGCACGCCGAGCCCGTCGAACACTCCACGCCCTTGGCATCCAGCAGCATGAGCAGCGCGTCGCCCTCGCAGCCGGGGAAGGAGAAGTGGGCGTTGCCGGGCAGCCGGTTGTCCGGATCGCCGTTGAGCAGCACGTCGGGCACGGCCCGGCGGACGCGTTCGATGAGCTCGTCGCGCAGCGCCGTCAGACGGCTGCTCAGGGCCTCCTGATGCTTGACGGCGGTGCTGACGGCGGCCGCGAGCCCGGCGATGGCGGGTGCGTCGAGCGTGCCGGAGCGCACGTCGCGCTCCTGGCCACCGCCATGCTGCACGGACACCGGGGTCAGTCCTCTGGCCAGCAACAACGCGCCGACTCCCATCGGGCCGCCGACCTTGTGGCCGGTCAGCGTGAGGGCGTCGGCCCCTGACCCGGCGAACGAGACCGGCAGCTGCCCGATCGCCTGGACCGCGTCGGTGTGGAACGGGATGCCGTGGTCGCGGGCGATGGCGGCCAGCACGCGCACCGGCTGGACGGTGCCGACCTCGTTGTTGGCCCACATGATGCTGATCATCGCCACGCCGCCGGGGTCGCGCTCGATCGCTTCCCGAAGCGTGTCGGGGTGCACCCGGCCGTAGGCGTCGACGTCCAGCAGCTCGACCTCCGCGCCCTGGCTGCCGGCCAGCCAATGGGCAGGGTCGAGCGCGGCGTGGTGCTCCACGGAGCTGAGCAGCACGCGCCGCCGCGGCTGCCGCGCCCAGTAAAGCCCCTTGATCGCGAGGTTGTCCGCTTCAGTGCCGCCCGAGGTGAACACGACCTCGCTGGGCCGGGCGCCGAGCGCGTCGGCGATCGTCTCCCGCGACTCCTCGACCACCCTGCGCACCTGACGGCCCGCCGCATGCAGCGAGGAAGGGTTTCCCACCCGTTTGAGTTGCTCCGTCATGGCCTCGATCGCCTCGGGCAGCATGGGCGTGGTCGCTGCATGATCAAGATAGGCCGACGGTCTGGTCACGTGCTCAGGGTATCTCGTTTGCGACTGTACCGTCCGGACGGTACAGTAAAGGCATGAGACGAGACGAGCTTTTGGACGCGGCGGAGGAGCTCCTCTGCGACCAGGGCTCGGCCGCGCTCACGCTGGCGGCCGTCGCCGAGCGGGCGGGTGTGAGCAAGGGTGGCCTCCTCTATCACTACAGCTCCAAAGAAGCCTTGATCAAGGGCATGGTGGAGCGATTGATCGAGGACTTCGACGAGCTCATGGCCGCTCAGCCAGATGAGACCTACACCGAGCGCTACGTGGGCGCGACGCTGGCCGCCGTGCGATCGGGCCGGCTGCGACGATGGGCGGTCGTCACAGGGGCATCGGGCAACCTCTTCCTGCTCGCGCCGCTCCGTGACGCGATGGCCCGATGGCATCGCGAGGGGTTGAGCGAGGAGCCGGATCCGCGGGCATCGCAGATCGTACGGCTCGCGTGTGAGGGGCTCTGGGACGTGGCCAGCCACGACCCGGAGCTGAACACCGAGGACGATCTGGCGGCCCTCGAGGGCCGCCTGCGAGCCCTGCTGAAAACTCCGCCCAAAGCGCCCTGACCCGGCCCGTCCCAACGACCCGCACCTAACGCCGCCGAGGGACTTCGGCCGACCCCGCCGAGGGTCCGCCGTCCGCGAGGACCCGACGCCTACCGCCACGCCCCCGCTCCGTCCGCCAACCCGGCGCCGGGTCGGCGAGACGGCGTGCGGTGGAGGCCGGCGCGACCAGCACGGCGCCTAGCCACACGACGCCCCACCCGCACGACGCTCCAACCGAGCGACGTGCCACCTGCGTCACCCCACGCCAGTGATGTCCAAAATAATTAACGATCTTGTGAGGTGTTGCCGAATGACCCGCAACCTGAGGAGCGCCCGCTACGGGGCGGTCCTCACCTTCGTCCTTGGCGGCCTGATGGTGGGCACGATGACCGTGCGTATCCCGGCGCTGACCGACAAACTCGGCCTGTCCGAGTCCACGGTCGGCGCCATCCTGCTGGTCTGGGGTCTGGGCGCCCTGGTGACCATGCAGTCCATGCGCAGGATCATGACCCGCGCGGGCAGCAGGGCGGTTCTGCGGGTCGGCGGCCCACTCACCGCGCTCAGCCTCGTGGCCGTGGCCTTCGCCCCGGATCTCCCGTGGCTCATGGCCGCCGTGGCGGTGTTCGGCCTGGGGTTCGGCATGGTCGACATTGCCATGAACGCCCAGGGGTCCACCGTCGAGCAGGCGTACGGCCGTCCGCTGATGAACGGCATGCACGCGGGCTGGTGCGTCGGCGCGATCGCGGCAGGCGCCCTGGGCAGCCTGTCGATCGCCCTGGGACTGTCGTTCACCGCCAACGTGGCGCTGATCGGCCTGGCCGCGCTGCCGGTCATGATCGTGCTCGGTCGCACGTACCTGCCCGAGGCGCCGGCCGCCAAGGCCGCCGCGAGCGGCCGCCGCCGCATGCCGCCGATCGTCTACCTGCTCGGCGCGATCATGTTCTTCGCGTTCATGGTGGAGGGCACGGTCGCCGACTGGAACGGCCTGTACATGCGCAACGAGCTCGGCGCCCCCGAGGCCCTGGCGGCGCTCGGCTACCCGGTCTTCGAGGTGGGCATGCTGATCGCCAGGCTCACCGGCGACCGGCTGCGGACCAGGTTCGGCGTGCGCGGCATGCTGACCGTCTCCGGGGTTGCCACGGCCGGGTTCTTCGCGGTGGTGCTGCTGGCTCCCGCGGCGCTGGTGGCGGTGTTCGCGATGTTCTTCGTGGGCCTCGGCGTGGCGACGATCTCGCCGCTCACGCTGTCGCTCGCCGGGACCGCGACCGACACCCCGGGGCCGGCGATCGCCCAGGCGGGCGCGATGGGGTACACGGGCCTGCTGCTCGGCCCCGTGGTGATCGGCTTCCTGTCGGACGCCACCAGCTTGCGTACCGCACTCGGCATCGGCGTCATCCTGGGCCTGCTGATCGCCCTGGCCGCCCGCCTCCTCCCCCGTACCGAACCGGCCACCGTCAACCGGCTCCCGCTCCCGGACCGGCAACCCGCCGAGATCGCCGCCTGACGACCCGATCTGGGAGTTTCCTGTGGATCGCCGTCGCCGCCCCGCGCTCACCCGCCGGGCGGTGCGGCGAGGCGCTATCTCGGCTCGATCATGGAGGAGTGGCTGGATCCAACTGGGATCTCAACGCAGCGCCTGCAGGTGAGGGCGACCACGCGTGACGACCTGCCCGCGTTGGAACGTACATGGCTGGACCCGGACATCCTTCTGCCACTACGGACGCACCGAGCAAGACGACCTCGAACTGTCCTACAGCTTCCTGCCCGAACACTGGGGACACGGCTACGCTCACGAGGCATGCGCGGCGGTCCTGGACCGGGGCTTCGCCAACGTCCCAGACACCGGCCGGATCGTCGCCATCACCCCAGGCGGCCAATCTCCCCTCCGTCCGGCTGCTCCAGGCGTTGGACATGGTGAAGATCGACGAGTTCATTCGGTTCGACGCCCTTCAGGTGATGTACGCGGCACACCGCTGAGCACGGCTTCCATGTCCGCCGCTCGAACATCCCTCGGCAGAATGCCCACACACCCTTCGACAGAACGCCCACAGAACCTTCGGCGGAACGCCCACACAAGCCACTTGAGCTGCGGTAATCGACGCCAGAGTGACGCAGATCTCACAGCTTGATGACATCGACACCAGGCATTTCGTCATAGTCCGCGTCCTGTGTGACGACGGGAACGTTGTGCGCTATGGCCGTCGCGGCGATCCAGCTATCGTTTATGGGCGCCTTCTGCCCGGCGGCACGTAGACGAGAAACCAGCAAGGCCCATGCGTCGGAGACGGCCTCGTCGATGGCGATGGGCTCGAAACGTCCGGCGAGCTGATACGTGGAGAGTCGTCGGGCAGATGTGTCAGGATCGCGAGCCTGAAGCACGCCGAGCCTCAGCTCACTGAGGGTCACCACAGAGACACCCCACTCATAGTCCACGAACCGGCTGGCATCGAAGCGCTCCGCCTCTAGCCCGATGAAGATCGATGTGTCAGCCAGCGCGCGTTTGCGCTCTACCACCGGAGATCGTCCGTCGTCTCAGTGAGTGTCTCCCGCAGTTCGTCCGCAAGGCCTGTGGCGTCCGCACCGAGACGGGTCAGTTCGGTACCGATTTCGACAGCGGAAATCCATCGGCGGCGACGAGAGACCGGGATGATCTTCGCGACCGGGCGATTGTCTCGGAGAACCTCGATCTCCTCGCCGGATTCAACACGCCGCAGCACATCGGCAGTGTTATTTCGCAATTCTCGGGCAGGAATAGCTGCCATACCACAAGCGTAGGTGATGCGCTACAAGCGTAGCAACGTCTCCGCGGCCTCGGTTGTGGAGTCCTCCCGCCCACGCCCTCGGCCACGCGGTCGAGCCGACGAATCGGCGAAGCGGCTTTGAGCGGGGGTTTGGGGGGCCGCGCCCCCCAAAGTCACAGCCTGAGCTCCCTTGCGGCAAGCGCCACCGAGCGAAGACCGTGCCTGCCCCACCCGCCGCAACCTACTTGCGCTTCTTGACTTCCTCCGTGAGCTGGGGCACGACCTGGTGAAGGTCGCCCACCACGCCGTAGTCGGCCAGCTCGAAGATCGGCGCCTCAGGGTCCTTGTTGATGGCGACGATCGTCTTGGCGGTCTGCATGCCGGCCCGGTGCTGGATCGCCCCGGAAATGCCCGCCGCGATGTAGAGCTGCGGCGACACCGTCTTACCCGTCTGGCCCACCTGGAACTGGTGCGGATACCAGCCCGCGTCCGTCGCGGCGCGCGAGGCGCCGACGGCCGCGCCGAGCGCGTCCGCGAGTTCCTCGATGATGGAGAAGTTTTCGGCCGAGCCGACGCCGCGGCCGCCGGAGACCACGATCGCGGCCTCGGTCAGCTCGGGACGGGCGCCCTTCTCCTGCTTGACGCGCTCCACGATGCGGGCCGCCTTGGCCGCGTCGGACAGCGCCACCGAGATCTCCTCCTCCGCTCCGGCGCCCGCGGCGGGCGCGGGGGCCGTGGAGTTGGGGCGTACGGCGACGATCGGGGTGCCCTTGCGGACCTTCGACTGCACGTTGATGCCGCCGCCGAAGATCGACTGGTCGGCCACGAAGCCCTCGCCGAGGCCCACGGCGTCGGTGATGACGCCGGAGTCGGTCTTGACCGCGAGGCGGCCGGCGACTTCCTTGCCCTCAGGCGTGGCGGCGACCAGCACGGCCGACGGCGACTTGTCGGCCACCAGCTGCGCCAGGAGCTCGGCTTTGGGCGCGACGACGTGGTCGACGATGTCGCTCGCGGGAGCGACATAGATCTTCTCGGCGCCGTACTCGGCCAGCCTGGCCTTGGCGTCCGGCGTGATGCCGGGGCCGGCCCAGACGGCGGCCGGCGTGCCGAGGGAGCGGGCCAGCGTGAGCAGCTCCAGCGTGACCTTCTTGACCTCGCCGTCGACGTGCTCGACGAGAACGAGAATCTCCGACATTTCAGTAATCCCCCGTTCTCAGATGAACTTCTTCGACGCCAGGAAGTCGGCGGCCTTCTCGCCACCGTCGCCCTCGTCCTTGACGACCGTGCCGGCCGCGCGCGGCGGGGCCGCGGCGAAGTCGACAACCTCGGACCAGGCCGCGGCCAGGCCAACCTGGGCGGCATCGATGGAGGCGTCGCCGATGGCGAGCGTCTCGACCGGCTTCTTCTTGGCCGCCATGATGCCCTTGAACGAGGGGTAACGCGGCTCGTTGATCTTCTCCACCACGGAGACGACGGCCGGCAGCGTGGCCGAGACCTTGTCGAAGCCGTAGTCGGTGAGGCGCTGGATGGTGATCGAGGAGCCCTCGATCTCGACCTTGTTGGCCAGCGTGAGCTGTGGCGCACCGAGGCGCTCGGCCAGCATGGCGGCCAGCACGCCGGTGCGTGCGTCGGTGGACTCCGAGCCCAGGACGACCAGGTCGAAGCCGATCTTCTTGAGCACCTGGGCCATCGCGTACGAGGTCGACAGCGCGTCCGAGCCGTGCAGGGCCTCGTCGCTCAGATGCACGGCCTTGTCGGCGCCCATGGCCAGGGCCTTGCGGATGGTCTCGGTGGCCTTGCCTGGGCCCATGGTGAGCACGGTGACCTCGCCACCGTGGGCTTCCTTGAGCTTCAGCGCCTCCTCGACCGCGTACTCGTCAAGCTCGTTGACCACGCCGTCGGCGGCGTCGCGGTCGAGCGTCTTGTCATCGGACCGCAGCTTGCGCTCGGTCGCCGTGTCGGGGACCTGCTTCACGCAGACGACGATGTTCATGGCCGGTGGCCGACCTCCCGTTTCGCGTGCGCCACCGCGTCGCTGCGGTGGGCGCCGGATGCAATGCTGTCCAGACTGCCAGGTGTCCTCCGGGCTCCCGGCAGAGGGTGGCTTGTCGCGGTCATGTTACCCATGGGTAGCTTACGCGCAAACCGCCGCGGATGCGGACGATACGACAGCCACCATACCGAGCTTAATTCTGTTGACGCCCACCAGGCCCCGCGCCGCCACGGACCGTCATGCCGACAGCAGGAACACGATCCCGACCACCAGCGCCGTGCCCGCGAACAGCGCCAGCGTGAACGTGCTGAAGAGCGCCGCCAGCCCGAAACACAGCCCGACGACCCCCGCCACGCTCACCATATCCGTGATCATGCGACTGCGCCGGTAAGGGCCGCGTGAGAACAGCGCCACCCCGGCATCCGCCACCACGGCCAGCGCGTACGCCGCCAGCAGGAAGAGCGCGACCTCCGACAGCGGCTCCCACGCCGCGGCCGCCAGTAACGACACGAACAGGCCGGAGCCGATCAGCCAGCGCCTGCGTACCTTCTCCCGATGCCGGGCCTTGGACTCCTCCACCGTCCGCCGATGCCGTTCCTTGCCCGGCCGCCACTCCACGGTCATCGCGTGGTCGGCTGCGAGGGAGGTGCGGGGCGGCGGGGCAGGCACATGGGCGACGCCCAGCTTGGCGCAGATCTCCGCGGCCGTCGGCCGCGCGGCCGGATCGACGGACAAACACGCCCGTAACAGCGGCGCCAGCCACTCGGGCACGCCTTCCAGATCGGGCGGATGGTGCACGACCCGGTAGGCGACCGCGGAGGCCGGACCCTGCCCGTACGGCTGCCGCCCGGTCGCCGCGTACGCCAGCGTCGCCCCGAACGAGAACACGTCGGCCTCCATGCCCGCCTGCTTGCCCTCCAGCACCTCGGGGGCCAGGTAGCCGGGCGTGCCCACGACCGCGCCCGAGGCGGTGACCGACAGCGAGTCAAGCGCGCTGGCGATGCCGAAGTCGATGACGACGGGATCGCCTTCGGCCATCATCACGTTCGCCGGCTTGAGATCGCGGTGGATCACTCCGGCCTCGTGCATGGCCAGCAACGCGTCGGCCAGTCCGGAGGCCAGCCTGTGCAGGTCGTCCATGGGCGCGGGCAGGGCGCTGAGCGGGCGGCCCTGGACATAACGGGTCACGAGATAGGGTCGGGCGCCCTCCAGAGAGGCGTCGAGCACCTCCGCCACATGCGGCCCGCCGACCCTGCGCATGGTCTCCACCTCGCGCGCCAGCCGGGCGAGCGCGCCGGAACTGGCGCCGTCGGCCGCGATGTGCGGGTGCAGCACCTTGACCGCGACCGTGCGTCCCTCGGCGTCGAGCGCGAGATGCACCTCGCCGAACCCGCCTGCCCCGAGCCGGGAAAGTAGCTCATAGGGGCCGAGACGCTCGCTCATACCTCTACTCTCCCCCTGACGGCTCGCCGGGACACTCGGGCGCCATCCTCCTGACGCCCACCCGACAGACTCAGGCGCCAGACTCAGACGCCCTGCCGGGACGCCTCAGGACCAGTTGGTCAGGAAGCCCAGCCCGAGATCGTCCAGCAGGCTGCCGATCAGTCCGCTGATCAGCCCCATCGTGCTCTGCCTGGCCTCGCTGGCCAGTTGGTCGATGACCGTCTCCGGCGCCTGCCACGGCGACCACACCGGCTGCTGGCCCAGCGCGAACATCACCGCGAACAGCGCCGCCGTGCCCACCAGCACAACCGCGACCAGCGCCGCACCGGGCGTACGCAGGACGCTGGTGAGCGAGCGGGTCACGGCCTTACGCGGCGAGCCGCCGCCGGGCAGCACGAACAGGCCGGCGGTGAACGCTCCGGCCCCGTAGGCGGCCGCCTCGTTGACGCTCATCCTGCCCGCCCAGTAGAGCACGCCCCACACGCACACGCCGAACAGCAGCGCCAGCGGCCCGTGCACGGCTGTCACGAGCGCCGACTTCACGAGCGCCCACGGCGTGCCGACCACTACGAGCAGCGGGTCGGACCCGCTGCTTCCGCGGATCTGCCGCCGCTTGACCAGGTCGCCGAACAGGTATTCGCCGAGCCGCAACACCAGCACCAGTACGACCGCCACCGCGCCCACCATGACGGGCATCATGACCGTCAGCGCGACCAGCGTGACCAGCAGCAGCAACCCGGTGAACTGGCTGCCGAACAGATATTTCTTCCGCTCGGCCGGCGGAGTGTATTGAGGCGGCGGAGCGTAGCGAGGCGCCGGTGGCGGCGGGGCCGTGCGCGGCTGCGGCGCCGGGTAGCCTGCCACCCGCTGGTCGGCCATCGGCGGCCGGGCGGAGACGGGCGCGGGCACGTAGGGCGGCGGCTTCTCCTCACGCCGCTTCTTCTCCCGCGGTGGAGCCGGAGGCGGCGGCGCAGGCTTGGCGTATTGGACCGGAGGCAGCAGGTCGGAGTAGGAGTCCATGACCCGCGTCCCGCTGCCCATCCGCTTGGTCCCCGTCGGCCCGTCGAAGGACGGCGTCTCGTTGAACGTGGTCACCGACGGATCCAGCGCCCTGGCCATCCGCAGCAACTCCTGGGCGCCGGGCCGGGCCGCAGGGTCGACCTGCAGGGCCCGGCTGAGCCAGTGGCGCAGCCACGCGGGCGCCTTGTCGAGCTGCGCCCGCCCTTCCATGATGTTGAAGCAGACCGCCTCGAACGTTCCCGTGCCGAACGGCGGCGCGCCGGTCGCGGCGAAGAACACCGTCGAGGCCAGGGCGTGCACGTCGGCCGCCTGGGTGATGTCCGTATCGCGGATGATCTCCGGCGCCAGGTAGCCGGGCGTGCCGACGAACATGCCGGTCTGCGTCAGCCTGGTGGCGTTGACCAGGTGGGCGATGCCGAAGTCGATGACCAGCGGCTCGCCGTCGACGAGCATGACGTTGGACGGCTTGAAGTCGCGGTGGATCACCTCGGCCGCGTGAATGGCCACCAGCGCCTGGCAGAGCCCCTGGGCGAGCTTGATGACCTCGCGCGCCATGAGGGCGCCGTCGGTCAGGACGGTGTCCTCCAGCGTGCGGCCGGGGGCGAAGCGGGTCACGACGTAGGGCTGGCCGCCCACGAGCTCGGCGTCGATGACCTCGGCGACGAACGGGCTGCGCACCCGGCGCATGGTCTCGACCTCGCGGGTCAGCCGGTCGCGCGCCTTGAGGTCGGCGGCCACGTGCGGGTGGAGCACCTTGATGGCGACCTCGCGGCCCTCGCCGTCGAGACCGAGATGGACGACACCCATGCCGCCTTCGCCGATCTTCCTGACGAGCCGATAAGGGCCGAGCCGCTCTGGTGCCTGGGTGTTCATCGCCGCCTTCCCCGGATCATCCCCCATCCTTCAAGTCCTTGAGCAGCTCCACCACTGGATCGACGTTCAGCGGAGTCCATACGGCCCCCCTTGCGTTGTCCCCGAACGTGCCGTAAGCGAGGATCAGCGAGAGCGCGGCACCCGCCGCGAGGATTCCCGCTATCACCATCGCCGCTGTTCTCGAGGGTACGAGCGATGAGAGCGTTCTGCGCATTTGTTTGCCGGGACCCTCGACCCCGGGGCCGGCGCACACGGTCCACAGCGCGACCGCGGCGCCCCAGGCGAGGGCATTGTATGAATCCATCCCGGCCACTACCGATAGCAACAGTGTAACCGGCAGCCCCAGGATGAGCGCGTAGAGCACCAAGGCGAGCGTGATGCCCACCGACTTGGCGAGTGCCTTGGGGTAGGCCAGCACCCTGATCACGTCGAGCGCGGCGGCGCCGGCGGCCCGGCGGGCGGTGAGCTGGGGCTGCGCCAGGTCGGCCGCGCGCAGCAGCACCGCGATCGGGATGGCCGCGACGGCCACGAGCACGGGCGCCAGCACGGCCGCCACGGTCATGAGGACGAGCAGCATGGCGCTCGCCACGCCGTACGCCCTGGAACGCTGCAGTGCCCTGCCAGGCGCGGCCGCCGGGATGTAAGGCTCCCGCCTGGTCATCCGGTCCGGCGGATATTGCGGCTGCGCCGGGATGTAAGGAGGCGGCTGGGCCGGCGTCGGGCTCGGCCTGCCGTAGTCGGGCATGTCGGGGCCGTGACCCACCCTGCCCATGTCGGGGCCGGGCCTGCCGGCGTCAGGGCCGGTGCTGAGCCTGCCGTAGTCCGGCGAGTCGGGGCGTACGCGCATGGTCGGCACGTCGGTCTCGCCCGGCGGGACCGGGTGGTTGTTGGCCTGCGGCTGCGGCCACGGCTGGCTCGGCGGAACCGGAGCGCCCTCGCGCTGGATCTGCCGCAGCTCCTCGGGCGTGACCCGGCGGGTTGGCCACGGGTCGGCCTGGTTGGGCAGCAGCGAGACGTATGGCTGCTCCTGCGGCGGCGCGGCGGGCTGGTCCTGGCCTTCGAGCAGCCGCCTGGGCGTGACCGGCGGCGTGGAGATGTCGTAGGCCGGCTTGTCCGTCACCCGAGGCGGCGGTGTGTCCGTCGCGCGTGGCGCGGTGGAGATCTCGTCGGGCATGCCGCCCGGCGGCGGCTGCTGCGGCAACATCCTGGCGGTCTGCTCGGCCAGGTCGGCCGCCTTGGGACGCTTGTTGGGGTTGCGCTGGAAGGCCGCCTTGAGCAGCGGCTGCAGCGTCGCCGGGGCGGCGCTGACGTCGGCCTTGCCCGCGGTGATGTTGTAGAAGATCATCTCCAGCGTGCCCTTGCCGAAGGGCGGCTGGCCGGTCGCCGCGAACAGCAGCGTGCCCGCCCACGCGTGGACGTCGACCTCGGGGCCCGCCTCCTGGCCCTCGATGATCTCGGGCGCGAGGTAGCCGGGCGTGCCGATGAACATGCCGGTCTGCGTCAGCCGGGTCGCGTCGACCGCCTGGGCGATGCCGAAGTCGATCAGGACGGGCTCGCCGTCCAGGATCATGACGTTGCCGGGCTTGAGGTCACGGTGGATCACGCCGACCGAATGCACGGCGGCCAGCGCCGACGCCACCCCGTGCGCGACCCTGGTCAGCGCGGGCAGGTCGAGGGGGCCGTCGTCCTTGACGATCTCGTCGAGCGGGCGGCCCGGCACGAAACGGGTGACGATATAAGGCCGATGACCGGTGACGTCTGCGTCGACGACCTCGGCGATGTATTTGCTGCGGACCCGGCGCATGGTCTCGACCTCGCGCGAAAGCCGCCGCCTGGCGACCTCGTCGCCGGCGACCTCTCCGCGCAGGACCTTGACCGCCACCTGCCGCCCCTGCGGGTCGGCAGCGAGGTGGACAACGCCCATCCCGCCTTCACCGAGCCGCCTGAGCAGCCGGTAAGGGCCAAGTCGGTCATCGTTCATGGCATGAAGCACCATACCGGCTTAATCCCCGCCCACGAGATGAACCATGAGGCCACATTCCCACTCGTACAACGTCCGCAATGGCCCCATGGGTTTCCCATCCAACGGTCTCGAATCGGCTTCAGTTTGCTAGGGCCAGGACCTCGGCCCGCTTGAGCCCGGACAGCGCGGCACCGGAGACGGCGAGCTTCGATCTGCGCAGGCCGCTGCCGATCACCACCCTCGGATGCTCGGCGACGTGCGCGTCCACCAGGATCGGCCAGTCGTCGGGCAGGCCGAGCGGCGTGATGCCGCCATATTCCATCCCGGTCAGCTCGACCGCGTCGTCCATCGGCGCGAAGCTCGCCTTACGGGCGTCGAGATGCCTGCGTACGACGCCGTTCACGTCGACGCGCATGGTCGCGAGCACCATGCAGGCGGCGTAGCGCGTCTCGCCGCCCCGTTTGGCCGCCACGACCACGCAGTTGGCCGACTCGTCGAGCCGTACGCCATAGCGCTCGCAGAAGGCCGCGGTGTCGGCGAGATCGGGGTCGATCTCGGCCACCTCGACGCCCTCCATGCCGGCCACGGCGTGAGCCACGGGATCGGCCAGGAGGTCGGTTCGTTCGGTCGCGGGGACCCAGTGCAGCGTCATCCCATCTCCTCGATTCGCTTCTCCTCGGACCCTATGCCGGTCCGTGGAGCAGCGTGCCGTCACGGCGACTGCAACACGCGCTGGTGCAGCTGGGTGACGGCGCCGCGGGCGGACTCCATGGCCCCCGCCTGCCAGGCGATCAGGTGGGTGAGCCAGTCGCCCGCGAAGTAGACCCTTCCGGCAGGGCGTTGCAGAAGAGTGAAGGACGAATCAAAGGCGGGCCAGCGTACCCAGCCGCCCTGGATGTGGGCCTGGCGTTCCCAGGCGATGGAGACGCTGGACAGGAGGTTCTGGCGGTATTTGTCGCCGTGGATTTTCTTGCCCTGGGTGAGCGCCCTGCGCCTTCTGTCCTCCGGGGTGAGGGCGCCGTAGAGCTCGGCGTGGCGCTCGGTGTTGTAGTAGCCGACGATGAGGCCGCGCTCCGCGTGGTAGCCGTGGGACGGATACCAGATGTGGGTGATGTCCAGGTCGGTCTCGGTCACGCCGCCGTAGATGCGGTCCTCCAGCTCCCACCAGCGCGTGCCGTACTCCAGGCCGATCTTGCCGGCGGCGATCGGGACCGGCGTCCTGAGCGCGGCGGTGACCTGGGCGCCGAGGTTGTGCGGGATCTTGGCGAGGAGGTGGGGCGGGAGGGTGGCGATGCAGTAGTCGGCCTTGATGGCGCCGCCCTCGTAGACGACCTCCACGCCGTCGTCCAACGTGGTGATCTTGGTGACCTTGGCGCCCGTGATGATGCGGTCCTGACCCACCGCCTCGGTGAGCTTGGTGACGATCGCGTCCATGCCGCCGACCGGCTGGAACATGGGGGTCGCCTGGTCGTGGCCGAAGTCGTTGGTGATCGCGCGGCCGGTGCCGGCGGCGAGGACCTGGCGGAGGGTGCCGGGGGCGTCGAGGGGGGTGCCGAGGTCGATCGCCGGATATTTCACGAAACCGCGGCGAGGGGAACCCTCGTACTCGAGCTTGGGGCCGAGGTCGCCGAACCTTCTGAGGAAGTCGAGCAGGCGTTCCTGGTCGTCCTGGGTGATGGCCTTGTCGAGGGCGCCGAGGTTCGTGGCCTTGGCAAGTAATTCCGCCATATATCCGTACATGTCGGCTCGGGCCGTGCGGGCCCGTACCGTCTGGCCGGCGGTGTGCACGTAGGCGGAGGCGTTGTTGTTCACGAACGTCTCGATGGGGATGCCCAGCTCGCGGCAGTAGTCGAGGGTCACCATCCAGGGGGCGATGCGGCCGGGGCCCGCGTTGAAGTAAACGCCCTCGCCGAACGTCACCTCCTGGGCCGGGCCGTTCAGCTCCGTCAGCCGGTCGCCGCCGCGGAGCGTCAGGTTCCTGCCGCCCGCCTTCTCCCTGGCCTCGAGGAGGGTGCAGTCGTAGCCGCTCTTGCCGAGCTCGTACGCGGCGGTCAGGCCGGCGACGCCCGCGCCCAGGATCACCACCTTGGCGGAGGCCTTCCCGCGCAGCGCGAAGTCGCCCGGCCTGGGGGCGGCGAACTGCTTGTCCTGCCCGGAAGGAGCCAGGCCCAGGGCGCCCATGGCGGCGTACATGGCGCCCGCGCCGCCCACCGCCCCGATCCCGACGAGCAGCCCCCTCCGGGTCAGCGCCGCGGAGCTCCGAGCTCCGGCACCTTCCACGCCCGCTCCCCTTCCTCAGCCGTAGGGGCCGCTGCCGCAGGCGACCTGACCACCGATGGTGGCGAAGATGCCGAACAGCGCCATGATCTGGGTGAAGTCGTCGGTGGTGAACTCGATGTGCCGCGACCCGGCGGTCTTCACGCCGGGAATCAGCGCGACGGCAGCGGCGATGGCGGTGGAGTTCCACTCCACCCCGAGCGTGTACGGCGCCGCCAGCCGGTAAGGCGTGAAGTCGCTCAACCGGCCTAGAGCGCGAGCCATGGCCTCACGGATCCGAGCCTGGGCGACGCCCGGCGGCAGCAGCTCGGCCGAGAACTTGTCGATGCCCTTCTTCACCGCGACCGTCTCTACGTCGCCGAGCAGCTCGCGTGCCTCCTCACCGACCGCCTCGTCCCCGGTGACCAGCACCACCGGCACGCCGTGGAACCCGGCGCACGCGGCCACGAGGCGCGTCTCGCCGCACAGCTCGCCGTTGAGGTAGACGTTCTGGATCTCCTTGCCCATCCAGGTGTGGTTGAGCACGCCGTCCGCCACGCCTGCGCGGGCGTGGTAGCCGACGAACCCGGCCGCCTGGAACGAGCCGTCGAGCCCCTGGGCCATGCGCTGCGCCTTGCCCGGTCCCCGGATGAGACTGGCCCGCTCGTCCAGCAGGTCGATCCTGAGGTTCTTGGTGGAGCCGTGGGCGTCGTTGACCAGCACACTCGCCGCCCCCGCCTGGTAGGCGCCCGCGACGGCGGCGTTGGCGTCGGCGGTCATCAGCTCGCACCCGCGCTCGTAGCCGCGCTGGCCGGCGTGCATCTCCTCGGGGTCGGTCAGCCCCGTCACGCCCTCCATGTCCACCGACAGATAAACCTTCACGCACCCAGCTCCTCACCCCGGTCGACGATGTCCGTCAGGAGCCCCATGTTTCCACCCGGCGGGCCTCGGCCTCGGTCATGAACCCGACGTGGGCCGCCATGAACGCGGCCGCCTGGTCACGCCACTGCGCCGGAATCTCGTCGATGGCCGGCGGGTAGCAGTGGTCGAGCCAGCTCGTCGACTCCTCGCTCGCCTCGAAGTAGTCCAGCGCCCGGGCGAAGGGCGTGTTCTCGATCCCGGGCACCCGCGCCAGCCCGTACTCGATCATCTCTTGCCCGCCGTACGGCGGCTTCCTCAGCCACTTGCGCACGACGGGACGGTCGGCGGTGAGCGGCGTGTCCAGCGGCCGCCGCTCCACGGCGGCCTGGATGAGCTCCTTGTACAGGCATTTGCCGCACGTGCGGCACGGGCCGTCGGTGCCGCGCAGGCACCAGCGCACCTGGCCCTTGAGGTCGGAGCTCAGGGCCACCCGCATGGTGATCGCCTCGCTCACGCCGCCGACGGGCAGCACGATGTGCACCCCGGCCGCGGCGAACAGCTTTCCCCACCGGCCATGCGGCGACCACATGGGGTTGTCGGGCGTGTACCGGTGCAGATAGCGCCCGCCACCCAGCCAGCGTGAGCCGAGCTCATAGCCGAAGCCCAGCCCGCCGAGGTCCAGCTCGTCGGCGAGCAGCAGCGCTCCAGCCGCCACCGCGTGGTGCTCCGGGTAGCCGGGGCGCGGCTCGGCGAGTGTGTATTCCAGGTCGGACGTGACCGTGGACACCGTCCGTCCGGTCGTCGCGGCGAGCCCGGCCAGCACGTCGGACCGGTAGTGCGGCCACCGGTTGGGCACGCGCCGATGCGCCACCCGCCGGAAGTGCACGAAAGGCGCTTCAGGGTAGATCGTGGCCGCGGCCACGGAGTCCGCGCCACCGCTGTACGAGATCGCGAGCGTACGGCCCGCCTGCCGTGCCTGCGCCCCCACCGGCCCGGCCTCGATGCCCCAGCCGTCATGGAAGGCGGCGGCGAGCTCGGCCGAGATGGCCCGGTCGAAGGAGATCCGGCGCCGGGTCCACGGCGCGACGACGGTCCAGGCCGCGACCGCGAACAGGTCGGGGTGGGCGTCGGCGGGGACGCCGCCGATGGAGCAGGAGTTGGTGGCCAGTTTGACGGGGTAGTCGTCGGAGGCCCGCCCGGTGATCTCGTCCGCGGGGTCGAGCCGGAAGCTCAGGTCCCCGCCAGTCGAGGTCACAGCCCACGTCACACGCACGGCCGCTCCCCCGGCTCGGCCGAGCTCCGGCGAGCTCCGGCGTGCCGCAGCTCGTCGATGGCCTGCCAGACGAGGACCTCGTTCTGGAGCACCCCGTCCAGCGCCTTCGCCGTCTCCTGGGCGAGCCGGCGCGTGTCGTCGATCGTCGCCTGGTCCGCTGCCACCGGCGGCCTGGCGTTCCTGAGGCGTGCCACCTCGTCCTGGAGGGTGACCACTTCCCGCCGCAGCGTCTGGACCTCCCAGAGCGCGTCCTTGATGTCCTGCCGGTGGTCGGCGATCGAGATGTAGCGGGAGTCGAACCACGTGCGCACGGCCGCGCGGAGCCGGGCAGGGACCAGGACGCGCATCATGAAACGCCACCATACTGGCAAACCCGGAGCCAGATGGACGGCCTGAACGAACGGGCCTACCGGCCGGTGAACTTGGGCTTGGTCTTCTCGGTGAACGCCTGCATACCGATCTTGGAGTCGTCCGTGGCGAAGAGCCCGGAGAACTGCAGCCGCTCGACCTCAAGGCCCGTGTCCAGGTCCACCTCCAGACCTTGGTCGACGGCCTGCTTGGCGGCGCGCAACGCGATCGCGGGGCCGCCCACGAACGTGGCGGCCCATTCCAGCGCGGCCGTGTAGACCTGCTCGTCCGGCACCACCCGGTCCACCAGCCCGATCTCCTGGGCCTCGGCGGCGGGAACGTGGCGGCCGGTGAAGATCAGGTCCTTGGCGCGGGCCGGGCCGATGAGGCGGGGCAGGCGCTGGGTGCCGCCCGCGCCAGGGATGATGCCCAGCAGGATCTCCGGCTGCCCCAGCTTGGCCGACTCGCCGGCGACCCGGAAGTCGGCACACAGGGCCAGCTCGCAGCCGCCGCCCAGGGCGTAACCGGTGATCGCGGCGATGACCGGCTTGCCGATCCGGGCGACCGCCGTGAAGCACTCCTGGAGCGTGCGGGAATGAGCGACCATGTCCGCGTAGGACATGTCGGCCATCTCCTTGATGTCGGCGCCCGCCGCGAAGACCTTCGCGCCGCCGTAGAGGATGACCGCCTGCACCTGCGGGTCGGCGTCCACGATGCGCGCCGCTTCGGCGATCTCCAGCTGAACCTGGCCGTTGAGCGCGTTCATCTTGGGACGATCAAGACGGATCGTGGCGATCTGGTCGGCTACTTCGACGCTCACAAACTCACCCATGGTCCGAACCTATCCTGCCGCCGACTTCACCTCATCAACCGTCTTCTTGCTCCGCGACACCCGGACGAGTGCGGCCGACAGGCGGGCCAGCTCCTCACCGGAGTGGGTCAGCTCGGACAGCGGGCCGGCCTGCTTCGGCAGCCCCAGCTTGCCCGCGCCGTCCAGCACCCGCTTGTCCAGGTGCGGCGCGACCTGCGGCCACACGGCCTGGACCTCCCGCAGGAAGATGTCCGCCCCGGTCGGCCCGATGCCGGGGAACTCCATCAGCAGCGAGGCGATCCGCCGGTCGTCGCCCTTCGCCTCGTCGCGCAGCTTCCGCAGGTCCCCTTTCCAGCGGTCGAGGAGCAGCTCGGCGCCGTCCCCGAGCATGGTGGCGGTACGTTCGTCGTAGCGGCGGTAGTGGCCGCGGCCCAGCGCGTCCACCCGGTCCTGCCAGCTCGCCTCCCGCATGCCCTTGGGCGTGCCGTACCCGGCCTTGAACAGCTCTTTCGCGGCCGCGACCGCGACACCGGACGAGATCCGAGCGCTGAGCAGTGTGGCCAGGACGAGCAGTTGGTACAGCGGCCTCGGCTGGTCGGACAGCTTGATGCCGGCCTCGCCCGCGAACGTGCTGCCGTAGCGGTCGAGCAGGACGTCGAGAACCGCTTTGTCGGTCTTGGTCATGCCCATCCCGCTACCCGGCGGCGGACCCGCCATGCCGCGTTTGGGCAGATCGCTGCTGGGGAGGCGGAGGTTCTCGATGGTGTGAAGGAGCTTGCAGTGCTGACCTTGACTCACAACGCCGTCGTCGCGATCCGCGACGTGATGGCCGGCGTCGACGTGCCCGCCGACGCGGGCCTGCGCATCTCCGCGAAGGCCGACGAGGCCGGTGCGCTCGAACTCGCCCTGGCCAGCCAGCCGCAGGCCGGCGACCAGATCATCGAGGCGGAGGACATACGCGTCTTCGTGGCCGAGGACACCGTGGCGATCCTGGACGACAAGTCACTCGACGCCCAACCGGGCACCCCGGGCCAGCCGACGTTCCGGCTGGACCGGCGGCCCTAGCCGAGGTCGGACTCCGTTGCCTGCGGGCGGACGTCGCCGAGCCCGAACAGGCCCACCAGCGTGCCGTCCGCCTTCGTGACGACGACATGATCTACTTTCGCCCGGTCCATCCGCTGGATCAGCGGCTCGAGCTGCTCGCTCGGGCGCACCGTGGTCACCCCGACGCGCATGGCCTGCTCGGCGGTGCCGCTCATGTCGGCGCCCTTGAGCTCGCTCGACCCGACGACGCCCTGGACCACGTCATCCTGGTCGACCACCACCGCAAGCCCCGCCGGGTCGCCGATGATCCGTTCGGTGAGCTCCTCCAACGGGTCGTCGAGGCCGGCCGTGACGGGGTCGCGGCGCACGTTCTCCGACACCAGGTGGGCCTCCCCCTCGTACGGCAGCCCGGCCGCCAGCCAGTCCATCTTGCCCGCCCCATAGTCGTGCACCTCGCCGAATCCCAGGCGTTCGAGCCGGTGGGCGGCGCGCGGGCTCAGGTCGCACAGCGCGTCGTGGCAGTAGACGACCACCGGCCGCGCGCGGTCCAGCGCCGAGGAGCCCTTCTCGAGGGCGCCGAGCGGCAGGTTCACGGCCCGGGGCAGGTGCGCCCACGTGTACTCCTCCTCCGGAAGCACCTCGACCAGCTGGGCCTGGCGGGCGGCGACCAGGTCCTGTACGGCTTCGCGATCGATGATGTGCGTCATGAGGATTCACGTACCCCCAGATATCGCTCGCATGGGCTCGTCCTCCGTGTCACGATGACGGCGCGGCCTATTCAGGGAGTGTCCGATGTGTGACAATCCGCTGCTACCCGACTCCGTCGCCCGCGCGCTGGCCGACTACCGTTCCCTGCGTGACGCCCACGGGCCCTGCTGGGGCGAGCCGCCCATCTCCTACGTCGACGAGGCGTGGGCCACCGTCTTCCTCGACGCCCGCCACAACTACCGGAGTGCGGCCATCAGCCAGCTGGCAGAGCGCTACCCCGAGGTCCCTCCCGACGAGCTCAACGACCGCTTGGGCGAGGTGGACCTGGACCGGCTGCTCCGCGACACCCTCGGCGGCGAAGTGCCGGACAACCTGCCGGCGCTGCGCCTGACGCCCGCGGGGGCCACGCTGGCCGCCGACACGCGGGTGGTGCTGGACGACGGCCCCTTCCGTACGGCGTTGTTGCTGGACTCCAGCTCGGACGAGCCGGTCGAGGTCGTCGTGGACGGCACGGCGCACGTGGTGCCGCCCCGCGGGGCCAAGGTGGTCGAGCTCGTGCGGGAGATCGCCGTCGGCGGCCGGCCCGTGGACCTGTCGCCACTGGCCAGGCGGGCCGCCGCGGCCACGATCCGGGTGCGGGCCGGGTTCCCCTGCCGGTGGAGCGTGACGAGCGCGAACGGACAAGGCTGGTATCCCGAGGGCGCACCGCCCAAGCTGGACGCCCGTCGCCGGCCGTACTTCCACGGTGACGACCTCATGATCACCGTGCCCGCCGAGCCGATCACCGTGACGGTGACCAGGGGCATGGAATACACCTCCGCCGAGGTCGTGGTGACCCCTGACGCGGGCCGGGAGACGCCGGTGGAGCTGACGCCCGAGCGGTTGTACGACGCCGCCGCCCGCGGCTGGTACGGCGGCGACCTGCACGTGCACCTCAACTGGATGGGCGAGGAGCCCGCCGCGCCCGCGCTGGCCGCGGCCGCGCAGCATGGGGAGGACCTGCACGTGCTCAACCTCGTGGCGGGCAACGTCGCGAGCGAGCGGGTCTACGACGTGGAGGCGCTGGAGCACTGGGTGGGCGAGGACCTGCCGTGGTCGGACGAGCGGCACCTGGCCAGGATCGGGGTGGAATACCGCAACGACCTGGTCGGCCACGTCAGCGCATTCGGCCTGCGAGACCTGCCCAAGCGTTACCACACGGGCTTCCTCGGCACGGTGGACTGGCCGCCCAACGCGGTCGCGCTCGAAGAGCTGCGCGCGCTGGGCGCGATCACCGGGTACGGGCATCCGTTCCACGTCCCCTTCGACGACGAGGACCCGCCCGACGTGGTGCTCGCCCGCGGGCGCAACTGCTCGGCCAGGGAGATCGTCGCCGACGCCGCCCTGGGTCTGATCGACACCTTGGACGTGCTCAACCACTCCTCTATCACGGCCACCGCCGCCGTCTACCGCCGCCTGATCGGCGCGGGCAACCGGCTCACCGTCACCGCGGGCACCGACGCCGTGCTGTCCTTCTGCCGCCGCGGCACCGCCTCCGGTCCCCCGGGCTGGGAGCGGGTCTACGCCAACGTGGCCGGCCCGCTCACCGCGGAGTCCTTCGCCGAGGCGATCCTGCTCGGCCGCACGTTCGCCACCACCGGGCCGTGGCTGGAGATCACGGTGAACGGGCACGGGCCCGGGAACACTCTGGAGCTGGCGCCCGGGCAGCGGGTGGAGATCGTGGCCGCCTCGATCGGGCCCGAGGTCGAGCACCTGGAGATCCACACCGCGGCGGGCATGCTGGCGCAGGGGCGGCCCGGGCGCCTGGTCACGTCGATGGAGGTGAGCGAGCCGACGTACGTGGTGGCCGTGGCCTCGGGCGGGCCCCATCCGCGGGCCTTCCATCGGCGCGGCGCGTACGCGCACAGCAGCCCGGTGTACCTGGACGTCGCGGGCGAGCACGTGGCCAGGGAGGCCGACGTGCGATGGTGCCTGGCATGGCTGGACCGGCTGGAGGCGGTGATCCGCGAGTTCGGCACGTTCGAGACCGACGATCAGCTGGGGGACCACCTGGAGCTGTACGAGCGGGCGCGGGCCGTCTACCGGGGGCGGCTCGCCTAGCCGGACCGGCCGCCCGTCTGTCCTTCCATGGCCAGGCTCACGCAGCAGCGGTTGTCGCCAGGTTCCAACCTGGCCTCCACTTTGGGCGGCGCGACGCTCTCCACCAGGCCGGTGATCAGAGCGTGGTTCATGTGGCAGACCAGTTCCCGCTGTGCCTCTGCGAGAGCGTGGAAGGGGCAGTTGGCCATGATGACGCGGGTGCTCTCGCGCCGCGGCTCGTACCCGTGCTCGCTGAGCGCCCCGACCGCGAGATCCAGCGCCGCCTGCGGGGTGGCGGGCCGGCCTTCGGCGGACACCGCCCCTCCGCCGATCGCGGCGCCGTGCTCGGCCGCCACCCGCCGGAGCACTTCCAGGATGGGCGCACCGGTCCCGGCCGACTCGGCGATCGCGTCGGCCATGAGCCGACCGGCGAGCAGGTAGTCGCGGCTGGGCAACGAGACGGCGAACTCGCGGGCCGCCCGGCGGTACAACTTCGCGCTGCGTCCCGCGCCCGGCCCCGTCCTTCCGGTGAGCCGGGCATAGACGGCCTCGAGCAGCCCTTCGGACTCGAGCCTGTCGAGATGGAACTTGGCCTTGTGGCGGGCGATCCCGATGGCCTCGGCGGCCTGGTCGCGGCTCACGGGTCCTGGCTGCGCGCACACGAACAGGTACAACTCCTGGCGTACGGGGTCGGCGAGGGTGCCGATGCCCGTGATGTTCTGATCGACTCCGCGCACCGGCCGGCCTTTCTAACGGAGAAAGCCATTGACGTTACATAGGTGGCCTTCTAACGTACAAAATAGCATCCGTTAGGAGCTCACCCATGAGTACTGATTTATCGACTCGCCTGAAGAATCCCTCTTATCAGGCATTCGCACTGCTGCGCACCGGATTCACGGTCGCGCCGATCCTGTTCGGGCTCGACAAGTTCACCAACATCCTGACCGAATGGACGGCGTACCTGGCGCCGTGGATCGACAACCTCGTCCCCGGCGACGCCGTGATGGCCATGAGGATCGTCGGTGTGATCGAGATCCTGGCGGGCCTGCTGGTCGGGTTCGCGCCGAGGATCGGGGCGTACGTCGTCGCCCTCTGGCTCGCCGGGATCATCGTCAACCTGCTGACGTTCTCCGGGTTCTACGACGTCGCGTTGCGCGACTTCGGCCTCATGATCGGGGCACTGGCGCTGGCCAGGCTGGCGCAGGCGCACACCAGGGACGCAGGCAGCTAGTCCTGGCGCACTACTTCCCGGCCGCCAATCCGGCCAGCACCCGCTCCAGACCCCAGCGGAACTGGCCGGTCGAGATGTACGCCGCGATGGCGTCCGCGGCGGCGTAGGTACGCGGGAAGGCCTCGGGTTCGATGTCGAACGCCACCCGGCGGGCGGCGATCCGCTCGGCCTCCGGCGGGACGGGGCCAGGCCCGCGTATCTCCGCCGCCTCCAGGGCTATCGAGCCCAGGACGTACACCATGACCGTGTAGGCGGCGCGCGGGTCGGGCAGCGCGGCCAGCAACGACTCGCCCACCCGTAGCGCGACCGGCCCACTGAAGGCGGCGCCGAGTATCGACGGGACCGCGGCGGGGTGACGCATCAGGACCTCGCGCAGGTTGAGCGCGAAGGCGGCGATGCGCTCGCCCGGCGGGCGGCCCTCGTCCTCCAGCAGTCCGAGGTCGGCCTCACCGAGCAGGCGGTCGGTCAGGGCGGTCACGATCGCGGCCCGGTCCGGGAAGTAGGTGTACAGCGCGCCGGGCGTCAGGCCCACGCGAGTGGCCAGCGCCCGCATGGTGAGCCCACCGGCGTCGATCAATTCCAGGGCGGCGTCGAGCACCGCCTTCTGGTCCACCGAACGTTGAGGTCCTCTCTTCACAAGACAACTCTAAACGGTGTTTAATGTTAAACACCGTTCAGAGTTAGGAGCCTGTGCCATGAGATGGACCCTGATCGCCGCCGTCGTCGCCGCGAACCTCGCCTTCGCCGGCCTCGCCGCCACCTTCGACTACCCCGGCGTACTCGCCGAGCCTCCCGGGCGGATCCTGGCCGCGTTCGCCGCCAATCAGGCGGTGGTGTCCGCCTGGTTCCTGCTGCTGGCGGTGAGCGCCCTGGCGCTCGTGCCCGCGGCGGTCTTACTGGGCCGGCTGCTGCCCCCGGGGCCGGCCGCCGCTCTGTCCATGCCGGTCGGCGTGCTCGCCGGCCTGGTGCAGGCGCTGGGGCTGCTGCGCTGGCCGTACGCGGTGCCGGCGCTGGCCCACGCGGCCGATCCGGGCGCCGCTGAGACGACGTTCGCCGCCCTGCACGGCTACCTCGGGACAGGGATCGGCGAGACCCTCGGTTACCTGCTCACCGCCGCCTGGACGGCGCTGGTGCTGGCCGCACTGCCACGGTCGCCGCGCTGGTTCGCGGTGGCCGGTGTGGTCTCGGCCGTGGCCATAGCCGCCGGCGTGCTCACGCCGCTCGCCGTGCCGGGTGCGGACCTGGTCAACTTCGCTGGGTACGTGGTGTGGAGCGTGTGGGCCCTGGTGCTGGCCGTCCTGCGTGATCGCCTCCTGCCCCCGCAGCAGGTGCACGCCTGACACGAACCGCGGCAGGGCTGCTCGACGGACCTAGGTCAGGGCCGCCGGCCCTGCCGGTCGACCACGCCGGAGGCGAGCAGGCTGCCCGGGTTTCTTCTTCGAGCTTTTTCTAGAGAACCAGCTTGAGTGAGGGGCGCTGGTCGGGCAGGCCGATGAGTTCGCGCACGCGGGCGATGGGCCAGGCCAGCTCCCGGGCCAGGGTGGCGGCGGTCAGGCCGGCCTCCCGGGTGGCCAGGTCGAAGGCGTGGGCCAGCAGGACGGGCTGTTCGCCCGGGTAGCCGGATACGGGCTCGTTGGTGAAGCCCGGCTGGTCGCGCAGCGCGGCCAGGCGCTGGTAGGCGCGGCTCGCGGCGGAGTCGGAGATCAGCCCCGTCTCGCGGCACCGGTAGAGCAGCGAATCGACCGACACGCCCCACGTCCGCCGCAATTCGGCGAGCTTGCGCAGGTCGGCGCGGAGCGGCAACTGGGGCAGGATGTTCTCGCGCGGCGTCAGGAACTCGGCGGCGAACGCGTCGGCCTCGCGCTCCTGGTGCGTGTCCCCGGCGGCGGTGTCGCCGTGCAGGACGAGGTGGCCCAGCTCGTGCGCGGCGGTGAAGCGGTGGCGGTAGATGTCGTCGAACCTGTTGGGGGTCAGCACGACGATCGGCCTGGGCAGGCTGGACGTGGAGAAGGCGTCGACGGTGACCGCGTCGGGGTCGTGCCGGGGGAAGGCGACGACGATGCCGTGCGCTTCCATGCGGCGTACGAGGTGGCTGATCGGCCCGGCGCCCAGCCCCCAGTGGGCGCGCAGCGCCCGGGCGGCGCCGGCCGGGTCGCGGGGCAGCGCCGAGTGCATCTCGCCGCCCGCGAACCCGGGCAGGTCCACGGCGGGCAGCTGGATACGCTTCTCCAGGGCGTAGGTCAGCTCCCACACCTGCTCGACGAACGCGACGGCCTTGGCCCGCTGGTAGGCACGGGTGGAGCGCAGGCTGCGGAAATGCGCCATGGAGCCGTCGAGCTTGCCGTGCGGGCGCCCGGGCAGGAAGAACGTCAGAGGAACCCCGAGCACCTCGGCCAGCAGCGGAATCAGGTCGGGGCGCGGCCGGGTGGCGCCTGCCTCGTACTGGCCGACCGCGGCGGGAGAGACGCCGAGGTGCTCGGCGACCTCCTTCTTGGTCAGGGCGGCCAGATGGCGGGCCTGAGTGAGACGGGTGGCGTCGAACGCGTCGGCGACGGCCTGCGGGGTCGGCCTGCCGGGTCGGAGACTACTCACCGCTCGCGGCTTCTGCCCTGAACGCGCGCGGCACCCGGGGGTTGAGCGCCGGCGTCGGCACGACGCCCTGATCGAAGGCGACCCCAGGCAACGACGTCTGCGCGGCCCCGGCGTCCTTGGCCAGCGGGATCCCCTCACAGTGATGCCAGCGCAGGCTCCCGGTGCGGTCCAGCAGCTCCGCCTCGCCCCACCAGGCGTCCAGCAGCCCGGCATGCGCGTTGCAGGCGTACGCGATCAGGACCAGGCTGGTGTCCTTGGGCAGATCGCCGAGCGCCTCGGCCACCGGCACCGCGTGCGGCGCCACGTCGGCCAGCGCGAGCTGCCGCATCATCGGCTCCGGCCCGAACCGATTGAACAGCGCCTGCACCAGGGCCGACGGCCGGCCCTCCCCGATGCGCGCACTCATCACGCTCACCGAGCGGTCCTTGGCGTAGCGGAATGGGAACAGCAGCTTGCCGTCCAACACCACCAGTTCGTGCGCCGACCCTGCGGGCTTGACGATCCGCACGTCCCCCATGTCCTCGAACGCCTCGGCCAGCGCCTCGAACTTGCGGGACATGAGCGTGAACCCGAACGGATGCGTGTGATCGGTCTGCGCCGCCGTCTGCGCGTCGCGGGCATTGTCCAGCGCGACCGACAGCGCCTCGGCGATCCCCTGTCTGATCACCGGCGCACGCTGCCCGAACGTCTCCTGGGCCCACCGCGACACCAGCATGCGCGCACCTCCGCAACGCTTTGCCCAGCAGCAACCGCACACCGGAGCCACTTTAATTTCCAACATCATAGTCCCGGCCGCGCTTCACGAAGCCCCTTCCCCTGAGGGCGTGTCGCGCCGGCCTCGCTGAGATGCTGTGCACGTGACCAGGTGGACCGCCAACTGTTCGATCCTCTCTACCGATCTGCCCCTTGTGGAGCGTCCCGCTGCGGCGGCCGATGGGTTCGGGGCGGTGGAGTTCTGGTGGCCGTGGCCGGGGCGCTCGGGTGAGCGGCGATGGAGCAGGACGAGCTCGCCCTGGAGATGCCGGCGGCCTGTGCGCGGGGCAGCCCCATGGCGGTGCAGCTGGTCAGGGCCGGGCACAGCGTGGCCGGCTACAACCGCTCACCGGCGAAGGGCAAGGCCCTGGCCGAGGAGGCAAGCCGCCGCGGCCTGCGCTACCTGGACGCGCCGGTCTCGGGCGGCGAGGCCGGTGCTCGGAATGCCGCTCTGTCGATCATGGTGGGCGGCGAGGGCGACGCCTTCGAGGCTGCCAAGCCGGTCTTCGACGCGGTCGGCAATACCGTGGTCCACGTGGGACCGAGCGGCGCGGGCCAGACGGTCAAGGCGGCCAACCAGCTCATTGTGGCCGCCAACATCGAGGCGCTGGCCGAGGCCGTGGTGTTCCTGCGGGCGTACCTCGTAACGAACGGCCGGAAACTGTCGGTGGGGACGGGTTCAATCGGCGGAATGGAGACGCAAGCACGTCAAGGGGCGTTCTGGGACATGGTCGCGGGCCGGGCTGCGCCGCCTGCCGCGGCGGACACGCTGGGCTGGGAGCTCCTGCACGTGGACCCCGACCAGGGGACCATTGAGGTGGCCTTCGAGGCGAGTGATCGGTTCACCAATCCCATGGGCGTGATACAGGGCGGCTTCCTGGCCGCGATGCTCGACGACACCCTCGGACCGGCGCTGGTGGCGACGTTGCCCGCGGGCGAGTTCGCGCCAACCCTCGACCTCCATGTCCAGTTCCTGCGCCCGGCCCGCCCCGGTCGGCTCGTGGGCCGCGGTCGGGTCGTACGGCGCGGCAGGCAGGTGTGCTTCATGGCCGGCGAGCTCCTGGGCCCGGATGGCGAGCCCGTGGCCGTGGCCACCGCCACCGCCCACATCCAGTCCCTCGACCCGCAGGCCCGACAGAGTGTTAACGAGTGAAAAATATCTTCGCAAAGATCTCGTCAGCGAAGGAAAATGTTGAGACGCTGAACTCCACCACAGCGCCCCCAGCCCTGAGGAGTGGTTCATGCGCAGATTACTGGCGATCGCCGTGGTCGCCATCCTGCCCTTAACGAACGTCACCGCCGCCCGCGCCCAGGAGCCCGCCGACCGCCAGCAGGCCTTCGCCGCGGCCGCCGAGGAGTTCCAGGTCCCGCAGAGCGTTCTGCTCGGCGTCTCCTACCTGGAGTCACGCTGGGACGCCCACGCCGGCCAGCCTTCCAGCGACGCCGGGTTCGGGCCCATGCACCTCACCGACGCGGCCGCGTACACCGGGTCCAACCATCACCACGAGGGTGAGGAGGACGCCCGCGGCGACGAGAGCCGGCCGCTGCCCGCATCCGAAGAGCAGCCTGAGCCCACCGAGATCCCCGCCTCCTTGCGCACCATGGAGCGGGCGGCCGAGCTGAGCGGCGAGAGCCACGAGCGGCTGCGAACGGACGACGCCGCCAACATCCGGGGCGGCGCGGCGCTGCTGGCCGACTACCAGAAGGCGCTCGGCGCGCCGCTGAGCGACGACCCGGGCGAGTGGTATGGCGCCGTGGCCAAATACTCGGGCGCCGAGGAGGCCGGCGCCGCCAAGTTCTTCGCCGACGAGGTCTTCACCACGATCAAGGAAGGCGCCGAGCGGACCACCGACGACGGGGAGCGGGTCCGGCTGCCGGCCGTGCCCGGCCTGGTGAAGATCGAGAAGTGGCTGGAGAAGCTCGGCCTGCGCCCGCCGCGGGCCGACGGCGTCGAATGCCCCGCCTCGGTCTCCTGCGAGTGGATCCCCTCGGCTTACCAGCAGTTGCCCAATGGCAACTACGGGCACTACGACCTGGCGAACCGGCCGGTCAGCCAGAAGATCGACTACATCATCATTCACGACATGGAGGGATATTTCCTGCCCTCTATCCGCCTCAACCAGGACCCGAACTACCGCGCGAGCTGGCAATACTCCATCCGCTCCACCGACGGCCACATCGCCCAGCACATCAAGAGCAAGGACGTCGCCTGGCAGGCCGGCAACTGGTACATCAACGCCAAGTCCATCGGCCTCGAGCACGAGGGCTTCCTGGCCGAGGGCAGCACCTGGTACACCGAGGCGATGTACCGCTCGTCCGCCCGCCTGGTCCGCTACCTGGCGCTCAGGCACGGCGTGCCGCTGGACCGCGCCCACATCCTGGGCCACGACAACGTGCCGGGCACGTTGCCGACGACGGTCAGGGGCATGCACGAGGACCCCGGCCCGTTCTGGGACTGGGCGCACTACTTCCAGCTGATGGGCGCGCCGCTGCACCAGTTCGGCGGGCCGCGGGCCGGGTCGATCATGATCAAACCGGACTTCGCCACGAACAAGCCGTACTTCTACGGCTGCGACCGCAAGAACCCGTCAGCCGCCTGCCCGCCGCTGCCCGCCGGCACCGTCTGGCTGCGTACCGAGCCACGCGCTGATGCGCCGCTGGTCAAGGACATCGGCAAGCACCCCACGGGCGAGTCCCTCTACAGCGTGTACGACCACAGCGCCCGCGCCAGCACCGGCCAGCGCTTCGCGGTGGCCGACCGACAGGGCGACTGGACGGCGATCTGGTATCTCGGCCAGAAGGCGTGGTTCCACAACCCGGCCGGCGCGCCGACCGCCATCCCGTCCATGGGCCTGGTCGTGACCCCGAAGCCGGGCAAGGCGACCGTCCCGGTGTACGGCAGGGCGTACCCGGAGCAGGAGGCGTACCCGCCGGGCATTCCCTACCAGGCCGTGACCCCGCTGCAGTACACGTTCTCGGCAGGCGAGAAGTACACCCTCGCCGGGCCGGCTGCCACGGAGTACTACCGCGCGGTCACGTTCAACCTGGAGGACCACAAGGTGGTCCGCGGCAAGACCAAGTATCTGGAGATCCAGTTCGGCCACCGCGTGATGTTCGTCAAAGCTGACGACGTGCAGGTGAGTTTCTCCGGGTGAACTCCTTGACGGCGCGCCTGGTGCTCGCGAGCGCCTCCTGAGAGGAGTCGTACGTGCGCTGGGCGACGCCGACGAACAAGCAGTCGACGACGAGGAGCTGGCTGATCCTGCTGGCCAGGGCGCCGGGACGGAACTCCGTCTCACGCCCGGCGGAGATCAGCACGTGCTCGGCCAGCTCCGCGATCGACGAGCGCGGGTTGTTGGTGATCGCGACCGTGGTCGCGCCCGCCTCCTTCGCCCGCAACAGGGGCTCGATCACGTCGGGGGTCTCCCCCGAGGTGCTGATCCCGATCGCCACGTCCCCGGCCCTGAGCAGGACCGCGCTGGTCAGCGCCAGGTGCGCGTCCTGGAAGGCATGGCTGGACAGGCCGATGCGCAGCAGCTTCTGCGCGACGTCCTCGGCCACGAGCCCGGAGGCGCCGACCCCGTAGGCGTCGATCCGCCGGGCCGCGACGATGGCGTCGACGACCAGGCCGAGCCGCTCCGAGGTCAGCTGGGCCACCGTGTCGTTGATCGCCTCGGACTCGGCCCGCGCGACCTTCTGGATCACCTCCGACAGCGGGTCGTCGGGGGCCAGGTCGCCGGGCACCAGCCGGTCCGGCTGCGCGGCGGCGGCCGCCAGGGCCAGGCGCAGCTGCGGATAGCCGGCGAACCCGAGGAGCCGGGCCGTCCGCACGATCGTGGCCTCGCTGGTGCCCGAGGCGGCGGAGAGCTCCGTGATAGTGCTCCTGGCCACCGTGGCGGGGTCTTCCAAGATGAGCCGGGCGACGGTCTGGGCGGCCGGCGTCAGGGACGGCAGCACACCGCGAACCGTGGCCACCAGAGTGTCGGCCCGCAGGCCGTTGCCGCTGTCGTCCACGGTCCCGATTATGCCCCCTGCCGCCAATGCCCGAGCAGGGCCGGAAGTGCCGTGATAGGTCGCGGTTAGCGCAACGTGCCGTTCGTCATGCCCGCGGGTTCCTCGGGCACGGCGATCAGCCCCAGTTCCGCAGGGGTCGCGAGGAGCGGGTGGTAGGGGACCACCCGGACGGTGTACCCGTAGGCACCCGTGCGGTCGAGCGGCACCGTGCCCGTGTAGTGCGCCCTCCCGTCGTCGTCCACCGACCCCACGGTCAGCTTCGCGTAGGAGGGATGCATCAGCTCGTCGTGCGGCCCGACCTTCCCATAGGCCGCCTCGACCAGCACGTCAGCGGCCTCCAGATCGCCGAGCGCGATGGTGGCGTGCAACTCCACGGTGGCGCCGACCTCAGGCGTGTCCCCCACGCCCGACGCCTCGACGTGCTCCACCCGGACGCCGGGCCAGGCCCGGGTGACCCGGACCCGCCAGGCGGCGAACGCCTTCGCCGGCGCGTGCGAGTCCACCGACAGCGCCCTGGCGGCCTTCGCGGCCGGGATGTAGAGGCCCACCACGTAGTCCCTGAGCATGCGCCCGGCGAGCACCTTGGGCCCGAGCGAGGCCAGGGTGTGCTTGACCATCTCCATCCAGCGCCGCGGCAGTCCGTCCATGGGACGGTCGTAGAACCGGTCGGACACCTCGTGCTCGATCAGGTCGTACAGGGCGGTGGCCTCCAGCTCGTCGCGCCGCTCCGGGTCGCTCACGCCGTCGGCGGTGGGGATGGCCCAGCCGTTGGTGCCGTCGTACCACTCGTCCCACCAGCCGTCGCGGATGGACAGGTTGAGCCCGCCGTTCAGCGCTGACTTCATGCCGGAGGTGCCGGACGCCTCCAGGGGCCGCAGCGGGTTGTTCAGCCACACGTCGCAGCCCTGGACCATGAGCTGGCCCAGCGCCATGTCGTAGTCCGGCAGGAACACGATCCGATGCCTGACGTGCTGCTGGTCGGCGAACTTGACGATCTGCTGGATCAGCTTCTTGCCGCCCTCGTCGGCGGGGTGGGCCTTGCCGGCGATCACGATCTGGACCGGCTTGTGCGGGTCGAGCAGGAGCTCGGCCAGCCGCTGGGGGTCGCGCAGCATGAGCGTGAGCCGCTTGTACGACGGCACGCGCCGGGCGAAGCCGATCGTCAGCACGTCGGGGTCGAGCGCGTCGTCGATCCACCCCAGCTCGGCGTCGGAGGCGCCGCGCTCGCGCCAGGCCTTGCGGAGGCGGATCCTGGCGCCCTCGACCAGGCGGCGCCGTTGCGTGCCCCTGATCTTCCAGATGTCGCTGTCGGGGATCTTCTGGATGCCCTCCCAGCCGCGGGCCCGCTCCAGCAGCGAGGGAAGCTCGCGGCCGGCCAGCTCCATGAGCTCGCGGCCGACCCAGGTCGGGGCGTGCACACCGTTGGTGATGGATCCGATCGGGACCTCGTCCACGTCGAATCCCGGCCAGAGGGCCTTGAACATGTCCCTGCTGACGTGGCCGTGCAGCTCGGACACGCCGTTGACCCGCTGGGCCAGCCGCATGCCCATGACCGCCATGTTGAACCGGCTGGGGTCGGCCTCCGCACCCAGCGCCAGGATGCGCTCGACGGGCACGGTGGGCCAGGCGGCCGAGCCGCCGAAGTGGCGCTCGATCATGTCGCGGGGGAACCGGTCGATGCCCGCGGGCACGGGCGTGTGCGTGGTGAACACCGTGCCCGCCCGCACGGCCTCCAGCGCCTCGTCGAAGGAGAGGCGGGCCTCGGTCAGCTCGCGGATGCGCTCCAGGCCGAGGAAGCCGGCGTGGCCCTCGTTGGTGTGGAAGACCTCGGGCTCGGCATGGCCGGTGATGCGGCAGTAGGCCCTGATGGCGCGCACGCCGCCGACGCCCAGCAGCAGCTCCTGCATGAGCCGGTGGTCGGTGCCGCCGCCGTAGAGGCGGTCGGTGATGTCGCGGGCAGGATTGTCGTTGTCGGCCACATCGGAGTCGAGCAGCAGCAGCGGCACCCGGCCCACCTGCGCCACCCACACCTGCGCGTGCAGCACGCGCTCCTCCGGCAGGGCCAGGCGGATCTTGACGGCGGTGCCGTCGGGCTCCTTGAGCAGGGACAGCGGCAGGCCGCCCGCATCGAGCGACGGGTAGTGCTCGAGCTGCCAGCCCTCGGGCGAGAGCGACTGCGTGAAGTAGCCGTGCCGGTAGAGCAGGCCGACCGCGAGGATCGGCACGCCCAGGTCGCTGGCCGCTTTGAGGTGGTCGCCCGCCAGGATGCCGAGGCCGCCGGAATACTGCGGCAGCGCGGCCGCGATGCCGTATTCCGGCGAGAAATATGCGATGGCGGCGGCGCTGTCGGGCAGCGTCTGATACCAGCGCGGTGAGGTCATGTATTCGCGCAGGTCGTCGGCGGCGTCGGCGAGACGGCGCAGGAAGCGGCGGTCGGCGGCCAGCTCGGTCAGCCGGGCCGGTGTGACGGCGCCGAGCAGGGCCACGGGATCGTGCCCGACCTGCTCCCAGAGCTCCGCGTCGACCTCGGCGAAGAGGTCCATCGTCTCCGGGTGCCATGACCAGCGGAGATTGTGCACGAGCTCGCCGAGGGCGGCCAGCTCCGCGGGCAGAACGGTGCGGACGGTGAACCGGCGGATTGCTCTCACGATGTGCACCCTACGGGCTAGGAGGGACCAGTCAGTCCTTCACCCCCAGGAACGCCCTTCAAACCCCTTCCGGGAACAAGCATGAAGAGGGAGCATTGGGGCAACTTTCCATGTTGTTGGGCTCTCCCGCACCACACTCGGGAGGTCTATCCGCTGCTGTCCACAATTTACGTGCAAGGATCGTTCCTGCTGAGGAAAGCCTCCGGCGGCACCGGGTGCGCCGCCGCAAACCCTTGAAATGCGATGATCGGACGAATTCCCATCTCGGACATCTCCCCCGTCGTCGACTGCGGGCAGTGGCCCGCCAAAGCGGTCGCCGGCGAGACCTTCCGGGTCTCGGCGACCGTGTTCAGAGAGGGCCACGACGCCGTGGCCGCGGGCGTGGTGCTCACCGCGCCCGACGGGCAGCGTGGTCGGCTGAGACCGATGCGCGAGCTCGCGCCCGGCACCGATCGCTGGGGCGTGGACGTGTCCCTGCCCGCGGAGGGCGACTGGCTCTTCCGCGTGGAGGCGTGGAGCGACCCGATCCACACGTGGCTGCACGACGCGGAGATCAAGATCCCGCGCGGCATGGACGTCGATCTCATGTGCGAGGAAGGCGCCCGGCTCTTCGAGCGGGCCGCCAAGGCCGTGCGCACGCCGGACTGCCCCAACGGCGCACCCACGAGCGGCAGTGGCCGCAATAACGGCGGCAATAACGGTACAAAAGGGCAAAAAAAGGGGAACGGCAACGGCGAGAGCACCTGCGGGCACCGGGCGGCGCTGCTGTCGATCTCCGCCACGCTGCGTGATGAGAACCTGGACCCCCGAGCCCGGTTGTCGATCGCGCAGTTGCCCGAGACCGCCGCATTGCTGGACGCGCACCCCTACCGCGAGATGGTGACCCGGTCCAAGTCCCACAAGATCAGAGTGGACCGGCGCCGGGCGCTCTACGGCTCGTGGTACGAGTTCTTCCCCCGGTCGGAGGGGGCGATCGTCAGCGACAACGGCATCTCCAAGTCCGGAACCTTCCAAACAGCCGCGAAGAGGCTCCCCGCGGTCGCCAAGATGGGGTTCGACGTCGTCTACCTGCCGCCCGTCCACCCCATCGGCAGCACGTTCAGGAAGGGCCGCAACAACACGCTGAGCCCGGAGCCCGACGACCCCGGTTCCCCCTGGGCGATCGGGTCGGAGGACGGCGGCCACGACGCGGTGCACCCGGACCTGGGCACGATCGAGGACTTCGACGAGTTCGTGGCGCGCACGCGCGAGCTGGGCATGGAGGTCGCCCTGGATCTCGCGCTGCAGTGCTCGCCCGACCACCCGTGGGTCAAGGAGCACCCCGAGTGGTTCACGATCAGGGCCGACGGCTCGATCGCCTACGCCGAGAACCCTCCGAAGAAATACCAGGACATCTATCCGGTCAACTTCGACAAGGATCCCGAGGGCATCTACGCCGAGGTCAAGCGGGTGGTGCGGCACTGGATGGACCACGGGGTGCGGATCTTCCGGGTGGACAACCCGCACACCAAGCCGGTGGGGTTCTGGGAGCGGCTGCTGGCCGACATCCACACGACCGACCCGGATGTGATCTTCCTGTCGGAGGCGTTCACCCGGCCGGCGATGTTGCGCACGCTGGCCAAGATCGGCTTCCACCAGTCGTACACGTACTACACGTGGAAGAACTCCAAGTACGACGTGGAGACGTACCTCGCGGAGCTCTCCCAGGAGACCTCGGCCTACCTGCGGCCGAACCTGTTCGTGAACACGCCGGACATCCTGCACGAATACCTGCAGCACGGCGGGATCCCGGCGTTCAAGATCAGGGCGGTGCTGGCCGCGCTCACGTCGCCGACCTGGGGCGTGTATTCAGGGTACGAACTCGGCGAAAGTATCCCGGTTCGCCCAGGCAGCGAGGAATATCTAGATAGTGAGAAATATCAGTACAAGCCCCGCGATTGGATTACGGCCGAACGCGAAGGGCGCAGCCTGGCTCCCTTCATCACCCACCTGAATTTGTTCCGAAGAGCGCATCCGGCGCTGCAGGAATTGCGTAATCTACGATTCCACAGGGTCGACCAACCGGACATCGTCTGCTTCTCCAAGCGGCTTCCTGGCGCCTATGACACGGCCACACGAAGGCACGGGCTGGGCGACGTCGTTCTGGCGGTCGTCAACCTGGATCCGCACCACACCCACGAGGCATCCGTTGATCTTGACCTGCCCGCGCTCGGACTCGACTGGGGCGCCGAATTCGTCGTCGACGACGAGCTCTCCGGCGAGTCCTACCGGTGGAGGCAGAGCAACTATGTACGCCTCGACCCTCATATCCAGCCTGCCCACATTCTCACCGTCCGAGCCGCGCCACGGTAGAACAGATTCAGCGGGGAGTCTTCAACGTGTGTGAAAGCGCCTCCCTCATGAGCACTCGGCGAGGGCGCTCATGAGCTCCACCACACCCATTCCCAACACCTTTGACGAGGAAAAGCCGCGCGATCCTTACTGGTACAAGCGGGCGGTCTTCTACGAGGTCCTGATCAGAGGCTTCGCCGACTCCAATGGGGACGGCACGGGTGACATCCGTGGCCTCATCAGCAAGCTCGACTACCTGCAATGGCTGGGCGTCGACTGCCTCTGGCTGCTGCCGCTGTACGAGTCGCCGCTGCGGGACGGCGGCTACGACATCGCCGACTTCATGAAGATCCTGCCCGAGTTCGGGGATCTGGGGGACTTCGTACGGCTCGTCGATGAGGCGCACAAGCGCGGCATGCGGGTCATCGCCGACCTGGTCATGAACCACACCAGCGACGCGCACCCGTGGTTCCAGGCCTCGCGGCACGATCCCGAGGGACCGTTCGGCGACTTCTACGTGTGGTCCGACACCGATGAGAAGTACCAGGACGCCCGGATCATCTTCATTGACACCGAGACGTCCAACTGGACCTACGACCCCGTGCGCGGCCAGTACTACTGGCATCGCTTCTTCCACCACCAGCCGGACCTCAACTACGAGAACCCGGACGTTCAGGAGGCCATGCTGGAGGTGCTGCGGTTCTGGCTGGACCTGGGCATCGACGGGTTCCGCCTGGACGCGGTGCCCTACCTCTTCGAGGAGGAGGGCACCAACTGCGAGAACCTCCCGAGGACGCACGAATACCTCAGGCGCATCCGCACCGAGGTGGACCGGCTCTTCCCGGACCGGGTGCTGCTCGCCGAGGCCAACCAGTGGCCGTCGGACGTGGTGGAGTACTTCGGCGACCCGGTAGGCGGTGGGGACGAATGCCACATGGCCTTCCATTTCCCGCTGATGCCTCGCATCTTCATGGCCGTACGCCGGGAGTCCCGTTACCCCATCTCCGAAATCTTGGCCCAAACGCCGAAGATTCCTGAGCACTGCCAGTGGGGGATCTTCCTCCGCAACCACGACGAGCTGACGCTCGAGATGGTCACGGACGAAGAACGCGACTACATGTACACCGAATACGCCAAGGACCCCCGCATGCGGGCGAACGTCGGCATCCGCCGCCGCCTGGCCCCCCTGCTGGAGAACGACCGCAACCAGATCGAGCTGTTCACCGCGCTGCTCCTGTCGCTGCCCGGCTCCCCCGTGCTGTACTACGGCGACGAGATCGGCATGGGCGACAACATCTGGCTCGGCGACCGGGACGGCGTCCGCACGCCCATGCAGTGGGACCCGGACCGCAACGCCGGCTTCTCCGACTGCGACCCGGGGCGGCTCTACCTGCCGGTGATCATGGACCCGATCTACGGCTACCAGGCCATCAATGTCGAGGCCATGCAGAAGAACGCCGGTTCGCTGCTGCACTGGACCCGGCGCATGATCGAGATCCGCAAGCGGCACCCCGTGTTCGGTCTCGGCGAGTACATCGAGCTCAATTCGTCCAACCCCAGCGTGCTCGCGTTCGTGCGAGAGCTGGGTGATGACCGGATGCTCTGCGTGAACAACCTGTCACGCTTCCCGCAACCGGTCGAACTCGACCTGCGCAGATTCGTCGGCGTCTCCCCCGTGGAAACCATGGGGGGCGTGCCATTTCCGGCAATTGGCGAACTTCCGTATCTTTTGACGCTACCTGGGCATGGGTTCTACTGGTTCACACTCCCGCCGGCCATAACCCAGGAGGAGTAGGACGTGCTTGCTGAGCTCCTTGCCGCATGGATCAGCCGACAGCGATGGTTCGGCGGCAAGGGGCGCCCGATCGACCAGCTATCGATCGACTCGGACGTCGAGCTGACGCCCGGGCTCAGACACTTGATCGTCGCCATCTGGCAGGACGGGTCGCGCGACCGCTACCAGCTCCTGCTCGGCGAGCGCACGGAGCTTCCCGACCGGCTGGCCCACGCCCTGATCGCCACGGTCGACGACATCTACCTGTACGACGCCGCACACGACCCCGACCGCACCGGCTGGCTGCTCGAGGGCATGGGCCACGACGAGACCCGCAGCGGCCTGCGCATGCGCCACGTCCCCGGCATCGAGATCGACACCTCGCCGCGCAGCCTGGTGCTCGGGGCCGAGCAGTCCAACACCTCTCTCGTGTACGGCGACGCCTACATCTGCAAGCTCTTCCGCCGCCTCATCCCCGGCATCAACCCGGAGCTGGAGATCATCACCGCCCTGGCCGCCAGGAAAGCCCCGCACATCGCGCAGCCGTACGGGTGGATCGAGACCGATCTCGACGGCACGGACACCACTCTGGCGATCATGCAGGAGTTCCTGTCCAACGCCAACGACGGCTGGGACCTGGCGCTGGCCAGCGTGCGCGACCTGTACGCCTCCATGCCCGAGGTCACGGCCGCCGACGCGGGAGGCGACTTCGCGGCCGAGTCGCATCGGCTCGGCGTCGCCACCGCCCAGGTGCACCACGAGCTGGCGGCCGCCTTCCCCACGGACGTCGTCGAGTCCCACGATGTCAAGCGCATGGCGGAGGCCTTCAGACGCCGGCTGGGCCGGGCCGTGGCCGAGGTGCCGGAGCTGCGGCAGCACGTGGGTGTCCTGGAGGACGCCTATCACCAGGTGGAGCAGCTCACCACCGAAGTGTTCGTGCAGCGGGTTCACGGGGACTACCACCTGGGCCAGGTCATGCGCACCCCCACCGACTGGGTGGTGCTGGACTTCGAGGGCGAGCCCGGGCAGCCGCTGGCCGAGCGCAGGGCGCTGTCGTCGCCGCTGCGTGACGTGGCGGGGATGCTGCGCTCGTTCGACTACGCCGCCAGGCACCTGCTGGCCGGCCATCCGGAGGCGGCCGAGCTGGAGCCCAGGGCCCAGGAGTGGGCGGACCGCAACCGGACCGCCTTCATGGAGGGATACATGGAGGGCGGCGGCGGGATCAACCGCGGGGACGCGGCGCTGCTGCGGGCGTTCGAGCTGGCGAAGGCGGTGTACGAAGTGGTCTACGAGGCCAGGAACCGGCCCACCTGGTTGCCCATCCCCTTGGCCGCCTTCCGGCCGCGCTAGGAGAGCTCCCCGAGGTCACGCCGCTCGGACGACGCCCTTGGCGATCAACGGGTCTGCCTCGGCTGCGAAAACTGTCGGAGCGTGAGGCTATGGTCTGCTCGGACTGGGCTATGGGGGGTGGATGTGCGTTTCGGGGTGCTGGGGCCGCTCGCCGTGTGGACGGCGGACGGGGAGCCGGTCCGGGTGGTCGAGACCAAGGTCCGGGCGCTCCTCGCCGGCCTGCTGATCCACGCCGGCCAGACGGTCTCCGCCGACCGACTGGTCGAGGACCTGTGGGGCGATCGCCCGCCCGCTGACGCGCCCGCCGCGCTGCGGGTGAAGGTGTCGCAGCTGCGCGGGGTGCTCGAGGATCGAAAGCTGGTGGCCTACCGGGCTCCTGGATACGTGCTGCGCGTGGAGCCGGACACGGTGGACGCCGGCCGGTTCGAGACGCTGCTCGGGCGCGCGCAACACGCCGACGACCCCGGCGAACGGGCCTCGCTGCTGCGGCAGGCGCTGGCGCTGTGGCGCGGCGGCGCCTATGCCGAGTTCGCCGACGAGCCGTTCGCGCAGGCCGCCGTGGCACGGCTGGACGAGCAGCGGCTCGTGGCGATGGAGGAGCTGGCCGAGGCCCGGCTCGGGCTGGGCGAGCACGCGCTGGTCGCCGCCGAGCTGGCCGACCTGGTGGCCCGGCATCCGCTGCGCGAGCGGCTGCGGGCCGTGCACGTGCGGGCGCTCTATCTGGCCGGGCGGCAGAGCGAGGCGCTGGCGGCGTATGAGGATCTGCGGCGCCGGCTGCGGGAGGAGTTCGGGGCGGACCCGTCGGCCGAGCTGGCCGGCCTGCACCGGGCGATCTTGCGCCAGGATCCGGCGCTGGACGTGGCCGCTGCCCGGCCTCCGACCAACCTGCCCGCGTCCCTGAGCGGTCTGGTGGGGCGGGAGGAGGCGGTGACCGAGGTCCGTGCCCTGCTGCGCGCCAACCGGCTCGTCACGCTCACGGGGCCGGGAGGCGTCGGCAAGACGCGGCTGGCCCTGGCGGCCGCCGACCTGTTCGCGGGCGCCCCGGGAGTGGCGCCGGGCGGCGGCGGGTTCGACGGCGGGGTGTGGCTGGTCGAGCTGGCCTCGCTCCGTGCCGGGGCGCCGGAGGTCGAGGTGGCGGAGGCGATCGCCGGTGTGCTCGGCCTGCGTGACGACATGCCGCACTGCATGCTGGAGCGGCTGGCCGCCACGCTGGGGGCCAAGCGGACGCTGCTCGTGCTGGACAACTGCGAGCACGTGGTCGAGCAGGTGGCCGCACTGGCGAGCAGGCTGCTGCGCGCCGCCCCGGGACTGCACGTCATGGCCACCAGCCAGGAGTCGCTGCGGATCGAGGGCGAGAGCCTATGGAGCGTGCCGCCGCTCGGACGCGAGGCGGCCGTCGAGCTGTTCACGACCCGGGCGGGCATCGAGCCGGACGCCGACGTGGTGGAGGTCTGCGCGCGGCTGGACGGCATCCCCCTGGCCCTGGAGCTGGCCGCCACGAGGATGCGGACCCTGACCCCGCGCCAGCTCGCCGACCGCCTCGACGACCGCTTCCGGCTGCTCGCCTCGGGTGCGCGCGACGCCCCGGCCAGGCAGCAGACGTTGCGGGCGATGATGGACTGGAGCTGGGAGTTGCTCTCCCGGCACGAGCAGGTGGTGTTGCGGCGGCTGGCCGCGCACGCCGACGGGTGCGCGCTGGAGGCGGCCGAGGACGTGTGCGCGGAGCCGGGCGTGGACGTGCTCGACCTGCTGGCCAGGCTGGTGGACCGGTCGCTGGTGGTGCGGGCCGCGGGGCCGCGTTTCCGGCTGCTGGAGTCGGTCGCGGCCTACTGCCGGGAACGGTTGCGGGAGGCCGGCGAGGACGACCTGATCGCACTGCGGCACGTCCGCTACTACACGGCCCTGGCCGAGCGGGCGGAGCCGCACCTGAGAGGGCACGAGCAGCGGCGCACGCTCGCGCTGCTCGACGCCGAGGGCGCCAACCTGAGAGCGGCCCTGGAGACGGCCGTGCGGCTCGGCGCGGCCGGCGAGGCGGTGCGGCTGGTGAACGCGATGGCCTGGTATTGGGTTCTGCGCGGCAGGCTCGGCGAGGGCCGGCGGGCGCTGGAGAGCGCCCTGGCCGTCCGCGGCGGTGCGGCCGAGACCGAGGTGTGGCTGGCCGGGCTGCGGGCGCTGGCGGGGCAGCCCCAGGTGCCGGACGCCGCGGTGTTCGAGGCCATCGAGGATCCGCTGTCCAGGGCCAGGGCGAGGTGGTTCGCCGGGTTCGCGCTCTACGGCTACCACCACCTGGCGGCGAGCGTGGACCTGGTGCGCGAGGCGTTGGCATGCTTCAGGGAGCTGGGCGACACGTGGGGCACGGCGGCGGCGCTGAGTGTGCTCGCCCGCAACGCCGCCATGCGCGGCGACCTGGAGGCGCTGCGGCGGGACGGCGAGCAGGGGTTGGTGCTGTTCAGACAGGTCGGCGACCGGTGGGGCGAGATGCGGGCCGCGGAGAACCTCGGCACGCTCGCCGAGATCACCGGCGACTACGACCGGGCTGCCGAGCTGCGCATGGAGGGTCTGCGGATGGCCGAGGAGCTGGGGCTGTGGAGCTCGGTGTCCGACGCGCTGTCGCGGTTGGGCAGGATCGCCCTTCTGACGGGCGACCACGCGGCGGCCGACGATTACCACGAGCGGGCCAGGCGGCTCGCGGCGGCGCAGTCGAACCGGCCCGCGGAGGAGTTCGCCGAGCTGGGGCTCGCGCTGTCGGCCCGGCGGCAGGGGCGGCTGGAGGAGGCCGAGCGGTGGCTGCGTAAATGGCTGGACTGGGTCAGGGACGTGGCGGGCGAGTCAGGGGCCGCGCTGATCCTGGCCGAGCTGGGGTTCGCCGCCGAGCAGCGGGGCGACGCGGCGGCCGCGCTGGAGCTGCAGTCACAGGGCCTCGCGGCGGCCCGCAAGGTCGGCGACCCGCGCGCCATGGCGCTGGCGCTGGAGGGCCTGGCAGGGGCACGGGCGCTCGCCGGACGGCACGAGGAGGCGGCGTTACTGCTGGGCCAGGCGGCGGCGCTCAGGTCGTCCGTGGGCGCCCCGCTGCCGGCCGGCGAGCGCGGTGACGTGGATCGGATCAGCGCCGCGGTGGAGGCGGCCCTGGGCCGGGAGGAGGCCGCGGCGGCGGTGTCCCGTGGTGCGGCCCTGCCGCTCGATGACCTACTGTCCGACTACGACCAGTTCGATTAGGACGCCGGGGACCCCGACGGCCAAGAACGCGGAAAGGATCAGTTATCCCTTCCAGCATGCTCTCGTGATGAAGCCGGGATTTTGCACTTTCTGTGATTGTCTCGGTGAAAGCGGGCAGTGCCTGGGATGAACGGTCATCGTAGGGCAAGGTTGGGAGCATGCCGATGAGGACAGAGCTCGACCGCCTGGCGGGCGGGGCGCACCATGATCCGCACTCCGTGCTGGGAGCGCACCCCGTCGCGGGCGGGGTGGTCTTCCGCGCGCTGCGCCCACTCGCCGAGCGGGTCAGGGTGGTGCTGGAGGACGGTACGGCCCACGACATGAAACACCAGGCCCACGGGGTGTTCGAGGTCACGGTCCCCGGCCTGGACAAGGTGCCCGACTACACACTCAGCGTCAAATACGCCGGCGCCGAGCCGCGTACGTTCCGGGACCCGTACCGGCACTGGCCCACGCTGGGCGAGGTGGACCTGCATCTCATCGGCGAGGGGCGGCACGAGCGGCTGTGGGAGGCGCTCGGCGCACGGGTGATGAAGCATGAGGACGTCGAGGGCGCCGCGTTCGCCGTCTGGGCGCCGAACGCGCGCGGCATCAGGGTCGTCGGCGACTTCAACCATTGGGACGGCACCGCTTACCCGATGCGGTCGCTGGGCCGGTCAGGGGTGTGGGAGCTGTTCATCCCCGAGCTGGCGGCGGGCGAGCGATACAAATACCAGATCCTCGGCGCGGACGGCATTTGGCGGGACAAGGCCGACCCGATGGCCAGGCGGACCGAGGTGCCGCCGATGACGGCCTCCGTGGTGGACAAGTCGTCCTACAGCTGGGACGACGAGGCGTGGATGGCGAACCGGCCGGACAAGGACTCCCAGGCCGAGCCGATGAGCGTCTACGAGGTGCACCTGGGGTCGTGGCGGCCCGGGCTGACGTACGTGGAGCTGGCCGACCAGCTGTCGGAGTACGTCGCCGACATGGGGTTCACGCACGTGGAGCTGCTGCCGGTGGCCGAGCACCCGTTCGGCGGGTCGTGGGGCTACCAGGTGACGTCCTACTACGCGCCGACGGCCAGGTTCGGCACCCCCGACGAGTTCCGCCACTTCGTGGACCGCATGCACCAGCGGGGCATCGGCGTGCTGCTGGACTGGGTGCCGGCGCACTTCCCGATGGACGACTGGGCGCTGGCGCGCTTCGACGGCACGCCGCTGTACGAGCACGCCGACCCGGGCAGGGGCGAGCACCCGGACTGGGGCACGTACGTCTTCGACTTCGGCCGCAGGGAAGTGCGTAACTTCCTGGTCGCCAACGCGCTCTATTGGCTCAAGGAGTTCCACATCGACGGGCTGCGGGTGGACGCGGTGGCGTCGATGCTCTACCTGGACTACTCGCGCCGCGAGGGCGAGTGGACGCCGAACGTCTACGGCGGCAGGGAAAACCTGGACGCGGTCGACTTCCTCAAGGAGATGAACGCCGTCTGCTACCGGGAGACGCCCGGCATCTCGACCGTGGCGGAGGAGTCGACGGCCTGGCCGGGGGTGTCGCGGCCGGTGCACCTGGGCGGGCTCGGGTTCGGGTTCAAGTGGAACATGGGCTGGATGCACGACACGCTCGAATACCTGCGCCATGAGCCGATCTTCCGCCAGTATCACCACCACCAGATGACGTTCTCGCTGCTGTACGCGTACTCCGAGAACTACGTGCTGCCGCTGTCGCACGACGAGGTCGTGCACGGCAAGGGCTCGCTGCTCGGCAAGATGCCCGGCGACGAGTGGCAGCGCTTCGCGCAGCTGCGGGCGCTGCTGGCGTTCATGTGGGCGCATCCGGGCAAGCAGCTGCTGTTCATGGGCGGTGAGTTCGGCCAGGGCTCGGAGTGGTCGGAGGAGCGTGGGCTGGACTGGTGGGTGCTGGAGTTCGACGGGCACCAGGGCGTGCAGCGGCTGGTCCGGGACCTGAACCGGATCTACAAGGAGACTCCGGCGCTCTGGCAGCAGGACTCCTCGCCGGACGGGTTCCGGTGGATCGACGCCGACGACGCTTCCGGGAACACGTTCTCGTTCGTCCGCTACGCGAACGACGGGTCGGCGGCGGCGTGCGTGGTGAACTTCAGCGGCGCGCCGCACGAGAACTACCGGCTCGGGCTCCCGTACGCGGGGCGGTGGGAGGAGGCGGTCAACACCGACGCCTACGCCTACTGGGGCAGCGGCGTGGGCAACATGGGGTCGGTCGAGGCGGCCGTGGAGGCCTACCACGGGCTGCCATACTCCACCACGCTGCGGGTGCCGCCGATGGGCGCGGTGTGGCTCACGCACGAGGGCACGCGCTGAACGTCCGCTGAAAGTTCGGTGGGAAACCGGGCCCGGGGCCTGTGCCTGCCGGGCAAATCGCCATAAACTCCGAGATCATCCCCCTCGGAGGAAGAACGCGTGCGACTTCGCCATCTGATCGTGTGCTCGACCGTGCTGGCCGTGCTCCCGTTAGCGGGTCCGGCCTACGCAGACGACCCGACACCGACACCGACTCCCGCGCCCAGCAGCACCATCGCTCAGGACAAGGTCGAGGATGGCTTAGCCGCCGACGGCGGCCCCGAGCGGGCCATCGTCGAGCTGACCGAGCCCGCCCAGAACGAGCCCGTGGCGAGCCAGGCGGCGGCCGAGAGCGTGGACGTGCTGCTGCGGCCGCAGAACCAGTCGTTCATGGTCGTCGAGGGCACCGCGGAGGAGCTGGCCAAGCTGGCCGAGGACCCGCGGGTCACCTCGATCCACCGGGACAGGACGTACACGCCTGCCGACGTCTCCCCCAACCTCAAGCTGATCGGCGCCGACCAGGCGCACGCCAAGGGCTTCACCGGGACCGGCCAGGCCGTGGCCGTGCTGGACACCGGCATCGACCGCGACCATCCGTGGTTCGGCAACCGGATCGTGGCCGAGGCGTGCTTCTCCGCCGTGGAGAGCGGCGTGGAGTCGCTGTGCCCGAACGGGCAGCCGGAGCAGATCGGGGCCGGCGCGGCCGACGCCATGACGGCGAAGTGCCTGGCGGGCGGCGTCAACCTGTGCGATCACGGCACCCACGTCGCGGGCATCGCGGCCGGCACGGGAGGCGTGGCGCCAGGCGCCGGAATCGTGGCGGTCCAGGTGTTCAGCCGGGTCAACGACGAGGACGTCTGCGGCGAGCCGTCGTGCCTGCTGGCGTTCGAGTCGTCGCTGCGGCTGGCCATGGACTACGTGGCCGGGCTGACCCAGCCGGTCGCCGCGGTGAACCTGAGCCTGGGCGGCATGGTGTCGGAGACCGAGTGCGACGCCAGCGAAGAGGGCGCGATCTTCAAGCCGAAGATCGACGCGCTGCTGGCCAAGGGCACCGCGACCGTGGTGGCCGCGGGGAACGAGTTCTTCGAAGGGGCGTCGTACCCGGCCTGCATCACCTCGGCGGTGGCCGTCGGGGCGAACGACGGAAGCGACGCCATCGCGGACTTCTCCAACCGCGGTGCGCTGGTGGACCTGTTCGCGCCGGGTGTGGACATCGAGTCGTCGGTGCCGGACAACGTGACGACCGTCTACAGCGGCACGTCGATGGCCACGCCGCACGTGGCCGGCGCGCTGGCGCTGATGAAGCAGGCGGCGCCGCAGACGGCGATGCCCGACCTGATCAACACGTTGAAGACGACCGGCCGGCCGTACGTGTACCAGGCCAACGGCACGCAGGTCACCACGCCGCGCCTGGACCTGGCGGCGGCGCTGGCCGGCGCGACGACGCAGCCGCCCATCACGCAGACCCCGGTCGCTCCGCCGGAGCCCGGCCCCACGGAGAGCGGCCCGAGCCCTGAGCCTTCCGACGACAATCCCTCGGACGCCCCGTCGGACGAGCCCTCGGATGAGCCTTCGTCGTCCACCTCGCCGGTCCCGCTGCCGACCGTCACGGTCACGGTGACCGTCACGCCGACGCCGGCCACCACGGCGGCGGTGTGCACGCGCGGCACGGCCGCCACGAAGATGCCGGCCAAGACCTGGGCCGTGGAGATCCACCGCAGCAGCGGCACGATCCCCGACGCCACGCTCACCTGCTACCTGAAGCTGATCAGCAAGTCGAGCAAGGTGTTCCCCGAGCTGACGAAGGCGTCGTCGCTGGGCAAGGCGTACCGGGTGCTGAAGAACACCAAGACCGGTAAGAGCAAGCTCGAGAGCGCGCTGCTGACGGCCTGGCTGAACTGGGCGCACGGCACGAACGGCACCACGACGCTGACCGCGGCGGAGAAGGTGCGGCTGAGCAGCAAGCCGTCCGCGGCGGCGCTGAAGAAGGCGACGAAGGACATCCTCAAAACCGTCAAGTAGCTCACTGTCAGAGAAGGCCGGTCAGTCTTGACCGGCCTTCTCTTTTGCCTCATCAACGTAAAAACACCTCCAACGCTTATCTCCGGCACATAGGTCACCGACATCACAGTTGTCGCAGGTGGGGATGTATGTGGCTGTACGCAAGCCGGGAGCCGGAAGAGCTTCACGGCTCCAGCCTCAGCCACGTCACAGCCGTCCTCGGAGGAAACAGTGAGGCTACGGTCCTTGCTCGCCCGCACCACCGCGCTGGCCGCCATATCCGCCGTGCTCTGCACGGCCCCGGCACTCCACGCCGACACCACCGACACCACCGACACCGCTGGAACACCCAGCACGCCCAGCGCGCCGGGCTCGGCCGACACGGGCACGCCAGGCGCGCCGAGATCCGGCAACTCGCGCCTCACACCCGGCAAGGCCGACATGACCGGCCCGGCCATCAGCCCCGCGCTCGTCGAAGAGATCGAGTCGGGGGCCAGAGTCCGCTCCATCATCCAGGTCAAACCGGGCCAGAGCGTGGACGCCGTCGCCGGCGACATCGAACAGACCTCCCAAGGCAGCCGGGTCCTGCAGTCGGCGAAATCGCCGAACTTCTTCGTCGCCAAAGTGGACCAGCCGACGCTCGCCAAGCTCCAGAAGGACGTCCGCGTCCAGGCGGTCTACAAGGACGAGCTCCACTCGCCCGCCCTCGACACCAGCACCGTCGTGATCCGCTCGAACCGGGCGAACACCGCAGGCTGGACCGGCAGGGGCACGGCGATCGCCGTCCTCGACACGGGAATCGACCGCGACCACGGTTTCTTCACCAGCCGGCTGGTGGACGAGGCGTGCTTCTCCTCATCCGACGCCGGCGACCGCACGGTCTCCCTTTGCCCGAACAACCAGCCCAGCCAGACCGGCCCCGGCGCGGCGGACGCCGAGACCGCGCAGTGCATGGTCAGCGGGAGGAGCATCTGCGACCACGGCTCCCACGTGGCCGGCATCGCGGCGGGCAGGATGGCCTCCGGCGCCCCGGCCAACGGGGTCGCCCCCGCGGCCGGCATCCTGGCGATCCAGGTCTTCAGCCGGGTGGACAACCCCCAGCTCTGCGGGGGCGGCAGGAGAATGTCGCCGTGCCTCCTGAGCTACACCTCCGATCAGAAGCTGGCGCTCGAGTACGTCGCCAGGGTGGTCAGGACGCACAACATCGCGGCGGTGAACATGAGCCTGGGCGGCGGCGGCCCGTACACCACGGCGTGTGACGGCAACCCGAGCGCCGCCGCGGTCAAGCCGGACTTCGACACCCTGGTGGGGCTCGGGGTGGCGCCAGTAGTGGCGGCGGGCAACAACGGCTCCGCGAACGGCGTCAGCGCCCCCGCCTGCATCTCCACCGCCGTCGCGGTAGGCGCGACCGACGACGCCGACGGCCTGGCCTCGTTCACCAACCGGGGGCCGCTGCTCGACCTGTTGGCGCCGGGCGTGCGCGTCCGCTCGGCGGTGCCCAGCGGGACGTACCGGGAGGCGAGCGGCACGTCGATGTCCGCGCCACACGTGGCGGGCACGTTCGCGCTGCTGAAGCAGGCCTTCCCCGGCAACTCGGTCGCGCAGAACCTGCAGCGGCTGCAGGCGACAGGAAGGGCGATCCAGTACAACGCCGGGGGCATCTCGGCGACCACGTCGCGGATCGACGCCGAGCGCGCCACCGCCGGCGGACGCGCCGCCGCGTGAATGTGCAGGGCCGGAGCCGGTCGGCGATTCCGGCCCTCCCGCATCCCGGGAAAAGACGCGCCCAGAACAAGAACCGATAACGGAACCCACAGTCCCGCTGACACCAACAGTCCGATTACTACACTTCGGTGGGATAAATGCCCCCTGACCCCCGGAGGAGCAGTTGAGGCTCCCGTCTCTGCTGGCCGGCGCGATCGTGTTAGCCGCAACCTCGGCAACACTCGTCGCCGCACCCGCGTTCGCCGACCCCGAATCCAAGATCGACCCTGAGATCACGGCGACCGGCGAGCACCGCGCCATCGTTCACGTGCAGCAGCCCGCCCAGGTCGGCTCCGTGCAAGCCAGCGCAGAGCAGGTCAAGCAGGGCAAGAAGAACGTCGCCGCGGAACCGCCCTCCGAGGTCGCCGGCAAGCTGGACTTCTTCGTCTACCGCGGCACCCGCGCCGAACTCGAGAAGATCGCCGAGCAGTCCGACGTCGTCTCCATCCGCAAGGACAAGCTCAACGAGCCCACGCTGGTGCAGAGCATCCCGCTGATCGGCGCCGACAAGGCGCACAAGCAGGGCTTCACGGGCAAGGGCACCGCCGTCGCCATCCTCGACACGGGCATCGACCAGGACCACCCCGCCTTCGGCGGCCGCATCGCGGCCCAGGCCTGCTTCTCAGCCACCGACCCCGTCGACGGCTCCAAGCCGCTGTGCCCGAACGGCAGCCAGTTCCAGATCGGCGACGGCGCGGCGAACGCCGAGACCGACGCGTGCATGACGGGGGCGCCGCAGCCGCAGTACGGCCTGTGCTACCACGGCACGCACGTGGCGGGCATCGCGGCAGGCCAGGCCACGAGCGGCTTCGCGGCCAACGGCGTCGCCCCGAAGGCCACGATCATCCCGATCCAGGTCTTCAGCCGCTTCGACAACTCGCCGTACTGCGCGGGCCGCCCCGTGTGCGTCCTGGCGTACGACTCCTCGATCCTGACTGGCATGGCCTACGCCGACACGCTGGCCGACCAGCACAACCTGGCCTCGGTGAACCTGAGCCTGGGCGGCGGCAAGTACGACACCGCCTGCGACACGGGCGACGGCGTGGACTTCAAGGCCGAAGTGGACAAGCTCCTGGCCAAGGGCGTGGCCACGGTGGTGGCCTCGGGCAACAACGGCTACGACGCGGCGGTGTCCTGGCCGGCGTGCGTCTCCAACACGGTCGCGGTAGGCGCCACGGACAAGCAGGACGCCGTGGCCGCCTTCTCCAACCGCGGCCCGCTCCTGGACGTCTTCGCCCCGGGCGTGGCCATCACGGCGGCGATCGTGGACGACTCGTACGCGGCCCTGAACGGCACCTCGATGGCGACCCCGCACGTCACGGGCGCCTTCGCCCTGCTGCACCAGAAGTACCGCCGCGCAGGAGTGGACCAACTCCTGGAGGCCCTGAAGAGCACAGGCAAGCCGATCACGTACTCAAGCGCAGGCATTGAGGTGGCAACCCCCAGGATCAACGTCTACGCCGCACTCCGCAGCCGCCTCTGACCAACGAACGCACGGGGTGGGTTGCCCGCGCGCACCCACGCCGTACCCAGTTACGTGCTTGCCTGACGGAACACCGCCCCGAGCGGACCTCGCTCCGCTCGGGCAGTTCCTCCTGGGGCAGGCTTGCCGGCGCACATGGTCTTCGCAAGGGGGCGCTTCGCGCCATTAGATCCAGATCCGCCCTTCGGGCGTGCTCGCATGGATTCACGTGTCAGAGCAAAGGCGCTCTTATTCAGGCGCCTCCGGCGCACTCTCCGCGTCATCAAGCCCACTCCCGGAGTTCGCCAGCCCATGGATCACTTTGCCTGGCTGAGCCCCATGCCCGTAGTGGGTCGAATCTCAGGCGCTAGGCAGCTCCCAGGAGGGCCCACCAGGCGCGCCTACGGTCTACTCGGCACCACCAGCTACAGCACGGGCCAGATGACCTACGACCTGCGGCGGTTGCGACTCAACGGCCTGATCCGCCGGCTACCCCGCTCCAACCGCTACGTCCTGACCGACGACGGCGTCCGCATCGCCGTCTTCTACACCAAGATCTACAACCGGTTACTCGTCCCGCTCACCGCCGCCGATCAACCCCAAGCGCCACCCGAACTCCGAGCGGCGCTCAAGACCATCACCCGGCATGTCGACGACTACGCCGCCCAAGCTCGACTTCCCCGGGCGTCGTGAAACTTGACACAAACCTACAGAAACCAGCGACCAAAGATCGCTAGAGATGACCCGTCACCAGGCTCATGCGGAATGGATGACGACGGTGGGGCCGCGGTCGTCCAACCCGTCATTGACCTCGACGACAAATCACCACTGTGGGTACTGCACGTAGGCGGAGTATCCCCAGGCCTCTGTCACTCGTTCGACGAGGATCTTGACTGGCTTCTCATCCTGCTCTGCTGGGCGCACGGAACGTATTCGGTTTACGAATTAATCCACTGCTCCAGAAACTCATCGGCTTCACGTTGTGTGACTACTTTACTGGCAGGTGCAGGATCGAAACTGTCCACTATTTGCCTGCGACTGACAGGTCGCCCCATCCGGACAAGATAGCAGGCCTGGCCGTCGCTCATCTGGCGTGCCATCGTGCTGACGAAGGCGTTTTTTCGATATCTGTTGATGAGGAGTAGAAGGTTGCGCTGCTCTAGCCGTGTCCGCATCATCTGCAAGGCTTCTTCGAAGTCTTCCTTGGCCTGTACGGCCAGCACGGTTTCGTCGCCTCTCTTTATTTCGATCTCATACAGAGAGTGATCCTCATCATGTCTAGATACAATTGTGCAGGCCTCTTTAACCCCTGTGGCGGTGTCCAACAGCTTGGGTGTCCGATGGATCCTCAGCATCCATTTGAGATATCTCATTGTGACTTTTATGAAGGGCAATCGGATTTCCCCGATCGATTCAGAGGGATTTGGGGTTGGGGGTGATGCGGCACCCTGGCAGCTGATGCCGCATCACTTTTCACTACTTAACGTAGTTTGGATTAGGGATCCAGGTGCGCTGACCCTGGCGATTAACGCGCCAGGCTCCAACGATATCACTGGGTTCGATGCGGGTCCACCAGTACTCGTGTTCAGCCTTAAGGTGCCGGTATTTCTTGTCTAACTTGTCGTACTGGACCTTGAATCCTCCTCCTGTATTGCGGATCTTATAAATGAGCACTTCTCCGTTCCCTTTGCCCTTGTTGGCGTTCCCGATTGCGAAACCGATCGACACGTCCCGATCTGTAGAAGTCGCGATTAGGCCGTGGTTGCCGGTCTTGCTGTACAGGTGATCTTCGAGAGGCATATTCGGATCACGTGCCGTAAAGCCGTTGTTGAAGATGTCGTCGGCCGACCGGCTATCACCCCTATAGAGGAATGGAACATCGTCGCTCTTCTTGACTGCGCTGACTATCGCGGCACCTGCCCGAGCAGCGTTTTTGAGGAGCGATGACAGCTTCATAGTGAGGATGCTGATCGCAGATTCCGCGCATGCGTCCCGATTCCCGCGGGCGCATCTCTTGTATTCCCCAATGAGGACGTCTTCGACAACCTCGACGGTGCGGTCGCGGGTCGTCTCGATCCAGGCATTCACGAGGTCTGGATCGGACTGAGCGACGGAACTCGCTGTGACTTTCGTCTTGTCGTTCTCGTTCAGATTGCTTATATGCGTTTTGAAGGCGATCTCAGAAACATCACCCGGGCTAGCGGTCTTAGAATCGGCCTTCTGCTGGAGCGTCGGCGCACACTCCATCCGTCCGGAGCCGTCACCACAGCCGTCGGGCCGGTGGCCGTCGAGTTCGATGCCGCTGATGGGATTGCCGCCGAGGAAGGCGTAGCGGTTGGCGGTCCAGGGGTCGAGGCCGAGGGAGAGGTCGTCGAGTGCGCCGTTGTAGGTGTCGAGGTTGAGGAAGCGGTTGAGGTTGGGGTTGTAGTCGCGGAACCCCATGTCGTACATGCCGGTGGAGTTGTCCCAGCGCTTGGCGTTGAAGCGGTAGGGGTTGTACTCCTCTTTGGCGGTGGGGTCGACGGGGTCTGGTTTGTCGACGCCGGTGAAGAGTTTGTCGTCGTTCTTGCCGTAGGCGGTGTAGCCGTAGGTGGCCCGGGTGTCGCCGGTCTCGCTGGTGATCTGCTCGACGTCGGTGTGGGCGTTGTAGCCGTAGTAGGAGGATTCCTCGGTGTTGTCGGCCTTGACCTTGACCTGTGACAGCCGCTCGCCCCACGGGCTGTATTGGAAGGACTTGGTGAGCTTGCCGGCCACCTCCTCGTCCAAGACCTCGGCGGAGAGGCCGAGGTAGGAGTAGGTGGTGGTTTTGGCGTTGGCGGTGCCTTCCTTCTCGGTCTTGGACGATGTCCTGTCGAGCGGGTCGTAGGTGTAGCTGGTGACCGTGTTGGTGACGCCGTCGGTGCCGAGCTTTTCGTGCTTGGTGACGTGGTCGAAGCCGTCGTAGGTGTACTTCTCCAGCGTCTTGCCGGCGGACTGGATGGTGCGCAGCCGGCCGTAGGGGTCGTAGGTGTAGGTCGAGGTCTGGCCATTGGTGACCGAGGTCATCAGGCGGTTGCGGTCGTAGGTGAAGGTGGTCTTCTTGCCGAGCACCTCCTCCTCCCAGACGTTGCTGTTGGCGTCGTGGGAGTAGGTCTCAGTCTCGACTGGGCCGCCGCCGGTCGGGGTTTTGACGGTTTTGGCGATGCGGTCGCGGGGGTCGTAGGTGTAGGCGTAGGTGTTGTCCAGGTAGGCGCCGGGGTTGTCGGCGTTCTGGATCTTGGCGTGGTCGCTTGAACGGTGCAGGTTGCCCTGGTAGCCGATGGTGTGCTCGGAGACGACGGTGGCGTTGGGCTTCTTCTCGAGGGAGTGGCGCAGGACGCCGGACAGGAAGTAGTCGTAGGTGACGGTGTTGCCGTTGGCCTTGGTCTCCGTCGCCCGTTCGGCGCGCGGGGTGTAGGTGTAGCGGGTGGTCTTCGGCGCAGTGTCGGTGGCCGACTTCTTGTTGACGACCTCGTTGACCAGGTCGCGGACGTCGTAGCCGTAGGTGGCGATGGTCTTGTCGTGGGTGCGGGTGGTGACGGCGCTGTTTTCGTTGTAGGCGTAGCTGGTGGTGTTCTTCAGCGCGCCGTTGAGGAACTCCTTGATCGTGTCGATCTGGTTGAGGTTGGTGTAGGCGACGTCCCACACGTCGATCTTCGCGGTGGGGGACCTGTCCTCGATCTTCGTGAGGTTGGCGTTGGGGTCGTAGGTGTAGGTGAAGTCCTTCTTCTCGGTGTCCGTCTCGCCGGTGTTGTCGCGGACCAGCTTGACCGCATCCGCCGCCACCGTGCCGTTCGCGGCATCGGTGAGGATGACGCTGTGGGCGGTGCCGGCGGTGAAGGTGTAGCTGCCCAGCTCGACCCAGGTGCCGGCATTCTGGGTCTGGTCGACGGTGACGCCGGCCTCGCCGCCCTGGTGCTTGACGCTGTATCTGGCGTTGGTGGCCGTGGCGCCGGTTGGGTACTGCACCTGAACCTTGTAGGTGCCGTCGGTGGGGGTGGTCAGGTTCCAGGTGAACGACGACTGCCCGGTCCCCGCCGGGGCGGTGGCGTAGTCGTAGCCGACGAACCCGGTGGCCGCCTCCGTCTGGGGACCGACGATGTTCGAGGCCGAGCTGCCGCCCGAACCTGATGTCCAGGTGCCGGTGGTGGCGACTTGGCCGGTGTCGGAGTTGTCGTTCATGACGACGTCGAGGCCGAGCGGGACACCGTTGTCGGAGTGGGTCTTGAGTTTGCCGTCGGGGTAGTAGTCCCAGTCCAGGGCACGCTGGGAGGAGCCGCCCGCGCTGGTGACGGTGCGGTTGGTCTGCAGGCCGAGTTCGTTGTAGTCGTAGGTGGCCTTGATGTCCCATGGGTCGGTGGTGGTCTTGGACCAGCCGTTGTCCCAGTAGGTCATCGTCGATACGTTGCGGATGGTCTGCCCGTGCGAGGGCGGGTGGGAGATCGTCTTCAGCCGGGAGACCGGGTCGTAGGAGTACAAGACGCTGTCGGGCTTGTTGTAGACCGGGTCGGACCGGTCGTAGGGGTAGATCTCCTCGATCGGGCGGTTGAGCTTGTCGTATTTTGTTTCGGCGACGAAGTCGACCAGGTCGCCGCCGCGTTCCACCCCGCGCGGGGTGATGGTCTTGGTCTTGTTGCCGACCTCGTCGTAGGTGAACTGGGTGGTGACGTACTTGATGACGCCGCCGGTCTCCGAATGCGGCACCTTGGTTTCGGTGACGTCGCCGCGTGCGTTGTAGGCGGTGATCGTCTTGTTGTTGTCCTGGTCGGTCTGGCCGACGACGAGCCCGTCCAGGTCATACTCGGTGGACGTCTCGAAGCCCGCGGCGTCCTTGACGGTCTTGACGCGGTGGTTGAGGTCGTAGGTGTAGAACGCGGTGTAGTCGGCGCTGTCGGTGGTGGCGTTCTTGCGCGGGTCGATGACCTTGATGGTGTTGCCGACGTTGTCGTACTCGTAGGAGATCTTGTTCTGGCGGTTGCCGTTGGCGACGTCGGCGTTGAGGACGTCGGTCAGCTGGTAGATCGGGTCGTAGGTGTAGGTGGTGGTGAAGTCGGCCGCGTTTGCGCCGGTCAGGTGGCCCTTGGGCTCGGTCTGGGTCTTGAGGTTGCCGGCCAGGTCCCAGGTGAAGGTGGCCTTGCGCTCGGGCCCCGTCTCGGTGTCCTTGGGCAGCACCGACTCGAGCAGCTGGTCGGCCTTGTCGTAGGTGGCGGTGGCGACGGCGCCGTTGGGGGCGGTGGTTTTCGTGATGTTGTCGTTGCGGTCGTAGACCGGGGCCGGGGTGGTGATGAACACCGGTGGGGAGGCGTCTTGGTCCTTGGGGACCTTGGACTCCAGCGGACGTTTGAAGATGTCGTAGGTCTGGCTGGTGGTCTTGCCCAGCGCGTCGGTCACCGACAGCACGTTGCCGCGCACGTCGTAGCCGGTGGTGGTGACGTTGCTGTCGGCGTCGGTGATCTTCTCCGGGAAGCCCGAGGCGTGGTAGTCGGTGAACGTGGTGGGGTTGTCTCTGGCGTCGATGACCTTGGCCAGCTGGCCGACGGGGTCGTAGTCGTAGAAGGTGGTGTAGTCCGTCGCGTCCGGCGTCGGGACGCCGAGCGGGTCGGTGACCGTCTTCAGGTTGCCGTTGGCGTCATAGCCGAAGGCCCAGGAGCGGCCCTCCGGGCTGGTCTTGGTCTTCAGGTCGGCGACGTAGCCGCCCAGGCCGCGGTAGTAGTCCAGCACCGTCGCCTTGGTGACCTCGGCGTTGTTGGCCTCGGCGTCGGTGATCGTCAGCGGGTAGCCGGTCTTCTGGTCATACGTCCAGCTGGTGACCGCCTCGTTGGGCTGCCCGCTGGCCTCGATCAGGTCGGTGACGTTGTGATCGGGCTCCCACACCAGCCGGGTGGTCTCCTGCTTGGCGTTGATGATCTTCTCGGGGCGGCCCAAGGCGTCCAGCTCGTACTTCGTGGCGTGCTGGAGCGGGTCGGTGACGGTGGCATGGATCCTCGCCTCGCCCGGGCCGTCGGGGTCGACGTAGTCGAAGTGGGTGATGCCGTTCTCGCGGTCGGTGAGGGTTTCGAGCTCCCACTTGTCCTTGGGGTCGTTCGTCGCCTCGTAGTAGGCCAGCTTGGTGCTGTTGCCCCGCGGGTCGGTGACGTTGACGAGTTTGACGTTCTTGGTGCCCTGGGTGGCGTCGTAGGTGAAGCCGAACGTCTTCGCGCCATCGTCGCCCGCGCCGTCGACCATCTTGGCCATCAGGCCCTTGTCGGTGTAGGTGAAGGTGACCGTGCGGCCGGCGATGTCGGTGATCGACTCGACGTTGTCGATGATGTGCGGGTTGGTCAGCTTCGTGTCACTGACTTCCTGGCCGGCGTCGTTGACGTAGGTGTAGTCCTGGCCCTTCTTGTAGTAGTCGAAGGTCAGCGTCTGGCGGCCGGCGGCGTCGGTGATGTACTGCAGGAACTTGGTGGGCTTGTTGTTGGAGTGGCGGCGCTCGTAGGTGAACGCCATGGTGTTGCCGTTCTTGTCGACGATCGCGGACTGGAAGCCCTCCTCGTCGAAGAAGAACTGGGTGCGGTCCGGCTTGGTGA